>JBKBWT010000042.1:0-22668 GCA_046314415.1 Saprospiraceae bacterium
CTTACCGGAGGAGTTGCGCGATGTAGTCGGGTATGATTATGAACAGCGTTCGTTGCAACACCGAAGTGGCGCCGGACAACGCGGCAGGGGCGCAGTTTTTCACGGGCAAGGCAGTGGTCGCGCGGATGATGATGACGAAATTCGTCAATACTTGCGGGCAATTAATAATGGATTAAAAGAAATATTACATAATGAAAAAGCGCCTTTAATCATAGCTGGGGTAGAATATTTATTTCCTATTTACCAGGAAGTAAATGATTATGCCCATTTATACCCGGAATTTATACGCGGCAATACCGAAAATTTACCACAAACAACGCTTCATGAACGCGCCTGGGAATTGGTAGCGCCTCATTTTCAACAAGAAAAGACCGAAAGCCTGGAGCAATTCGGACAATTTTTGGCTTATGAAAAAGCGTCCAATTTATTACAAGATATTATACCGGCGGCAGTAAATGGTCGGGTGGAAACGCTTTTTTTAGCTAAACAAGGCGATGTGTACGGTATTTTTGTGCCGGCTACACAGGAAGTTCGTTTGGACGAGGAGAAAACGTTGACTAATGCTTCTTTGCTGAATATGGCGGCAGTTCAAACTTTTTTGCAACAGGGTACCGTGTATGTGCTGGAATCGGAGGAAATGCCTTCGGAGGATACGCTGGCGAGTGCAATTTTCAGGTATTAATAGTTAATTATTAACGATTTACAGATAATACTTTATTCTTATTGATCTAATATAAAAAATAATTATTAATATTATAATTAAATCTTATCATATTAAAAACTGAACGCTCAAAGTCGGAATGCGTTCCGGCTTTAAACGTTCAGTAGAGCAAGTTTTCAGTGAGTGTTGTTTGATACCGTCCTTCGAGCAGCCCTACCCATAAGGAGTTTGTGTAATACATCGGCTTAATTGACAGCCACTCTCTGGTACGTCGTTTCCTCTTCTTTAGGAACGTCGGTAAAAGTCAGCTTCAAAATACCATTTTCGTATTGTGCGGTAATTCGCTCGTGCGCAATGCGCGGATCGAGGCGGAAAGAGCGCTCAAAAGAATTGTAATTAAATTCTTCAAAAATATACTGATCGGCATTGGTATGTTCTGAGCGGCGTTTTTCGCCTTTTATCATCAACATATCATCTTTTACAGTAATTTCAATATCATTTTTTTGATAACCTGGCACCGCCACTTCCAGTTCAAACAACTTGCCGTCTTGCTTAAGATTTACGGGCGGCACTTTTTCTTTGTCCCGATAAGGAACATCAAATGCACTTCTTCCCAGAAAGTGACCTGGATCAATCAGGTGAGCAAATCCTTCACCCATTCTATCAAATGCCCGGTTTCGAATGTTAGCGCGTAACATAATGTTCAGTTTTGGTTAGGAAATTCATACATCGTTTGATACTTCAAAATTAGGCTAACCTGATCTTCCCGTAACTAGTATTTCTCACCTAAAGCATTGATTTTTATCAACTTTCGCTGCCAACTACCGCATAAAATGCTTTCACTTGTGCAATCATTTGTGGCTCCGTCATGCTATCCGCCGTTTCCAGCGCTAAAATAACCGGCTTGAAATTCCGGTCGCTGAGTAGCAGCTTTTCAAAGTGCATTTTCATTTCTGCCGGACCAAAAATATAGAGTTCATCCAAATCTTCTACGGCAGCTTTCACCTTGTTCAAGTATGCTTTTTCCTCATGTTTTCTGCGTTCCAGCCATTTACTTTCTGATACACTCAGTTGTGGTCCCCAAGGCGTACTGCTACGACTACCCCCTTTTACTTCTCCCGTATGAATGTCGGATTCAATGCGTTGTACCTCTGCCGTTCCTTTTTTCAGGCGAATGACAAAAGCTTGCCGCGAATCCAGCCAGATTCCTGCTTGTTCTTTTCTCATGGCTTCCGGTTTTATGATTAAAAAATCAAAATAACAATCGATATTATTATAAATTCCAATGTTTTTATTACATTAAATCGGGTTTTATTATACAATATCCACTCATTTATTCATCAATTATCAATTGTCAATCATCAATTATCAATCCCCTAAACCGCCTGGCTAAATAGCTTTCCGGCGGGTTGCCGCCGCCAATATTGGGCATCCAACATCATACAAATGTTGCGAATAAAAGGTCGCCCCGCTTCTGTAACGTTGATTTCAAAAGGATGTAATATTACCAAGCCATCCTCCTCGAGCGCTTCCAATCTTTTCAAACCCTCAAAAAGCGCTTCACATTGTTCATTTTCATTATACCAGGAGGTGCCAAGCCGACACATGATATTTAAAATATGTTGCCGCAAAATCTGGTCTTCTTCGGTCAGGATATATCCTTTAAATATTGGGAGTTCGCCGCTATCTACGGCGGCGCGGTAGGCTACAATCGTTTTTTCATTTTGCGCAAATGCGGTCCAGCTATCGCTGATGGCAGAAGCGCCTAAACCGATGGAAAGTCCTGTAAAATAAGGCGTATAGCCCATAAAATTGCGGTGCATCGTACCTGCCTGCATCGCCTTGAACAAAGCATCTTTGGGCAGTGCAAAATGATCCATGCCAATTTCCTGATAACCGATGTTTTCGAGCAACTCACGCCCCAACTCGTACAATGCCCGTTTTTCCTGGCCTTGTGGCAAATCATCTTCCGAATAGGCACGCTGGCTTGGCTTCACCCAGGGCACATGCGCATAGCTATAAAATGCAATACGTTCCGGTTGCAGCGCCGCCACTTTTTGCATGGTGGTATAAATATGCTCCGGCGTTTGATGCGGCAATCCAAAAATAAGGTCGAAATTGACCGACTCGTACCCAAGTTCGCGCGACCAGCGTACTACATTTTCTACTTCCGTTTCCGTTTGGAAACGATTGATAATGTGTAAGATATGCTCGTCAAAATCTTGTACACCGATGCTGACCCGATTGAAGCCCAGATTTCGCAAGGTTTGCAAATGCTCGAAAGTCGTACTATTCGGATGCGCCTCAAAACTAAAATCGTGCCTTTGCGGCACTTCGGCTTTTTCCAGAATACCCCGAATCAGCAATTCCAGGTTGGCAGGTTGAAAAAAGGTCGGCGTACCACCTCCCAAATGCAATTCGCGCAGGATGGGCTTTTCTTTTAAAATATCGACATACAATTGCCATTCTCGCAAAACACTTTGTAAATAAGGCAATTCTACAGCATGATTTTTTGTAATATGCTTGTTGCAGCCACAATAGGTACAAAGACTTTCGCAGTAAGGCAGGTGAATGTACAGGCTGATTTCTCGATGCTGTTGAAAAGTGAGGTACACTTGCTTCGCCCACTCCTGCTGAGTCGGCGGCGTCTCGCCCCAATACGGCACACTCGGATAACTCGTATAACGCGGTACCGGCGTATTATATTTATTTACTAAATCAACGCTCATTTCGGGAAAACTTTAGAAAATGAAATAATAATGATAAAAAAATGAAAGTATTCAGCCAGTTATTACATATTTTATATTATTTCCGACTGTTTTCATTCGTACAAAGCTACGGATGTAAGCAGGGTTTAGAAATGACGAAAATCATTGCCGGGCAATAAGCTACATCAATCCCTTGTGCACAAAATGGAAATTTTTATTATGTTTGAAATTCAAAACAGCACGAATGATTCCAACAATACCCGTTACGATTCGGACCGAGATGCGTCCCGGCGATTTTGGCGCTATTGTTTACCTGCATGGCGTTTTGTATGCGCAGGAACAAGGATTTGACACGACTTTTGAAGCGTATGTGGCGGAGCCGCTCGCCCAGTTTGTGCTACATAAAAATGAGCGCAGCCATATCTGGATCATTGAAAATGAGAACGGGGTGAAGGGTTGTATTGCGATTGTCGAATGCTCGGCGCAGGAGGCGCAGTTGCGTTGGTTTATTTTGCATCCTGAACTGCGCGGCTGGGGTTTGGGTAAAAAGCTGATCAACGAAGCGTTACAATTTTGTCGGGATAAAGGCTATGCCTCGGTGCACCTGCTCACCATCAGTGCCTTACACACCGCAGCAGCACTCTATAAAGCCGCCGGATTCAAACGCATTCAAGCGAAAGAAAGCGTACTCTGGGGCGTGCCGGTATTGGAAGAAAAGTATGAATTAATATTGTAATCAAAGTGAATATTAATTCTCTAATAATATAATCATTTATTAAAATATTATAATCAATGCACTAATTTACCGACACACCAATTCATCAATAAATTTTTGTAAATCAACATTTTTTAAATAAAACTACAAGACTAAAAATATAGCGGGCAGCAGCAATACAACACCGTTAATAATATTAATAGTAAACATTATATTATATTCTCCAAAACTGCTTGACCAGTTTGTCGTTTATTCTCTTCTAATCGCCTCTACCGGGTCGAGCCGTGCGGCTTTCATGGCAGGATACGTTCCAAAAATAACGCCGATTAAAATAGCAATGGTGGTGATGATCAAAAAAGTATTCCAGGTATAAGCCGCCTGAAACGGCACATCAACAAAGGCTTTAATAATAGGAATGGCAGCCATTGTAAATAAAACGCCAAGGATTAAACCCAACATGCTACCTAATAAGGAAACCGTGATCGATTCGGACAAAAACAAGCGTAAAATATCGCTTTTGTTCGCGCCCATTGCCTTGCGAATGCCAATTTCGGAAGTGCGTTCGGTTACCGAAATCAGCAGCACATTCATCACGCCAATGCCCCCCACCAGAATAGAAATACCAACAATAAATCCCATCACGACACGGAAGAGTAAAAAGCCTTTGGCAACTTGGTCCACCCTGAATTCATTGGTGGAGACCGAAAAGTCTTTGGCAAGCTTACCGTACTTTTGCTGGAGCCAATCTTCAACCTTTTTTTTCAAGACGGGCACCAGTTCCACCGAATTCGCATGAATCATAGCAACCGCCGGGTCTGCTCGCATTTCGCTGGCGGGCACCAAAGTAAGCGGCATGTATAATTGCGCCATCGGCAATTTATTCTCCTTTAATATGCCAATTATTTTTAATGTTTGATCTTTTACCTGAATGGTTTTGCCTACCAACGTTTGATTCGATTGATCGCCTACGATGGATTTTGCCAATTGAAAGTTTAAAACCGCGACCGGCGCTTTGGCAGCCACCTCTGCTGCATTAAAAGTTCTGCCAAATTCGATTTCCGGCTTAGGAAATTCCGGCAGTTGCGGTGCTATGCCAATGAGCCAGGCACCATAAAATTCATTTTGTCCCTGCAAAGTAATTTCGCCGGTGCTGCGATGCGCCAGTACTGCGCTGGCTTGATCTTGCAAAAGCGCCTGTAAATCAGGCAATTGCTCATACATTAGTGCCGGAAAAGTATCTTTTGTAATATTGACTTGATTGACACGCCGATTAGTTTCGGTTTGCACCTGAATACTTTCTAAATCGGTTGTACTGCTGATTTGATCGTTGGCAAATTTTTCCATGCCATCAATGAGCGATAGAATGGATACCAGGGCTGCCACACCAATGACGATGCCGAGAATGGACAAAAACGTGTGAAAAAAATTGCTGCGAATGCTTTCCAGCGCCTGGGCAAAAGCGGAAGTAAAATTTCGTAACATGGACTCGTATTTTAAGCATGAATGCATGGCTGGTAATGATAAACAGCCAGTTTAAATTCTATTTTATTTAAAAAATTCAATTCTAATAAATTGATAATCAATAACTTTAATGCCATTATTATATTATTCAACAACTTTATTCACTTATCAATTTTTAATTATATTATATTCGTATAAATTCCGGTTTGAGTTGCCAGCACAAATGAAGTTGAAAAAAGCGAATGCAGGAAGCTTTTTCGATGGAGCGAAGCGATGAGTAGATGAACAGTTTATCCTGGTGAGCCTGAAGGCGGTACAACGCAAGCAGGATAAAGCCTGCGCCACGAAAATAAATCGCCGAAGTAGTCTTTACAGACGGCTCCGGCGATTTCAACAATCCCATAAACATGTTTTAGCTATGCGAATATGAAAACGTCGCAAGCGAACAAAAAGGTATATGGTATTACATTTTTCCCGATGAATTCCGTATTTTTCTCGTTCAAATGTCGTTTAACAATGTGTATTGGGGATTTCCTTCCGAGGTATTGACTAAACACTTCTACCCAGCCTCTGCAATAGGGCGATCGGTGGGATTATAATGATCCTTAGAATCTGTACCCAACTTAGCGCCAAAACCCGAAGCAACCATACCAAGCAGCAAGCCAATAAACCCAAAGATAGCGCCCTTGGATGCAGCGGCGGCAGTATCATCAGCAACCTGCCGAGCCTTCGCTTCGGCTTGTTCCCGTTTTTGTACCAGCGCTACCTGAGCTTGCTCAAAAGTACTGATCCAGTTATCTACAATTCGGGCTGATTCGGTTCGGCTTTTGCCGGTGCGATTCATCACCACGTTGATGGCAGCATCCCGGTCAAATTCATTGGCTACATTTTCTCCCTGTTCAATGAATTGGCTCATGAGGTTATCAATATTTTCATCTGCCGCTTGTGGATTTGCCGCAGCTTGCTCGCCGGTAGCTGCTGCTTGTTCGCCAGCCTGTTCGGCTTGCTGTTCGAGTGCATCGGGCTGCAATGCTGGCTTCTCCGTTTGTCGCAGTACTTGTTCTACCTCTCGGCGCAAGTCCGTCAAATCAAGGTTATTCTCCTTTAATTCATCTTTGACTGCATCGCCCACTGTTGGTGCGACTGCTGCAATACCCTGACCGGCTACGCCCAACACATCTCCAAGCAATCTACTTGCTCCACCTACTACATTTCCGATAGTCGTAGTCAGGAAATAAAGCGTAAGCAGGGTCGCCAAACACCAGGTCAGCACGCCATGAATAATGCCATCAAACAAGCGAGGGGTACTAGCCAGTCGACCAGCTACCCAACCGCCCGCAAACAAGGAAAGCAAACTGCTGATGATATACCAAATCGCGCTGCCAATTCCTAAACCTTGCAACGGCTTGCTTTCTTCTAAGGGATCAATTGTACCTAGACCGATACCTAATCCAAGTAAAGTAAGTAGTATTTGTGTTACTACCGCAACGAGTACCCCAGCAAACACCGCACTCCAAGAGATTCTTTTTACAAAATCCAATCGTCCTTGTGATCGGTTTTCGTACATTGTTTCACGTTCCATAAGGTTTTTAGTTAAATTCAATAATTAAATATTATTTTTCACTATGCGTTAGTCGTTAAAGGATAGGTATAATGCCAAATTTGAAATGAGATGGCGTACAAAAGCTTGAAAATTAAATCGTTTAATAATAATTCATACGTATTATAAGTTGTGCCAAGGGCATACTCCAAAGGAGTCCTATGGACATTCGGGAAAATGGTATAATAGGAGTCTATTTTTTCCAACAGTCTATACACGTGATTGTTCAGACAATTTCCGATTCAAAGTAGCAAAACAAAATTGAGGCAGAAAGGCAGATAATTTACGGGAGAGCCATAGTTTATTACACTTGACAAACGTCGATAAGTAAAACAATTACATCAACATTATTATCCTAAACATAAAAATTTATACCTTTAGAAGTTTCAAAAGTTCAACTGCGTAAAGGATTTAAAGTCCCTTGAATCCTGGCTATTTGAGGTTTTGAACCCACAACCTTGAACCCTACATTATGGAAGAGCGTAAACGATTGTTGTCTTTAGACGTTTTTCGCGGCTTGACAATTGCCGGTATGATTTTGGTGAATACGCCCGGCACCTGGGAATATGTGTACCCGCCGCTGCAACACGCACAATGGCATGGCAATACCCCGACCGATTGGGTATTCCCGTTCTTTTTATTCATTATGGGAGTGTCGGTGCCACTGGCGTTGGGCAAGCGGGTACAGGAACAAGCCGACCGCCGTCAGATTTTATTTAAAATTTTGAAGCGTACCCTCATCATTTTTGCAGTAGGCTTATTTATTTATGCTTTCCCGTATTTTGATCTGGCCCATCAGCGCATTCCGGGCGTATTGCAACGCATTGCACTGGTGTATTTCTTCTGTTCGCTTATTTTTATTTACATTGATAATTGGCGCACCCAGGCCTGGATTGGCGCGGGGTTGCTGATATTATATTGGATATTAATGACATTTGTTCCGGTGCCCTTCCCGGAAGGTACGGTTCCACCGAATTTGGATATGCTCACCAATCTTGGTACCTGGCTCGATCGGGTCACATTAGGAGAGAACCACATATATCATGGCGAAGTGGTCAACGGCACGCCCGTTGCGTTTGATCCTGAAGGTATTCTCAGCACGATTCCTTCCATTGCCACCGGGCTAAGTGGAGTGCTCACCGGCACCTGGCTCAAAACGCCCCGCAATGATTATGAGAAATTGACCGGCATGTTTGCCATTGGTACGATTTTAATCGTCTTGGGGTTGCTGTGGAATCCTATTTTCCCGATCAACAAAAAGCTCTGGACGAGTTCATATGTATTGTATCAGGCGGGATTGGCGCTGCTATGCCTGGGTGTGGTGTATTGGCTGGTTGATGTACTTGGGTATAAACGCTGGACCAAGCCATTTGTCGTGTTTGGCACCAATGCACTGTTTGCTTACGTCTTATCAGAATTGCTCGCCATTACCATGTTCAGTATTCAATGGGCGACGCCCGATGGCGGTAAACAATCTATGTTCAATTGGGTATATATTACTTTTTTTAAACCTTTATTTGCATCGCCTTACAATGCATCCCTCGCTTTCGCTATTGCATTTGTGCTCGTAAACCTGGGCATTACCTGGATTTTATATTGGCGTAAAATTTTTATAAAAGCATAATCATTAACTATTTAAGATTTATTATTTCATTTAATATTATAAAACTAATCCCGGCTTGTAAAATTTGCAACCTAAAACTCGAAATTTAAAATCATGGAACCGAGCAAGCGCCTGCTTTCTTTAGACGTTTTTCGCGGCATTACCATTGCCGGTATGATTTTGGTGAATACGCCGGGCGACTGGTCGCACGTGTATGCGCCACTGCTGCACGCCGAATGGCATGGCTGTACGCCGACGGATTGGGTATTCCCGTTTTTTCTGTTCATTATGGGCGTTGCTATTCCGCTGGCGCTGGGTCGCCGCATCAGCGAAGGTACTGACCGTCAGCAAATTATGTTCAAAATTTTACGCCGTGCATTATTAATTTTCGTAATAGCTATGTTTTTAGCCGGTTTTCCCAGATTTGACCTGGCAACCATCCGCATTCCCGGCGTGCTCACGCGCATCGCATTGGTATATTTATTTTGCTCGCTTATTTTTGTTTACCTCAAAAACTGGCGCACGCAGGTATGGCTAAGTGCCGCAATTTTATTGGGCTACTGGGCATTAATGACCCTCGTTCCTGTTCCTGACGGCAATCCACCTAACCTGCAACCGGAAACCAATCTTGGTGCCTGGCTCGACCGTACCGTACTGGGTACCAATCACTTATGGAAACAATCCAAAGTTTGGGATCCTGAGGGGTTGCTCAGCACCCTTCCGGCAATTGTCACTGGCATGATCGGCGTCTTTACCGGGCTTTGGCTCAAGACCAACCGCACACATTATGAAAAATTGACTGCGTTATTTGCCATCGGCGCTATCCTGGTTGCCATCGGCTTGATCTGGAATCCGCTGTTTCCCATTAATAAAAAAATCTGGACGAGTTCTTATGTACTTTATGTCGGCGGGCTGGGGTTGCTGGGTTTAGGTTTAACTTATTGGCTGGTGGACGTGCTCGGTTACAAAGGCTGGATCAAACCTTTCGTCGTTTTTGGCACCAATGCCCTTTTCGCTTATGTAATGTCCGGTTTTTTGATAAAATTATCGGCATTGATACAAATTCCGACCGAAGGAGATAAAACGCAAAGCATACTCAGCTGGATTTACACTCAGTTTTTCGAGCCGGTATTTACTTCGCCTTATAACGCATCCCTGGCGTATGCCATTGCTTATGTGCTGCTTATTCTGGGTATGACCTGGATTTTATACTGGCGAAAAATCTTTATAAAGCTTTAATTATCAAAAATCTACACATAAACGACAGCCGGATATTTTTCATTCATAAATATCCGGCTGTTTTGCTACATTATATAAAATATTATAATTTTATTTAATATTATACACTTATTTAAAACAGCAGAATATTATAATATTATAACGCCATTTACCTTTAATTAATTTATAATATTAATAAATACAAGGCATCATTCAATATCTCCTTCAAATACCAATTCCGCCGGTCCACAAAGCCAAATATTTGTAAAACCCTGACCATCAGGCTCAAACCGGACTTCCAGCTTGCCTCCTTTGACCTGAATGGGCACCGTCGAATTGATATTCCGACCGGATTTCATGTAATAAGCAATCGCCGCCGCTGTAACGCCCGTGCCGCAGGAAAGCGTTTCGTCTTCAACGCCGCGCTCGTACGTAGCTACCACGATTCCATCAGCTTGTGCCTGCACAAAATTTACATTCGTGCCTTCTTTTTTGAAGCGATCATTATAACGAATGGCGCGTCCTTGTTCAAAAACATTTACTTCCTCGATGTTATTTACAAAAGTAATGTAATGAGGCGAGCCGGTATTTAAATAATAATAATCTCCGCCGTTTTCTACGCTTTTTACATCTGTCATTTTCAACTCGACCCAACCATCGGGGCGAATGATTGCTTCATGCTCACCATCAATGGCTAAGAAATAAGCTTTATCTTTAATAACGCCCAATTGTTTGGCAAAAGCCACAATGCAGCGCCCGCCATTGCCACACATCGAACTCTCGCGCCCATCGGAATTAAAATAGATCATTTCAAAATCATATCCGTCCCGATTTTGTAATAAAATCAGCCCGTCCGCACCAATTCCGAAGCGGCGATTACATAATTGTTCAATCCTTGTTACATCCGCGCGGGTAAGATATTGCGTTTCCCGCTGGTCAATCATAATAAAATCATTCCCTGTTCCTTGATATTTGTAAAATTGCATATATTATGAGGTTATAATATTGTAATATTTAATCTAATGTATCTCTTTGCTCTTCTATTACTTCTGTTGAATCTGGCACCTGTACATTTTCCAAATTGACCGGCACGCCCAGTTGCCAATGCCGGAAAGCCGCCAGTGCCACCATAAACAAAATAATGCCGAGGCTAATCAAAGAAAATTTCCAACCCCAGATGTTCCCGGACGCGGGCGGGCGTTGGTCGGGTACGTTGGTTTGTTCCTTCATGTTCATTTTTCGTCTTTTTTCAAGTGTAAACACTGCCTTTTGCAAAAGCGTTTTACATTAAAAATCGTTGAATCGGCAATTTAACCGAAGGAAGCCGACATTTCGTCCAAATAATTGAAATTATTTTCTTTAATTTGGCGTTAATTCGGAGCATTCCCCCTATTTTAGTAGTGCTGGAGCAAACTTTTAGACGCGAAAACTTTTCCACTGATATGAAGCAATACGTTATTGTGGCAGTCAGCTCTTTGTTGAGCGCCGTATTAGCCATCTTTATTTATCGTTGGATCGCCCCGCAGCCGGAGGTTATCATTCGGGAACCGTCGTCAGGTTCTTACGCACAGTTAGCCAACGATCCCTTATCCGACGCGCCTTTGCGCACGTTTTTGTCTTCGGCACCCACTGATTTTATTGCGGCAGCGGAAGCAGTGACGCCTTCGGTGGTCAACATCAAAACCCAACAATCGGGTGGCAGCTTCGACTTTTGGGGGAGCAATTCTTACGGTACTTCTTCTGGTTCCGGCATTATTATTTCCGCCGATGGTTATATTGTAACCAATAATCATGTAATTGAGGAGGGCACTAAAATTGGTGTAACCTTGAATGACAAACGCGAATTTGAAGCAGAACTCATTGGTACTGACCCTAGTACAGATTTGGCTTTATTAAAAATAAATGCCGAAAAATTGCCGTATATGCGTTTTGGAAATTCCGATTCGCTGCGTGTAGGCGAATGGGTACTGGCAGTTGGAAATCCGTTCAATCTTGAATCGACCGTTACCGCCGGCATTGTAAGTGCGAAAGGACGCAGCATTGATATTCTGGAAGGGCAAGATCGAATTGAATCCTTTATTCAAACCGATGCGGCGGTGAATCCCGGCAATAGCGGCGGCGCGCTCGTGAACACCAATGGCGAATTGATTGGCGTAAATACTGCAATCATCACCAGATCAGGACGTTATGAAGGTTATTCCTTCGCTGTTCCGTCCAATTTAGTCCGAAAAGTAATCAAAGATTTACGCGATTATGGCGTTGTACAACGCGGTATGCTCGGTGTTTTTATTGATAAAATGACGACCGAACGCGCGAAAGAATTGGGTTTGGATGCGATTGAAGGGGTGTATATCACCAGAGTAAGTCCGGGCAGTGGCGCGGATGATGCGGGGCTGCAAAAAGGCGACGTAATCATTGGTATCAATGGCGTGAAAACACGTACCATGCCGGAAATGCAGGAACAAGTGGGTCGCTATCGCCCTGGCAATACTTTAAATGTAGAATATTATCGCGAAGGCAAGAAGCAAATTGCCAAAGTGCTGCTCAAGAACAAAAGTAATAATACGACGATAGTCGCTTCGAGCGATGAGGAAATGCTGAAAGACCTGGGTTTTGATGTGCAAGACCTCACGGCTGACGAGATACGTCGCGCGGGCGCTACCGGCGTAAAAGTCGTGAGTATTATTCGCGGTAGCAAGATTGAACGTACCAATATGGAACCGGGTTTTATTATTACTAAAGTAGGGGACAAAAAAGTAAATAATGTCGAAGAATTTATAAAAATATTAAAATCCGCTAAAGGAAAAATAATGTTAGAAGGGGTTTATGAAGATTATCCCGGCGAATATTATTATGCTTTTGCAATGGATTCGTAAAAAACGGCGATAGGAGGATAGGGTAATAGGGGGATAACTTAATACGCATTTTCTTATTTCCCTATCACCCCATCACCCTATTACCCCATTCTCCAAAATACCATGAATCAATTGCCTATGTTTGCGGAGCAGGAAGACAGTTTGAAACGCTATTACAGCATCAGCGAAGTGGCGGATATGTTCGGCGTGTCCAAGTCGCTCATCCGCTTTTGGGAAACGGAATTTGACATCCTCAAACCGCACAAAAACAGCAAGGGCGACCGACGCTTCACGCAACAAAATATTGAGCAAATCAAGGAAATTTACCACCTCGTCAAAGAACGCGGCTTCACCCTCAGCGGCGCCAAGCAGGAACTCAAAGACCGCCACCAGCGCGACAAAGGAAAACAGCAGGTGATTGAGACATTGGAAAGATTAAAAAATTTATTGGTAGAATTGAAGGCAAATCTTTAGCTTCTTTGGATACTGCGATGCTCGCTTCGCGAAGCTATAGCATCTTATAGTATCAAAAGCATCCATAGATACAATAGCGTCAAGTTTTAAAATCCAAAATACTCACCCGTTCCTCACAAAAAAAGAAGTCCTCCTCCACATTCGAAGCGACGATAACCAAACGATTATCCGCAAATTGTCGAATCAAACTTTGATACCATTCTACACCCTGGCGGTCGAGGGTAGCGGTGGGTTCGTCCAGCAATAAAAATGGCGTGTCCGAACAAATGGCGAGCGCCAGCTTTAAACGCTGCTTCATACCGGAAGAAAAATAGCGAATGGCTTTATCCTGCGCTTTTTTAAATCCAAGGAGTTTTATGATATCTTTCGGCGTTTGATTATTAATAAAAGGTTTGAAATTATAATGAAAATGTAATGCTTCGGTTAAAGTAAATTCTTCAATCAGATCAATATAAGGGGCTGCATAACTTAACTGCTTGTAAACCAATTCACTGGCAAGTAGTTTTTCATCAATAGAAAACTGAATTTTCCCTTTGGAAGGCGTTAAATGCCCGGATAATATTTTTAATAAAGTAGATTTACCTGAGCCGTTCGGACCGGTGATGGCGTAATTTTTTCCAGTTTCCAACTGCAAATTCACCCCCCGCAGCACCCATTCGTAGCGGTAGCGTTTGGCAATATGCTGTAATTCAATTCTCATTTTTAATTCACACATCGGTAAATTGGCAAAACTTGTCCCAATAGATAAATTGGGGTTAGCCCATTAATCCTCGTCGCGCACGCCTTTTTCCTCACTTTTTACCTTGTTGCCATTGATTTGGCGGAAGCCACGCATAATACCAACTTCATTATCATTTGCCTCCTGAATAAAATCCAGAATCCGTTCGCGGTCGCCGCTAGGGGCAATTTCCTGTTCAATAATTCTGACAGCGTTGGAAATTTTATAGCCTTTTACAAATAAGATGCGGTAGATTTCCTGAATCTGATGAATTTGTTCGACGGTAAAACCTCTGCGTTGCAAGCCAATGACATTTACTCCAGCATAGGACAGTGGCTCGCGGGCTGCTTTCACGTAAGGCGGCACATGCTTGCGCACCAGCGACGCCCCTGCAATGAAACTGTGGGCACCAATGCGAATAAACTGCTGTACGGCTACCAAACCTTCTAGGATTGCCCAATCTTCAATGGTGACGTGCCCTGCCAGTGTTACATTATTGGCAAGAATAACATGATCGCCCAGGAAGCAATCATGTGCTACGTGGACGTACGCCATGAGCAGGCAGTTTTTTCCGACTACGGTGCGATTGGCATAAGCCGTGCCACGATTCACCGTCACGTATTCGCGAATGGTTGTGCCATCGCCAATTTCAGTGGTGGTCGTTTCACCTTGAAATTTTAAATCTTGGGGAATGCCGGAGATCACAGCACCAGGAAAAATCTTACAATTTTTGCCAATGCGAGCGCCATTATAAATAGTCACGTGCGACCCGATCCAGGTACCAGCACCGATTTCTACATCTTGGTCAACGTAGCAAAAAGGTCCAATCTGAACGTTTTCCCCAATTTTTGCATCAGGGTGTATAACGGAGAGGGAATGGCTGGAATGATTCATTTTTATGAGCGCTTGACGATTTGAGCCGTTAATTCAGCTTCTGAAACGATTTTATTACCTACATAAGCAGTACCTTGCATTTGTACAATGCCTCGCCGAATGGGCGAAAGTAACTCCATTTTGAACAGTACGGTATCACCAGGCACTACTTTATTCTTGAATTTGGCATTTTCAATTTTAAGAAAATATGTATCCCAATTACCTGGATCTTCTACGGTGGAAAGTGCCAGAATGCCCCCCGTTTGCGCCATGGCTTCAATCTGCAATACACCTGGCATCACTGGATTGTTGGGAAAATGACCCTGAAAATAATATTCATTGAAGGTAACATTCTTAACTCCAACGACATGATTTTCAGATAGTTCAATAATTTTGTCAATCAGCAAAAAAGGGTGACGATGCGGTAGCCACTCTTCTATACGTTGTGTATTAAACAACGGTTCTTCGTCAGGGTTGTAGCGTGGTTTCCCTTTAAGTTTGCGTTGTTCCTGATAATGCTTTTTCAGCAACTTGGTAAACTCAGCATTGGTACGGTGTCCGGGTTTAGTAGCAACGATTCGACCTTTGATTGGTACACCCAGCAAGGAAATATCGCCTACGACATCCAAGAGTTTGTGGCGCGCCGGTTCATTGCGAAAATGCAGTTGAAGGGTATTCAAAATGCCTTCTTTTTCTACTTTTACACTTGGTTTACCAAGCATTTGTGCCAATTTGTCCAATTCTTCCTGCGACACGACGCGATCCACTATAACGATGGCATTGTCCAAATCGCCTCCCTTAATCAGGTTTTGTTTGAACAAAAATTCCAGTTCGTGCAGAAAAACGAAGGTGCGGCAAGATGCAATTTCCTGCTCAAAATCAGCAATATCACGCAATTCAGCATACTGTTGCCCCAGCACATCCGAGTTAAAATCAATGAGCGTAGTCACCTCAAATTTCTCAGAAGGCAACGCCATCATTTCCGAGCCAGTCTCCTCATCGCGGAAGAAAATAGGCTCTTGTATTTCAAAGTATTCCCGCTCTTCATTTTGCACCATAATGCCAGCTTGCCGGATTGCCTGCACAAAAGGGCGGGCGCTACCGTCCATGATGGGTACTTCGGGTCCGTCAATTTCCAGTAGCACATTGTCCACCTGCAAGCCTGCCAGTGCAGCTAGCACGTGTTCCACTGTACTCACCTGAGCTTCCCCGGTTTTGATGGTGGTACCCCGTTGCGTGGAGACAACGCGGCTTACTTCGGCAGCCACCACCGGTGCCCCTTCCAGATCAACGCGTTTGAAACGGATGCCGTGATTTTCCGGGGCTGGCTGAAAAGTAAGGGTAACCTTACTGCCAGTATGCAATCCTACGCCGCTCACAGAGACCGACTGTTGAATCGTATTTTGTTTCGCCATAATTCGCTATCGGCTAAAATTTTTGCAAAGATATTTATTTTTGTGAGTGTGCCTAAAAATCAATCATTGGGAAGCACCGGGGTACTAATATGTTGAGGGATATAATTTAACTAAATAAGTCGATCAATTTTACATTTTTTCATTAAAATCTTTCTTATTTCCATTTATCTGCCGTTCAAGCTCTGATATTTTTTTATATAATTCTGGTAATTTTTTAAAAATTGCATGTGATCTTACAAAATCATTATATGCAAATGCCGGATACCCGAACAGCGCCGTATTGGGTTCTTTTATATTGGAAGCAATGCCGCTTTGCGCCTGAATTTGCGTACCATCGGCAACAGTGATATGCCCCACAAAGCCCACCTGCCCGCCTATACGACAATTTTTGCCAATTTTAGTGCTGCCTGCCACTCCAACCTGCGCAGCAATCACGGTGTTTTCACCAATTTCGACATTGTGCGCAATTTGTACTAAGTTATCCATTTTTACGCCCGATCGAATAATAGTCGAGCCAATCGAAGCCCGATCGATCGTACAGTTGGCACCTATTTCTACATTGTGTTCAATGACTACATTGCCGGTCTGGGGTATTTTTTTGTAGCTACCGTCTTCCTGCGGCGCAAAACCAAAGCCATCGCTACCGATCACCACATTGGAATGCAATACACAATTATCGCCTATTCTACAACCGTACATAATTTTTACGCCAGGATAAATCACCGCATTTTTTCCAATCGTCACATCTTTTCCGAGGTAAACCTGGTCACCAATATAACTACCCGCTCCAATCTGCACATTGGCTTCGATCACCGAAAACCGACCAACAGAAACGTCACTCGCCAATTGCGCATCAGGATGCACAAAAGCAGTTTTATCAACACCACTTGTCATATTGAGTTGATTACCAAAGCGTTCCAACAAAAACGACAAGGCATTGTAAACATTATCAACCCGAATCAAGGTAGCCGTAATCGGCTTTTTGGGAATAAAAGTACGACTTACCAGCAGCACCGAAGCGGTGGTGGTATAGGCGTATTCTTCGTAGTTATCACGGGCAAGAAATGTGATAGTGCCCTCGCCGCCTTCTTCAATCTTACTAGGACCGCTCACCAGCACTGCTGGGTTGCCTTCCACTGTTCCGTTAAGTAATTGCGCTATTTCCTGTGCTGACAGTTGCATAGCGGCAAAGGTAGAAAAAAATTAAATTATTGGTGTATTGGTTTATTGCTTAGCAATATGCCAATTGAATAGGAGCATCAGAAATTTGTAAAAATATGTTGAGACAATAAAACAAAAAACAGTAGCTAACAGATAACCGGAAACAGGTTATATCTTTGCATAAAAAAACAACATTTTGGAGCGGATTATCAGAATTGGAACGCGGGGCAGCAAATTGGCACTGTGGCAGGCACATTACACACAGGCGCAATTAGCACAAGTAGGCATCCAGAGTGAATTGGTGATTATTAAAACCACCGGCGATCAGATTCAACATCTGAGTTTTGACAAAATTGAAGGTAAAGGCTTCTTTACCAAGGAGATAGAGGAATCACTCTTGCGCGGTGATGTGGATATGGCGGTACACTCGATGAAAGATTTGCCGACCACTCAACCGACAGGATTGGCAGTGACTGCCGTCTCTTACCGGGAAAATCCGGCTGATTGGTTGTTGGTGCGCCCCGAAACGATGGAGGAAGGACAATTGTTTAAATTGAAAAAAAATCCGATTGTAGGTACTTCTTCTGCGCGTCGCAAGGCACAAATTTTAGATTTTCGACCAGATAGTCAAATCCAGGATATTCGCGGTAATGTGCCTACGCGCGTCGAAAAGCTACGCAACGGTGATTTCGATGCCATTCTCCTGGCGGCTGCAGGTTTAAGCCGATTAGAACTGGATTTAAATGACTTACACATTATAAAATTTAGCCCTAAAGAGTTTATTCCTGCGCCAGCCCAAGGCGTACTGGCATTTCAGACCTTAAAAGACGATGTAGAAATCCGGCGTTTATTGCAGCAGATTCATCATCCCGAAGTGTCAGCGGTGACAAATGTGGAACGGAAAGTATTGAAAATGCTGGAAGGAGGCTGCCACTTGCCATTGGGCGTTTATTGCGAACGTGATGCCCAAGGCAATTATCATGTATGGGCGGCAATGGCAGAAAGCTGGAATGCGCCGCTGCGGCGGGCACGACTGTCGTCGAGTACCAGTTTTAACCTGGCAGAACGCGTATTGGAGCAATTAAAAAGTGAAGCAATTAAGCCCTGAGCCTTTGGAATTCCGCAAGTCTGATATAATGAAAAAATCTACCGTATTTATAAGTCGGGAACTAGCGCCGGAAAGTGAATTCTTACAACTCGTGCAAGCCGCTGGTTTTGAAGTCGTTGCAAAGTCTTTAGTCACATTTCGGGCAGTACCATTTTCGACGTTACCTCCAGTAGATTGGATTTTTTTTTACAGCAAACAGGCGATTCAATTCTTCTTCGAGCAGGTGCGCCAACAAAATTTAACCATCAATGCCAAATTAGCTGTATTCGGAAAAGGCACCGCCAAAGCGTTAGAACAAGAAATGTATCAGGCTGATTTTGTGGGTATTGGCGAACCGGAACTCAACGCCCGCCATTTTGCGTTACAGGCACAAGGTCAAAGCGTGTTATTTCCGCGAGCCGCGAATTCGCGTTTATCGATTCAACAATTATTAGAAAATAAAATAGAAGCATTTGATTTAATAGTTTATGAAAATCAGCCAATTACCAATATTGATTTACCAGAATGTGAATGGCTGGTTTTCACCAGTCCTTTAAATGCAAAAGCGTACTTTGCCCAGTACACGTTACAGGCAATGCAGAGAGTACTGGCAATCGGCAAAACAACTGCGCAAACGCTGCAACAAATGGGCATTGCCAACGTAACAATAGCCGAGGAGCCTTCAGAAATGGCGCTGGCTCAGGTCATATGCCGTGCTACTCAATCTTGAGTGGACCATCAAGGTAGCCGGTATTTTCAAACTTGCCGCCTTGATTGATCACAGTGCCTTCGATTGCGCCACTATTCACAAAAGTGGCTCCTTTCTGAATGACGACTTTGCCTTTGAGGAAGCCCGTATTTTTGAAAGTAACGCCGGAATAAACAACAAATTCGCCGGTTTGAGCGCCGGTGCTAGAATAGTCCTGCTTAATTTCCGTGATGGGCAGTGCTTCTTCAACACCCGGCGGTGGCGGCGGTTTGGGAATACCCATATCATTATGCTTTCTGGCTTCCCGCTCCTGACGCTCTACGCGGGGTTTAGCGTTGTAGCTATCGCTCTCCAATCCTAGCATGGCGCGAATTTCCGGTAGGGCAATACCAACGACCAATGCCATGACGGTGAGGGCAAGCGTAAGCAAAGCGATTTGTTTTTCCGAAAGCCGGTTAATGGTTTCTTTCATAAAGGTTTATTTATTTGTTATAATTGCAATGTGAGGATTCAGCCAACAATTCTGGCTTTATTTTTGACAGATTCTATACTCGAAAATTATTAAAAAATTACAGTTATTGCAACTGAATTTTATCACTATGATAAGCAGGATGAAAACAAAAAGTAAATGTTGCTTAGTAGCAGTGCTTGCGTTAGCGGTGGCGGCTTGTTCCGGCGACCCGAAGCCAGCGGCGGACGATTTTAAAACATTTTACGAGCGTTTTCATCAGGATGCTGAGTATCAACTGGCGCATATCACGTTTCCCTTGGAAGGTTTGCCTTCAGATGCCGATGCAGACTTGCTTGAGTCGGGCAATTTTTATTGGCAGGAAGAAGAATGGGAATTGCATCGCCCTTTTGACGTGGAGCATAGTGCATTCAAACAGGAGTTTATTCGCTTCGGTGATGACCTGGTAGTCGAAAAAATTATTCACCAGAGTGGCGAATACGGCTCCATCCGGCGCTTCGCTAAAATGGGGGATGAATGGTATTTGATCTATTATGCAGGGATGAATAGAATTAAAGAATGAAGGAATGAATAATAAATAATATTTTCTTTCCCTTTAAAAGATTGATTTACAATTTATTATTCACCATTTATTTATTTTATCATATTATTATTTCATTATTAATTCTTCATTCTTTCATTATTAATGACTGCCTCATTCTTTTTGACCAGTGGATCACCAGTAATTTCCTTTTTAGTAATTTTTCCATTTGCGCTGATTATCAGCGGGGTATCCGGAAAATCGGCTTTTGTTAATTCCTGTATTAATTTGATGGCACGTTTTTGCGGATCAATTTTGGGTCCATGCGTTTTTTGCTGATAAATGGGCGTAATCCTTCCGCTTAAAAATGCACCTTCCCGATTGATTTCCAACTTAATGATTGGCGCTACACCCGGCAGCCCTATTAGATTGAAGCGTCCATAGGTGCAAAAATTTCCTAAACTATAGGCAATGAAGCGATCATTATATAATTCGATGGCTCGTGTAATGTGTGGTCCATGTCCAAATACGATGTCCGCCCCAGCATCAATTACCGCATGCGCGAATTCATACACATTACCACGGTTTTCGCCGTAGAAGGTTTCGATTTCTTTGGTAACATGCTGATTTTTAGGACCTTCTGCACCGCCGTGAAAGGATACAATGACTACATCTACCTGAGTTGCAAGTTGCTGCACGATCTCCTGCGCACGTGGAATATTGCGAATATCGCAGGTACCACCATTAGGTGCAAAAGCCGCTAATCCAAATTTTAAACCATTTCGCTCAAAAATAACGGTCTCGTCGGTATTGATCAAACCGGCATAAGCAATGCCCGCCTGTTGCAAATTGGCTTTGGTTTGAGTTCTGCCTTCTGCACCAAAATCACCGGAATGATTATTGGCGATACTCAACACGTCGAACCCCGCTTCTACAAAGCGATCTACGTATTTTGCCGGCGTACGGAAGACATAACATATCGTAGAATCTCTACAAGTTTTCGGCTTGCCGCCTTCGTCGAAAAGGGTTCCTTCCAGATTCCCAAAAGTTACATCGGCATTTAATAAAGTATCTATTACCTCTTTTAACAGGTCTTTACCGTCGTTAGGTGGCAAATACACAGGTGAAGGATAATTTGTTCCCAACATCATATCCCCCACTCCAATAACCGTAAAAATAGCTGGTAATGAATCTGTTACAATAGCCAACGAGTCAGTTGGTACCAGAATAGTATCCACCGGAGGCGGCAAAGTATCCACTTGTTGTGCCTGTGCTTTAAATAAAAAACCGACACTTATTATAATGCAAAAAAGACCTCCACGCAGGAAGTCTTTTTTGATAGCTGATATATTCATATCTCGTAAAATAAATTATTCTAAACCTAGAATATTATATTTAATCCCAAGATTGATTAGCTGTTTCAGAAGCTTTTACCAATTCCTGATATTCTTTGGGCGATAGTCCATCCATACAATAATGAATTGGATTGACTTTATCTCCTTTAAAATGCACTTCATAATGACAATGTGGAGCGGTAGAAGTACCGGTGCTACCGACCAAACCGATCTTTTGACCGCGCACTACCCTATCCCCTACTTTCACATCAATGCGACTCATGTGTCCGTACAGCGTTTGGTAACCAAAACCATGATCAATAATTACATGCATACCATAGCCACTGCCACGCTCCGCTTTTACCACCCGACCTGCACCGGTTGCCTGAATAGGTGTACCCTGCGGTGCGGTAAAGTCAATACCGGCGTGCATTTTAGGCACTTTAAAAATAGGATGAATGCGATAACCAAAGCCGGAAAGGAGTTGCACATTACGTGCGAGTTTGTCCGAGCGAACCGGCTTAATGGATGGAATAGAAGCCAGCATTTTCTCTTTCTCTTTCGCCATGGTCATTACGGTGTCCAATGACTTGGATTGGAGTACTGCCTGACGCTTTAGGCGATCGAGTTGCGCTTGCACGGAAGCCATCAAGTCACCGGAATTGGTGAACTGCCGATACTGTTCGTACTTGTCGTGTCCACCGATGCCACCTTCCCACACCCCTTTGTCAATGGGATCCATCCCAAAGATCATCCGGTGCGCGTAAGCATCGCGTTCCTGGATATTGTTGAGCACTTTACTCATTTGCTCTACATCGCCTAAAACACGATTATAATTGCTTTTGAGCGCATCTATCTCGCGCAGCAGCGTCTTCTCTTTCGGCGAAGGGAATAAACGATGCGAGATAGTAGTAAAAAGGAAGGCTGTCAGCACAGCCGCACAGATAAACCCAAATACGCGCGTCAGCTTGACACGCCAGGAAACGATTACTTTTTCGTATTTGAGGGTATGGGTGTTGTAAACAAATTTTTCTTTCCTCATGAGCGTTTTTGCTTTACCGGATAACTAATTTTCAGCTCGTTGCAC
>JBKBWT010000043.1:0-22412 GCA_046314415.1 Saprospiraceae bacterium
GAGGGTTTAGGAAAGAGAATGCTCACCAGATATTTGTCAGATTATCTTTCAACTCATAGTAATTGTCTGGAAGATTAAATCTTGATTTTAACAAATAACACAATATACCCGTAATTATACCATTTAATGCAGATGATGATAATATTCATTCCCGTTAAATCATGAATTCATACAGATCATTCCAATGACTAAAAATAATAAAATTATTACCCCCATTGGGAATATGCGGGCTGCCATTGAAGCACATGACTGGTCGATGACGTCTTTAGGCAAACCTGACACTTGGAGCCAATGCCTGAAAAGTGCCGTTCACTGTATGCTTTATTCCCAAAATCCAGTTTTTATATGGTGGGGGCGAGACTTGATTCAATTGCATAATGATGCTTACCTGGCATTATTCCCTGAAAATCAAAATATTGCATTGGGCGAATCGGCTTATTCGAATTGGTCGGCAGTTTGGACCGAAATTTCACCCATTGTAGAAAAGGTCTCCACCGGAGCGCATGTATTAGGTCAAGATTTGCGGGTATTTTTTAATAATTTTACGGAAGCAGCTCATTGGGCATTTTCTTATCATCCCATTTTTGAGGTGGATGGCAGCATCGGTGGAATAATGGCAACCGGCTATGAAGTACCGGAAATAAAACTAGCACAGTCTTTACTGAAAGAAAATGAGGAGCGCTTACGTTTGGCAGTAGAAATTGCGGAACTAGGCACCTGGGATTATAATCCATCTACCGATACCATCTTATGTTCTGACCGCACGCTTGAAATATTTGGATTTGAACCCGATACGCCGATCAGCTTGCCCATGGCGATTGAAACCATCCATGAAAAAGATCGCCTGCGCGTTATTGAAGCCATTCAGCATGCACTCCAACCCGGCTCTGAGGGTCGTTATGATATAGAATATAGGCTGGTCAATCGTCAGGATCAAGCGGAAAGAATCATTCGCGCAACCGGGCAGGCATTTTTTAACGATCAGGGTATTCCGTATCGTTTTCTGGGCACTGTAATGGATTTCACCGAGCGCCAACGAGCAGAAGAAGCCATTCGCAACAGTGAAGAACGTTATCGTGCCTTTGTTTCGCAGAGTTCGGAGGCTATCTGGCGATTTGAATTGGAAAAACCGCTGGATATAACCCTACCTATTGAAACATTGCTGGAGCAGTGCTACCAGTATGGGTATCTCGCAGAATGCAATGACGCCATGGCTCAGATGTATGGTTTTACCAAAGCCGACGAAATCATTGGCGCACGTTTGGGCGATTTATTGCCCGCTGATAACGAATTCAATATTGCTTACTTACGCGCCTTTGTAGAATCTGGCTATCGCCTCACCGAAGCAGAATCCCAGGAAGTGGACCGCAACGGACAACCGCGTTTTTTCTTAAACAATCTGATCGGCATTATTGAAAATGGGCTTTTGCTACGCGCCTGGGGTACCCAGCGTGACATTACAGAAAAGAAACAGTCTGAAAAAATACTGCTGGAAACCAAAAATCGCCTTGAATTATCATTGACCAGTGGTAATTTTGGTACCTGGACGTACAATCCGCAATCTGGTAAACACTGGTCGGATGCACGCGCCAAACTAATACACGGCAATGCTCCTGATGAAGAAACCTCTTTCAATCAGGGACTTAGCCAGGTACACCCCGATGATCAGCAACGAGTAAAAGAAGTCTTTGCCAATGCAGTTCAAAACCGTACTCCGCTAAATTATGAGTATCGTTATATTCTGCGCAATGGGGAAGTAAGATGGATTGCCTCTTATACGCAGGTTTATCAAACAAGCGAGAAGGACGCGCCCATTTTTTTCGGTATTGTACAAGATATTACGACCCGCAAGCAACTGGAACAAGAATTTCAGTCACAATTTGAAGAGTTAGAAACCATTTATCGTACTGCACCCATCGGATTGGATTTAATAGATAGCGAATTTCGCTATATCCGCATCAATGACCAATTAGCAGCCTCTAATGGGCTACCCATTGAAGCGCACATCGGGCGTCCCATCTGGGAAATAGTACCCGATATTGCCGATCAGGTAATCCCTATCTTCCAACAAGTTTTTGCCACCGGCGAACCGGTTCTGAATATTGAGGTAGTGGGCGAAACCAAATCACAACCTGGCGTACGTCGCACTTGGATCAACCATTTTAACCCGATCAAAGACACAAGCGGCAAAACCGTTGCAGTAAACGTACTGGTAGAAGAAATTACCGAGCGAAAACGAGCCGAGGAAGCCTTGCGCGAATCGCAGGAAACCTTGCAACTCGCCATGCGCAGCAGTCGAATGGGTACTTGGGTTCGTAATATTGCGAACAATGAAGTATCGTGGAGCCCGGAATTGGAGGCATTGTTTGGCTTACCACCGGGTGGATTTGGCGGGTTTGAATCGAGTTTTTTTGAATTGATCTATGAGCCGGATCGCACCGCAGTAGCACAGGCAGTAGCAAACGCGCTGGCGGAGCACCGCGATTATATTGTCGAATTTCGTTTTCATCACAGCGACGGCAGTTTACGTTGGATGGAAGGACGAGGTCGCGCAGTTTATGCAAAAACGGGCGAGCCGCTGCAACTATATGGCATTGGTATTGACATTACCGAACGCAAACGCATTGAGCAAAATAATCAATTTTTGTTCAATATCACAGAGGAGTTGGCACATTTGAGTGATCCCACCCAAATGATGGCAACAGTAGGTGCCAAGCTAAGCCAGTACCTGAATGCGTCCCGTTGTACTTTTACCGAATATGATCTTTCGCGGCAAATTTCAACCGTCACCCATGACTGGCATCAAGCAAACCTTAAAAGTACCGTAGGCGTTTACCAACGCTCCAGTTTTTTTAACGAAGGAATACTTGAACAACTTAATAGCGGCAAACCATTAATTCTGAACGATGCGGAAAATGACCCGCGTACCGCCGACCGCTGGCAAAGCTTCCAGGCGCTTCAATTGGTAGCAATGGTTACTATGCCTTATGTCAGCGATGGTATTTGCAAGGCTTCTCTTACCGTAGCTCACTCGACACCGCACGAGTGGAATTCAGAGGAATTGTATTTGATTCAGGAAGTTTCCGACCGCGTGTGGTCGCGCATTGAGCGCACCCGCGCCGAAGCAGCATTACGGGAAAGTGAAAACCAACTGCGCCTGGTCACTGATGCCATGCCGGCATTAATATCATATGTTGATAAAAATCACGTATATAAATTTGTCAACAAAAGATATACAACCTGGTTTGGCGTTGAAAAAGCAGCCATTGAAGGCAAGCATTTACGAGACGTTTTAGGCGATATTGCTTACGAAGCCATTTTACCCAATGTCGAACGCGTATTGTCCGGACAGGAAATCAACATAGAACAGTTATTGCATTACAAAAATGCCGGATCAAGATATGTCAGAGTTAACTATGTGCCTGATATTCAATCAAATGGTGAGATAAAAGGCTGGTACGCACTGGTGCAAGATATAACCGATCGCAAGAAAGCCGAAGAGCGGTATCGCAGTTTGTTTACTTCCATGCAAGAGGGATTATTGGTTGCCGAGATCATCGAGCACGAATTGGAAGAAAAAGTTGATTTCCGTTATCTCGATATGAATCCTGCCGCTGAGCGGATACTTGGAATTAGTCGGGAACAAGTGGTTGGGAAAACAGCTCGGGAAATTATTCCGAATATACAAGAAGATTTGGTACAGCTTTATATAAAAGTTGCACGCACCGGAGAGCCTGTAAGCTATGAGACCTATGAATCCTTGGTCAATCAGTATCATCAAAGTTTTGGATTCCAGCCTGCACCGGGGCAGGTCGCTATGCTGTTCTGGGATATTACCGAACGTAAAAAAGCAGAAGAGGCATTGGTACGGGAACGCGAACAACTTGCGATTGCCCTACGCACTGGACAAATGGGGGTGTATGAGTGGAAGGTGAGCGAAGATTCGATTTGGTGGTCGCCAGAGGTTTATCCGGTATATGGCGTTGAGCCTGCGTCCTTTACGCCCACAACGGAAGCTTTCAATGCGATGCTTCATCCAGATGACCGAGAAGAACTTTGGCGGAAGACTCAAGAGAGCATTGCACAACGGGAAGTTTTCGAGCATGAATATCGTATTATTTTACCAGATGGCATGGTAAGATGGATTTTCAATCGCTCCCACGTCGGTTTGGATTCGACTGGTCAGGTAGAACGCATCACCGGGGTAGCTATGGACATTACCGAGCGTAAAGCTGCCGAAAACCGCCTCAAAGAGTCGGAAGAACGCCTGCGCCGGGCAATGGAGGTCGGCAAAGCCGGTAGTTGGGACTATAATCTGCTCACCGGTCAAAACCTTTGGTCGGACAGTCATTTCCGCTTATTTGGTTATGAACCCACACCAGATAGTATAGCGAGCTACGATATGTGGTACAACTGCTTGCATCCCGAAGATGCCCACCGGGTGGCCACTGCACTGGAAAAAGCCTGGGATGTTCAGCAAGAGACGCGATTGGAATACCGCATCCTACGCGCCGATACGGGCGAATTGCGCTGGTTTGATTCTGCCGGCGGGTATTTTCACAATGAAAAAGGCGAACCGATACGTTTTGTAGGCGTCTTGTTCGACATTACCGAACGTAAAAATGCCGAAGAAGCCATGCGCGAAAGCAACGAGCGCTATCACACCTTGTTCAACTCTATTGACGAAGGCTTCTGCATCTGCGAAATGCTGTTTGATGACAATAACGAGCCGGTAGATTACCTTTTCCTGGAAGTTAATCCAATGTACAAAAAGTTAACCGGACTTTCCGATCCCGTTGGCAAGACCGGACGCGAGTTGGAGCCCAATCTTGAAGAGAAATGGTTCCAAATTTATGGCGATGTGGTGAAAACCGGCGAAGCCATTCGCTTTGAAAGCCATTTAGCTGCCTGGGACAAATGGTACGACCTCTATGTCTCGCGCATCGGTCAGCCCGAAGAACGCAAATTTGCCATCCTCTTCAATGACATCACCGAACGCAAACAAGCCGAAGTCCGTTTACGCACCAGCGAAGCCCAGTTACAACATCTTGCCAACGCGATGCCGCAGTTGGTCTGGATTGCCAATGCCGAAGGGGTCGTCACCTATTATAATGACCGTGCCAACGAATATTCCGGTATCACTCAGAACGCGGAAGGCATCTGGACCTGGGAGCCGGTGCTGCATTCCGACGACTTACAGCCCACTATTGATGCGTGGGAAACCGCCATTCGTAATAAAGAGCCCTATGTCAAAGAGCATCGCATTCGTATGAATGATGGCAGCCTGCGCTGGCACTTGAGTCGAGGCAATCCTGTTTTTGATGCCCAGGGCAATATTATCAAATGGTACGGCACTGCAACGGATATTGACGATGTCAAACGAGCGGAGCAGGAAATCATCGAAAGCCGTCAGCGTTTTGAGTATGTAGCTAACACCGTTCCGGTATTAATCTGGCAAGCCGGGCTGGACAAAGGCTGTTATTATTTCAACCAGGGCTGGCTCACCTTCACCGGGCGCACACTCGAGCAAGAACAAGGCAATGGCTGGGCGGAGGGCGTCCATCCCGATGATTTTGAGCGCTGTGTAGAGATTTACTCCACCGCTTTTGACAAACAGGAAACCTTCTCTATGGAGTATCGCCTGCGTTACCACGATGGCACCTACCGCTGGATTTATGATCGGGGCATTCCCACGTATGATCACTACGGTCTCTTCACCGGGTATATGGGTGGCTGTATTGATATTCACGAGCGCAAAGTGGCGGAGGAACACAAAGACGCGTTTATCCGCATTGCCGGACACGAATTGCGTACGCCCCTCACCAGCCTGTTGGGTTACCTCAATCTCATGCAGAAAAGCACCGATAACAGTAGCCCAATTCATGTTTTTTTACAAAAATCTTTTACCAGCGCCCTCAAAATGCGGGGCTTAATCAACGATTTCCTCTTTGTTGCCAACACCGTTCCTGGTCAATTTTCTTATAAAATAACCGAATTTGACTTCGACGAGCTGATTAATGAGACCGTCGAAATGTATCAAACCTTTTATCCGAATTACCAGATCGAATTGCACGGCAAAACCCACGCCATCATTGCAGGCGACCACAGCCGACTGGAACAAGTTGTGTCCAATTTGCTTAACAATGCCATTAAATATTCGACGGATCAAAAGCGGGTGGACGTTTTCCTGCAATCCACGCCGGATCATGTGATTTTACAAGTGAAAGACTACGGCATCGGCATTAATCCGGAGGATATGCAAAACATTTTTGAGCGTTTCTTCCGCGCCAACAACGTCAGCCGGATTCGCGGCATGGGTTTAGGACTTTTTATTGTCAAAGAAATTCTGACTTTTCATCATGGCAAAGTCGAAGTGGAGAGTCAAATGGGCGAAGGCACCATTTTTACCGTTACTTTACCCATTCGCCAACCCGAACTTCCCACTGCTTGAGCCATCAGGGGCAAGGTTTAGGAGAGGATTGCCATTTCCTAAACCGCCCATTGGCGCTTCGCGCTATCCGGGCAGCCTGACAGGCTTGTTCCTCTCGTCTTTTTTATTGCAAAAGGCATTGTTCACGTTGCTATTTCCTGTTTTTTGCTTGCAAATGCTGTTTGCAAAGCTGTACACTGCCATTCCACAATGGTACAGGTAGCCTGCAAAATGACAAATTGCATTTTTAATTGTGCAGACGCCCTTGGCAAAGTTGACAGGTAGATTTACAAAATGGAAAATGCAGTGCGCAAAGTTGACATGGGCATTTGCAAAGTGAAAAATTACCTTGTCAATATTGACAGTGGGGTATGCAATGTTTACAATAGGGGTTGCAATGTCGTAAATAACAATTGTAACGTTGTAAACTGCCTTTACAACATTAACAGAGGGGCATACAACTTTAACAATGGGGTTTGCAAAGTTGACAATAGGGGGTGCAAACTTGTAAATGACAATTGTACTGTTACAAACTGCCTTTGCAACATTAACAGAGGGGTATGCAACCTTACAAATAAAAATTCCAATTTGACGGATGCCATTTTAAATTAAATAGCCGGCATTTAAACTATAATTTAGCCTGATTTCAACCATTTTTATTGAACAATCGCATATGAAAATTGAAGAAATCAATTGATTTTCTCTTTTTTTAATTGCTCACATTTCAAATTGCTGATTTCAAATTTTACAGATTGCTTCATCCTTCTACTTTTTGTTTTCTAATCAGACACCTGCACCAAATGATTCGATTGTAAAAATCCCCCAAAGTGGGTGAAACACCCTCCTCCCCTTTCCTGTACCTTTGAGCTACATCACCTGAATTTAATTCTTTACACCCGACTTTTTTTAATTGTACAAAAATGAAGGATCATAAAGAACAGAAAGAATGAAGCCCTGCATTGCGGTCGTGTAGGTTAACGCCGCCAAACAGTTGCTTTATTCTTTTTGCTTTTTTGTGAGGCTGGAAATGACCCGACTTTTATGAAGTACATCGTAAGCATCATATGCTGTGTAGGATTGTGGACGGTTGCCTTAGCACAGGAGGAATGGAATACGACCATAAGCGGTACCGTCTTGAACGAACAGGAACAACCGGTTGAATTTGCCAATATCATTCTCAAGCGAACCGGACAAGATTCTCTGCTCGTTAAAGGTGTAATCACCGACGAGCAGGGACGGTTTGCGATTGAAGAGATTGAAGCGGGCAATTACTATTTGCACATTTCGCAAGTAGGATTAGGACAGTTAAAAACCGAAGCCTTTACAGTCAATGCCAATAACCCGACGGTACAGTTGGGCAACATTATTCTAAAACAGGAAGCTACGACGCTCACCGAAGTCACCGTGCGTTCACAAAAGCCTTTTATTGAAAGACAGTTGGATAAACTGGTGGTCAACGTAGAAAACAGTATTGTCAGTGCCGGTGCCTCGGCGATGGAAGTGCTGGAACGCTCGCCGGGCGTAATTGTGGATCAGAATGATGCCATCAGCCTGAAAGGAAAGCAGGGCGTTATTGTGATGATTGACGGCAAACCTGCGCAACTCGGTGGTACGGAGCTTGCTAATTTCCTGCGCGGTACGCCTTCTGCCGCCATTGACAAGATAGAAATCATCGCTAATCCTTCTGCCAAATATGACGCGGCAGGCAACGCGGGTATCATTAACATTCGCATGAAGCGCGATCAGAAATTAGGCTTCAACGGTTCTTTTAATCTGACCTACGGCAACAATCGCTTCAATCGCTACAATGCAGGTACCAGTATGAACTATCGCAACAAGAAGTGGAACTTTTTTGGTAGCTATAATTATGCAAATACCCGCGGTTTCAACAATTTAATTCTCTTCCGCAAGTTTTCGGAGGACGGTGAAACGGAAGCCATCTTTGATCAGAATAATTATCTCATCTTTCCCTTTAGCAATAATAACGCTCGCGTCGGTGCAGACTTCTTTGCTACAAAGAAAACCACCATCGGCGTTTTGTTTAGCGGCATCAGTAATCGGTTCAATCCCACCGGCGACAATGTTACTTACATTCTTGATGGTGCAGGGCAGCGTACCGGCAGATTTACCACGCAGAATCGTTCGCAGGATCATTGGTACAACTATGCAACCAACGTCAACATTCGGCAAACCTTCAATAAACCCGGCAAAGAGCTGAGCGCTGATTTTGATTATGCCCGCTACGGCAACGATACTTACCAGCAATTTACGACCGAGCTATTTGACGCGGAGGATGTCTTGCTAAACCGCGACATTCTAATCGGCGACCTTTTTGGTTACCTGAATATTTATTCCGGCAAAGCAGATTATGTACATCCACTTACGGAAAAATCAAAGTTTGAGCTGGGTTGGAAGAGCAGTTTGGTCAAAACGGATAATACGCTCAACTTTTACAATCGGATCAATGCCGAAGATATTTTTGATGCCAGCCGCAGCAATCACTTCATCTACGAAGAAAACATCAACGCCGGCTACCTCAACTTCCGCCAGGAGTTTGACAAATGGAGTTTGCAGCTTGGCTTGCGCGGTGAGCAGACCATCGCTGATGGATTGCAGGTAACGACGGACTCCAGTTTCAATCGCAATTATTTTCAGTTCTTCCCCAGTGTTTTTGTGCAGCGCAACTTGTCGGAAAGCCACACGATGAACATTTCGATGAGCCGCCGCATTGATCGCCCCAGCTACCGCCAGTTGAATCCTTTCCGGGCTTTTGTGGATCGCACCACCTATCAGGAAGGCAATCCCTTTTTGCTCCCGGAATTGACCTATTCTTTTGAATTAGCCCACACGTACAAGGAGTGGCTCACCACTACCCTGAGTTACAGCGTGACGGATGATAATATCACCTCGGTTTTATTACAAGATGATGCCAATCGCATCACGGTACAAACCGATTTGAATATTGCGGAAGTAAAATATTATGGGTTAAATGTAAGCGCTACTTTTAATCCGGTAAAGTGGTGGAACACCCGCACCGAAATCAACGGGTATTATCAGCGTTTCACCGGCAATATCCGCAATACCAATCTGGATAACAGCCGCCCCACTTTTGCGCTCAGCAGCAACAATCGCTTTACCCTGCCTAAGAGCGCAGCGGGCGAGATCAATTTCTTTTACCAGCACACCGGCGCGTATGGTATTTCCATTATCGAGCCGATCTGGCAGCTATCCCTCGGTGTACAAAAGAGCATCCTGAAAGAAAAAGGCACCATTCGCCTGAATGTAAACGATATTTTCTGGCGAGGCTACCCACGCGGCAGTACGCAGTTTGCCAATATTGACGAAACCTTCAGCAGTCGTCGTGGCACCCGTTTGGCGTCTATCGCATTTAGCTATCGCTTTGGTAAGAATACTGTTGCCCCGTCGCGTCGTCGCGCCACCGGTGCCGAGGAGGAACAGCGACGCGCATCGGGCGGCGGCAATAGTTGACGTAAAGCTGTGAAACGGGGTTGCGCATAAAGTTGCGCAGCCCACTTTTTAAACAGGCTGTACAGGATTAAAGGATTTTATATGGTATTTTATAATTTTAATACCTTGCGTTACAATCATGCTTTAAATCCTCATTCTTTACGTTCAACTAAATGGTATATCATGAAATCTTTAACGGCTTTATTACTGCTGTTGCTACCATTGGCAACCATTAAAGCACAATCGTTACCAACCACGCTTGAAACATATGTGGATTCCCTGTTTCGCACGAGTAATTTCCCCGGTGTCAGTCTTGCAGTCATTTTACCAAACGATAAAGCCCTGACAGTGGTCAGAGGCAAAGCCGATGTTGAAAATAATATTGCCCTTACGGCGCAGCATCGGCTGCTGGCGGGAAGCATTGGCAAGACCTTTGTAGCGGCAACTGCCTTAAAACTGGTACAAAACGGCAAGCTCAAGCTGGATGAACCCATTCGCACTTATCTGGGTGACGAAATCTGGTTTGATAGTCTGCCCAACGCGCGGGAAATCACCGTGCGCATGTTGCTCAACCACACCAGCGGCATTCCCGAACACGTGCAAAACGAAGCGTTCTTAAAGCACGTTGCTGGAAACCCCGACAAAATCTGGCAACCCCTGGAGCTTATTCGGTTTATCTTTGGTAAGGGTGCGTTTGACGCCGGGAAAGATTGGGGTTACGCCGATACCAATTACATTGTGCTGGGCATGATAATGGAAAAAATCACCGGCAAAAAATATTATGCACTGGCGAACGAGCTGGTGCTAAAAAAATTGAAACTCAAGGACATTATACCTTCGGATCGGCGCAAATTGCCAAAGGTAGCCACGGGTTACTCGCGTCCGGGCAGCCCTTTTATTGTGGAAGGTGCCATGATTCAGCAAGGATCATTCCTGATCAATCCACAATTAGAATGGACCGGCGGCGGCTATGCCACTACCCCGACCGATCTTGTACGTTGGGCAAAAGCGCTCTACACGGGCAAAGTACTGTCTCCAGCGATGCTGACCGAAATGCTGCAAGGTGTGCCTTCCAAGCTGGGGAAAAATTTGTATGGATTGGGCGTCATTATTGGCGAAGGCGAGTTGGGCAAGACCTATGGGCATTCCGGATGGTTTCCAGGTTATGTATCGGAGGTGCGGTACTATCCGCAGTACGATTTTGCGCTGGCGATTCAGTTCAATACCGATGACATGAGCCAGGTAAAAGGTTTTGGACGATTTTTGAATCCCATTGCCGAGTTCGTGGCGAAGGAAATCAAGTAAAAATTATTTAGCAAATATTTTATTTTAATACACAACCCTTTGTAAATATAACAATTAAGGTATAATATTAAATATTTAGACAACATTAGCAAATGAGCAATCCTGTGGCGCGTTACCATCGTTAAATGTAAGTTTCTGTCGGAGAAATGGCATAAACCCAGTTATGACGTGTCGTTTATTAACAATATTTTTACGGCAATTTTATTCAACGCGCATTATATACAGTTGCTCAAAGCTATTAACAATAAGAGTTTTTCATACTAATTCAATTTGAGAGCCGATGCTGTACAGTGTCGGCTTTATTTTTTAGTAAAGTATTCAATGTTCTCTTCTTTTATGACTTACGAAGCTAGCTTTAAAGGAAATTCTTTGAAAACATCATATAAGGCGTTAATAATTAACACACTATACAAGAAAGGAACGCATTATTTCCAACTGAAAATAATAATAGCATACGAAAACGCAAAAAAAAACCGGGAAGAGACTGCACCTGGCAGCTTTCCCGGCATTAAAATTGCTAATCAAACACTTAAATCAAAGCGAGGCTGCACAGGCAGCACTCGTATTTCTTAGACACCGAAATATTCGATTCGGGTTGGAAAAATTGTTAAAATTTTAAGCACAACGGGTACATTTTTTTTGCAACTGCCAGTTTTTCCAATGTGCGCCCGCAATCGTAATGCCGCCTACCGCCGCAAATATTGGCTCCCAGTGGTGCTCCACAAAGCGACTGACCAGAATAAGGGCAAAGCCCAGGGCTACAATGCGAATCGCCGTGAGGTGATGGTGATGCAGCAAATAACTCCGCGTAAGCGACCAGGTCGCAATCACAAAACTCAAGCCAATAAAAGTGGCTTCAATCCAGGGATTTTCCAGCCAAGCCAAGCCACTCAGTGCTCCAATGGTCATAACCAATGGAATAGCCATACAGTGCAGGGCACAAAGCATCGATGCAGAAAAACCTAAAAAATCGAGGTGCGTACTGATGAATTTTTGTTTCATAAGATAATGCAACAATGTTGCAAATTTAAAAGTTGGCAAAAAAAAGTGGAAAATTTCCACTATTATCTTTGCACTTTAAAAAAGTCGTTCTATAATATTAAAAATTAAACATTTATGATTTAAATTAAATTTCTATTCGTTTTTAATTTGTTTGGCTTTTTGCAAAACCGAATCCACTCGTCTCTGAATTGCGACAATACTATCCCGAAATTCGCGCTGTACTGTCAGCATATCTTCAGGTGTTAGCTCCAATTTAGCACCATGGTCGTGCCCTTCGTGGCTGTGTGCTTCGTCGTCGTGGTCGTGAGCATGCGCGTAGCCCGGTACTTCTACGTGATTTTCTTCCCAGTAGCCATAGCTGCGTTCAATGCCTTCGATTTCCTGTACCAGCGCCTGCTCTTCGGGCGTAAGCGCCCTCCCCTGCACATTGATGTTGTTTTTCACTTGGGTTAACTCGGCTAATTGCGGAGCAACCTGCTTTTCCAGTTGCAACGCTTGTTCGTGGGTTTGCGCCGCTTCTTTTAATACGGGGTTTTCCTTTTTAGCACTATTACATGCAATAATAATAAAAACACCCGATATTATAGTAAAGTGGCTTAATTTATTAAAAGATATCATAAAAAATTGATTTTAACGGGTATAATGCAGTAATTATTCGGAACACCCTTCACACTTTCCAGTCATGACCAGGTGCGTAGCGGCTACTTTAAATTTGCCGGGTGCTTGCACTGCCGGAGCTTCCACTTCATCCAGACAAAAGGTTTTACCACAATCATCACAATGAAAATGAGCGTGCGCATCATGATGTTCATGCTCATCACAACCATGGTGGCAAAGGGCATATTTCACTTTGTCGCTTCCATCTATTGCCTTGTGTATCAATCCTTTATCTTCAAAAGTTCTCAAGGTACGATACAAGGTAATCCGATCTACCTGATCGAAATAATCTTCAATATCGCTTTGCGCCAACGCCTCCTGTCGGTTGAGAAAGATTTCTAATACCTTAGCACGCACAGGCGTTTTGCGCAGGCTATGTTCTTCGAGCAGTGTTATAATTCGCTGATTCATAATTTAAAAGATGTCAGAACTCGGAAGCGAGAGATCAGATACCAGCTACTTAATAGCTGAGATCTGTGTTCTGACTTCCTGATAAAATTGCAAGATACAGTTTTTCAACAGGAGAAACGCCCCGAACGTTCTGCTTATGAACGGTATTTTACAATCTTTTCACAAAAATACGCACTTTTGTGCAACATTGTTGCAATAAATGCATTATTTTTGTGAAGCACTTTTGTTAAATTCAAGCGATGAGAGCGCAATTTCTATTATTTATTGGATTATTGGTCTTTGTTACCGGGGGCTACGGACAGCAGTGTACGTTGTCTTTGCGGGGACAAGTACTGAGCGCTTCCACCGGCGAACCGCTGGCTTTCGCTAATATACTTATCAAAGAGCAAAACACTGGAACGGTAGCCGATGAAAACGGGCATTACACGATTTCTAATCTCTGCGAAGGTTCCTACACGCTGGTTTGTTCGCATATCGGGTGTGAACACTTGGAACATACCATTGATTTAAAAAGTAGTACAAATTATATTTTTACATTAAAAGAAGAATCCGTTCAATTGGATCGGATTGTGGTGGCGGGTGCGGCAATCACGCCCCAAACGACGCAGGCAAAAGCGGAAATCAGTGGACAGGAACTCGCTTCTACCCAGGGTTTGAGTTTAGGTGAATCCTTGAAAAGATTGCCGGGGGTGACCACGCTTAATACCGGCTCTACTATTGCTAAACCCGTTATTCAAGGGCTGCACAGCAATCGTATTTTGATTTTAAATAATGGCGTACGTCAGGAAGGACAGCAATGGGGCAGCGAGCACGCCCCGGAAATTGATCCTTTTATTGCCGATAGAGTCAGCGTGATCAAAGGTGCATCAAGTGTACGCTATGGCGCGGATGCCATTGGTGGGGTGATTCTGGTGGAACCCAAATCACTGCCTACCACAAAAGGTTTAGGTGGCGAGTTGAATTTGCTGGGTTTCAGCAATGGTCGAACGGGTGTGGCTTCGGGCATGTTGCACGGCAATCTTGGTGGCAAACTCCCTTTGGCGGGACGCATTCAGGGTACCCTGAAAAAAGGTGGTAATCTTCACACTCCCCAATATTTTATTAATAATACCGGCGTACAAGAGTACAATTTTTCCTGGGCGCTGGGATTAAAAAAAGAACGCTTCCAGACGGAAGTTTTTTACTCCCGCTTTTACACCAAACTCGGTATTTTTCGCGGTTCACACATTGGTAACCTAACCGATTTATTGAATGCAATTGAACGCGAACGACCTATAAATAATGGAGAATTCACATATGATATTAGCAGACCGCAACAACGCATTTCGCACGAGTTGTTCAAATTCAGTTCAAGTTTGGCAACCGGCGACATTGGTAAACTAAATGTACAACTAACCCGCCAGTTTAATCGCCGTCAGGAATTTGACGCACACAAATTGTATAATCCGCTCCCTGACCAAATAGAATCACCAAGTATTGAATTTGAGATTACTACGCATACAGCAGATTTAACATGGGAGCATAAACCAATTGCCAATCTACGTGGGGACATTGGTGTGAGCTATATGCGGCAAGCCAATACGACCGACCGGGGTGCGCTGATTCCGAATTACGATGCCGACAACGCCAGCATTTTCTGGATTGAACGTTGGAAAAAATATCCTTCTCCGCTGGAGTTGGAAGCAGGCATTCGTTACGATTATCGGCATTTGGCGGTGGGTCGGCAAGGACGAGATACCATTGGTCAGAATTTGAATTTCAGTAATGTTTCCGGCACTTTTGGCGCCATTTATAAATTCCCGAAGCTGGTATCGCTACGTTTTAATATTGGCTCGGCGTGGCGCGCGCCGCACGTGAGCGAATTGTACAGCGATGGCGTGCATCATGGCTCGGCGTCGTATGAAAGAGGCAATCCAAATTTGGTACCCGAACGTGCTTTGAACACAGGTATTACAACCGAACTAAATAATCAGGATAATTTTAGTGCCAGTTTAAATTTATATTATAATATTATTCAAAATTTTATATTCCTGGAGCCGCAGCAACAACCACAATTAACCATTCGGGGCGCATTTCCGGCGTTTCATTACAAACAAGCCAATGCCCGGCTAATGGGCTTGGACTGGGGCATGAATTATGAGTTTGTACCGAATTTTACCTTTGAAAATCGCATTTCGCTACTGCGTGCCTGGAATCGTACCATTGAAGATTATTTAGTTTTCATGCCGGCAGATCGCTTGCAGACCGGTTTAAAATATACGTTTACTCAAGAAGAAAAAGCCCCGTTTATTCGGCTGACAATGAGCAATTTATTGCAGCAAACCCGCGTACCGGCTAATACCGACTACGCCCCGCCGCCTCCGGGTTATACCCGCTTTGACCTGGAAGCGGGTGCTACCATCTATTTCAAAAAACAACCCCTGGAGATTGGATTATCCATTTTTAATCTTTTTGACGAAAGTTACCGCGAGTATTTGAATCGCTTCCGATATTTTACGGATGAGCCTGGTCGTAATATTTCCATGCGTTTGAAAGTACCTTTTGGGGTACAGTAGTCTGAATCAGAATTGATATAATATTCAATATCAATGAACTATACATTCTGATTTAGATTCTAATAATTACCATTTCTTTAATTAAAACAATTGATCATGCAATTGAATTCGCTCAAATTGCTCAGGCTGTTTTTTGTCCTGATGCTTGGAAGTACTTTGTTATTCACAACCGGCTGCGATGAAGACGACGACGATGAGCCGGATAATGAGCAGGAATTAATCACGACTGTGACTTTAACTTTTACGCCCACGAGTGGTGCGGCAGTTGTAGCAGCGGCACGAGACTTGGACGGAGCAGGCGGCAATGCCCCTACCATTCAACCCATTAATCTCAAAGCTAATACCGACTATACGCTTACGGTTGCTTTTGCTGATGAATCTAAGACACCGGCAGAAAATATCACGGAAGAAGTAGAGGAAGAAAGCAATGAGCACCTCGTGTGTCTGGTGGGTAGTGGCTCGATGCCTAATCCAACCGTACAAGACAAGGATGATGCCGGCAAGAATTTGGGCTTGAGAAGCACGCTACGCACAGGTGCAGCGGGTACGGGTACATTAAAAATTACCCTCAAGCATGAGCCGGATAAAAATGCTGCAAATGCTTGCTCCACCGGTGAAACCGACGTAGAACAAACGTTTAATGTGACGATTGCCAATTAGTGTGTGCGTATATTTGGGTGTTCATGTGTTCACGTCCTAAGCGACATGAACACATGAACACATGAATACATGAACACATGAACACATGAATACATCAAAACATGAGCACATTATTGCAACATTCCATCCAAAATATTCACAATACGTGAGCCATATTCTGCATTCTTCTCAGAATGAGTCACTTGTACAATGGTCATTCCATCTTTATTCAATTGCGCAAATAATTCCATAATTTCTTCACCTTGCTTGGAATTCAAATTTCCGGTAGGCTCATCGGCTAGTAATAATTTTGGTTTAGACACCAAAGCGCGCGCGATACCCACCAGTTGTTGCTGACCACCAGAGAGTTGTGTCGGGAACAAATCTTTTTTTGCCACCATATTAAAACGGTCGAGAATATCTGCCACAATGGCTTTGCGATCGCCCGTCTTTATATTTTGATATAATAAGGGTGTTTCAATATTCTCATAAACGGTGAGTTCGTCAATGAGGTGATAAGCCTGAAACACAATGCCGATCTGGGTTTTGTAAATATTGGAGCGTTGTTTTTCCTTCATTTTAAATACATCCTGCCCCAGAAAATTATACTCCCCTTCGTTGGGTTCATCGAGCATACCCAGGATGTGTAACAGGGTCGATTTACCGGAGCCGGAAGGACCCATAATGGAAATAAACTCGCCTTCGTCAATATTCATGTTAATCCCATTCAGCACAAAAGTACGTTGTCCGCCTGTTTCGTACCATTTATACAAATTACGTATTTGAATCATTGTTTTTAAAAGTTTCGTTGTTATATTACTAAATAACCGACTCGTTTATTAAGCATTTATTCAATCATTATAGCACCAAATTATTAATTATTCATTTTTTCATTATTCATTCTTCAGCGCGTGTACAGGGTTGGCTAGTGCTACTCTAATTGCCTGAAAACTAACAGTTAGTAAGGCAATACCAAGTGCGGCGACCATTGCAGCGACAAAAATCCACCAACTGAGGGGAGTGCGGTACGCAAAATCTTCCAGCCATTTCGTCATAGCCCACCACGCCAACGGCACCGCCAATAAAGCCGCAATAAATACCAGTTGTAAAAAGTCTTTTGATAATAAGAGCACTACATCTACTACATTGGCGCCCAGCACCTTACGAATACCAATTTCTTTGGTACGTTGATAAGCGACATAGGCAGACAAACCAAATAAGCCGAGACAGGCAATCACAATTGCTAAAATAGAAAATACGACAAACACCTCTGCCATATATTGCTCTTTTTCATATAATTTCTGATAATCTTCATCGAGAAATGTAAATTCCATAGGAGCACTGATACTCAACGCTTTCCAAAGATTTTGCACCGCGGCTACGCTTTCCGACACATTGCCCGCTTTGAATCGAACCGCCAGATAAGGCGATTTCCAAGGGGTGCGCATCAATACAATCGGTTTCACTTCATGATGTAAAGATTCAAAATGAAAATCTTTCACGACGCCAACTACCGGACCTTTCAGCACACCAAAATCAAGCTCTTTGCCAATCGGATTGTCCCAGCCCAATGCTTTCGCCGCCGTTTCATTCAGCAAAAATGCGGAAGAATCACTCGCCAGGGCCCCCGAAAAATTGCGCCCCTGGGTGAGCTCGAGTTTAAGCGCATCCACATAGTATTCATCCACCCCGGCATAAGAAAGCGAAGTTTCCGTGTAATTAGCCGGCTGCTCCGGTCGGAAGATGCTGGAATCAAAACCTTTGCCCGGAAAGCTGGTGGCAGCGGTAACCTGCTCAATTTTTGGATGATTGCGAAGTTGTTGTAAAAAAACATCATACTTCTCGCCCAAGGCATGCGCCCGGTCAATCACCAATATGTGTTCTTTATCAAATCCAAGTCGTTGATTTTGAACGAAATTCAACTGCCGTAACACGACAATCGTGCCAATGATTAAAGCCGTTGAAACACAAAACTGCATGACTACCAATGTCTTACGCAACCAGTCTTTACCATTTGTGACGGTAAGCTGCGATTTTAATACCTTAGCCGGAATAAACGAAGACAAGAAAAGTGCCGGAAAAGCACCGGATAAAATAGTCACGACCGATGTAATAACGGCTAAAACAGCCAACAAAATTGGGGAATTCAAAAAATTGATTTCCAACGCTTTATCGGTAAAATTATTAAAAAAAGGCAATATGATATTAGCTATAAGCACGGCGGCAATAACGGAAAGCATTACATAAGCAAAAGATTCCATAAAAAACTGCCGGATGAGTTGTGCCCGCGCCGAACCCAATACCTTGCGAATGCCTACTTCCCGCGCCCGCGTGAGTGCCCGCGCCGTTGCCAGATTGACAAAATTGATACAAGCCAGCGTGAGTATAATAAATCCTATAATAGAAAATAAATAAACATACGTAATATTACCATTGGGCTCTAATTCTGTCTCTAAATTAGACCGCAAGTGAATATCTAACAGCGCTTGTGATGGAAAACTTGTAAAATCACCTGGCTTATTATATTCATCTGCAACATTTTTATTGACATAATCCTGCATTTTTTTGTCCAATGCAACAATACTAGCACCCGGTTTCAAAGTGAAATAGGTGTAAACCGCTGCCGAACTCCAATGATCCCGCCGCTCTTCGACAAATTGTAAATTTTTTAAAGCACTTAAAAATTCAAAATGAAAATGGGATTGTGCCGGAAATTTTTCCACCACACCCGCTACGCGCAACAGCTTGCCATCATTACGTTGCAGCGTTTTTCCAACGGGGTTTTCATCGTTAAAATAGCGTTTTGCACTTTCAGGCGTGAGAATAATCGCATTAGGATCCGTCATCGCGTTTTTCGGGTCGCCGGATATGGTTTTCACCGTAAAAACATCAAAAAAATCTTCATCTATAAACAACACATTTTGTTCACGTAAGAAATCGTCTTCTTTTTTCAAAGTGAAACCACCGGCATAAAATTGCGTCGCTTTTTCCACTTCCGGGAATTCGCGCTCCAGCGTGGGCGCTACCGGCACCGGCACGAGCGGAATTTCCCATTCATTGTCACCATATTTTGCTTTCCAGAGTGTACGGTAGATACGATCTGCCTTGGTATGAAATTTGTCGTACACCACCTCATCCTGTACCCACAGGAAAATCAAAAAACAAATCGTTATGCCAGTAGTTAAGCCAAGCAAATTAATAATCGTATAACCTTTGTGCTTGGACATATTGCGGAGTGCAATTTTTAAATAATTACTAAACATATCGGGCAATTTTATTATAAAACCATAAATTTTATATAATAATACAATACTTATTCACTTCTTAAAGCATCACTTGGGTTGGCGGTAGCCACCCGGACTGCCTGTGAAGATACCGTCATTAAAGCAATGAATAATGCGGCGACTCCTGCCAGGGCAAAAATCCACCAGCTTACTTCGATGCGATAGGCAAAATCACTCAGCCATTGGGTCATCGCCCACCACGATGCCGGAAATGCGATCAGCATAGAGATTGCTACCAGCAAGAGGAAATCTTTGGAAAGCAGCGCCATCAGATCAAATACACTGGCACCCAGCACCTTACGAATACCAATTTCTTTAGTACGTTGTTGCGCCGCGAATGCCGATAATCCCAGTAACCCAAGACAAGCGATAATGATCGCTAATAATGCAAAACTGCTGGCGAGCTTGCCGGTGCGCTGTTCGGTGCTGTATAATTCATCAAATTCCTGATCGAGAAATTGGTAGTCAAACGGCCGATCCGGCGAGATTTGATTCCATTTTTGTTCAATAAAATCAAGGGTTGAGGTCATATTGTCGCCATTCAACTTGACCATAATTGAGTTAAATTGCTGATTATCAATAAAAATCGCCAAAGGACTGATGGCAGAATGGAGCGACTCAAAGTAAAAATCCTTGACCACTGCTTTAATTTCTCCCGTCCGACCATTGAGGTTCGCCCGCTTGCCAATGGCGTTTTCTGCCGTTAAACCCAAATTTTGCACCGCCGATTCATTCAGAATAAAATGGAATTTTTTTAGCTCAAAACTATCCATCGAAACCTGCGCCACGTCTGCATCGGTGAAATCCGTGCCGCTGACCAGTTCCATGCCGAGCGTTTTTACAAAATCTTTATCCGTAGCAATGGCGCGAATGGACATTTGAAAATCCTGTGGTTTGCCTTCTACCCAAATGCTGTAGCCGCCCTGAATAAACGTGGGCGTTTCCGAGGCAATCGTGACATTTTGAATCGCGGGATTGGATTTTAATTCTGATTTAAATGCATTCAAATTATTGAAAATATTACGTGTCAGTGGCAATGCCAGCACCTGATCTTTGTCGTAGCCGAGTTTTTGATTTTGAATAAAATTCAATTGTCCTTGCACCACAAGGGTTCCAACAATGAGAAAAATGGATACGGCAAATTGAAACACCACCAACGCCTTACGCAATTGACCGGCACCGCCCGAAGTTTTAAAATTGCCTTTTAATACTTTAATTGGTTGAAAACCAGATAATAACAAAGCTGGATAACTCCCTGCCAGCAAACTCACCATCAAGCCCAGGAGCAACAAACCCGCCAGCGCCGAAGGATTTTCGGTAAAAATGAAGGTCATCTGCCGGTCGGTCACTTGATTGAAAAAGGGCAGCAACAAGTAAGCCAAACCCAAGCCAATCGCCATTGCCAGAAAAGTAATGATGACCGATTCGCCGATAAATTGCTGGAACAACTGGGTTTTAAAAGCACCAATCACTTTGCGCACGCCCACTTCCCGCGCCCGGTCGGCAGCACGCGCCGTAGCAAGATTCATATAATTGATGCAAGCAATAGCTAATATTAATATGGCGATAACGCCGAAAATATAGACATACCGAATATCACTACCCGGCTCCAGCCCGCCCTCCACGCGTGCGCGCAGGTGCACGTCGGTCATGGGTTGCAGCACATACGTCAAAAAACTGCCCGGAGGCATATTTTCGCCCATTGCCTTGTCCATGTACGTGCGAATCTTTCCTTCCAAAGGCTTCGCCAGATTGGGATTACTCAATAAAAGATAAGTAATAAAATTGGCGGAACCCCAAATTTCCTCGCGCCAATTTTCCAGCGAATGGAAAGACGCAATAAAATCAAATTTAATCTGAGAATTGGCAGGTGGATCTGCAACAATGCCGGTCACTTTATAATCTTGCGTGCCGTTCACCGTAATGGTTTTATCCATTGGGTCTTCATTGCCAAAATATTTTTTCACCATGGATTCGGTCAGCACGACGGTATTAATGTCGTCCAGCACGGTATTCGGATTTCCACGTAACACTTTGAAAGAGAATAGATTAAAGAAGGTAGAATCCGCGTATAAAAAGCCTTTTTCTTCAAACAGATTATCCTTGTAACGCACCACGCGCGGCGAGAATGCGGAGAGATCATAAATGCGCACGCCCATTTCCACTTCCGGGAATTCCCGTTTAAAGGTGGGATATGCGGCGGTTGGCGTACTGGAAAATTCCCGGGCTTCTCCGCCAAAGCTACCCACGGAGGTTAGTCGAAAAATGCGTTCGCCACTCTCATGAAAACGGTCGTAGCTAAGTTCAAACAGCACATAAGTAGTAATCAGAATAAAGCAAGCCAGCCCAATCGCCAGCCCAAAAACATTGATAAAAGAATAAATCTTATTGCGAGTCAGGTGCCGCAGGGCAATTCGGAAATAGTTCTGGAACATAGCTATTGTTGGTTTTTGACCAGTTGTATTGAATTAGACCTTACATTAGGAATGACACGGTATTCATCCAATAGATGCTGGCTTTCGTTTAAAATTTTTACCCTTGCTTATTCCAGAAGCAATTCCGTGCCAAACTTGTAACTCCTTAATAATCAATTACAAATAATCAATTATCAATAAATCGGTGTTCGATTATGATACAACGATTGTGCGGGAAAGGACAGTT
>JBKBWT010000044.1:0-3386 GCA_046314415.1 Saprospiraceae bacterium
CGCGTACAAATCATTCACAACTCGCCCTCTCCTACCGTTGATATTTACGCCAATGGCGAAATACTCGTGGATGATCTGGCTTTCCGTTCGGCAACGCCTTTTGTGGATGTGGCTGCGGATGTAGCAATTGATATTGCTATCGCGCCCGGTAACAGTACTTCGGTTGCAGATGCGATTGCAACTTTTAATGATGTTGTTTTTGCGAGTGATAAAACGTATGTCGTAACTGCCAATGGTATTGTAGGCAATACCAGTACTCCTTTTACCCTTGTGATCAACGACGCTGCCAAAGAAAGCGCTACGGATGAAACGAAAGTAGAAATTGCTGTTTTCCATGGGGCTCCTAATGCTCCGGCAGTAGATGTAGATGCCTTTTTAGTTGGTAATTTAATCAGTGATTTATCCTATGGCGATTACACCGACTATCTTGCCATTGATCCGGCTGTTTATTTTTTGCATGTACGTGCTGCTGGCAACCCAGCGATTGTAGCCACTTTCCGGGCAGATTTGAGTGGTCTGGCGGGAGGTGCTGCAACAGTTTTTGCTTCCGGTATTTTAGGAGGCACTCCAGCATTTGGATTATTTGCGGCTTTGCCGGATGGTAGAGTTGTAGCGTTGCCCATCCAGGAAACAACGCGGGTACAACTCATTCACAATTCCCCTTCCCCAACGGTGGATATTTATGCCAATGGTGCATCATTCATAGACAATTTTGTATTTCGTACCGCAACACCTTTTGTGGTAGTTCCCGCTGATACGCCTATTGACTTTGCGGTAGCACCGGGCAACAGTACCTCGGCTGCCAATGCGATTGCCACATTCAATGATGTGGTTTTTGCAAGCAATCGTACTTATGTTGTCATCGCCAACGGTATTGTTGGAAATACTGCAACACCGTTTACATTAGCAATCAATGATGTAGCGTATGCGGAAGGTACCACTGAGAATCAGATAGATATCAATGTATTTCACGGTTCACCGGGCGCTCCTGCGGTAGATGTGGCTGCCAGAATGGTAGGCAATCTTATTCAAGATCTTTCCTACGGTGAATTCTCTAATGGCTACTTGAGTGTTCCAGCAAGCGAATATTATCTTGATGTAAAAGCCACCGGCAATCCGGCAATTGTTGCAACCTTTTATGCCGACCTAACTGCACTGGCGGGTGGCGTAGCGCAGGTATTTGCTTCAGGAATTCTGGGCGGCGAGCCAGGCTTTGGTTTGTTTGCAGCACTACCAGATGGTACGGTAGTTGAATTCCCGCTTTCACCGGTAGCGCGCGTACAGATTGTGCACAACGCCCCGGCTCCCACGGTAGATGTTTACATTAATGGTGAACTCGGCTTGGATAATTTCGCTTTCCGCTCGGCTACGCCTTTTGACTTTGCCCCTGCGGAAACGCCTATTGACATAGCCATTGCACCTGCAAATAGTACCTCGGTTGCCGATGCGATTGCCACTTTTCCGGATGTGACTTTTGAGAATAATAAAAACTACATCGTCGTAGCAACTGGCGTTGTGGGCAACGCAACTACTCCTTTTAATCTGGTAATTTATGATCAGGCACGCGAATCAGCTGCTACCAACACTGGCGTAGATGTATTACTGTATCATGGCTCACCTGACGCCCCGGCAGTAGATGTGCGCAATCAGAGCAACGGTAATATTTTATTCAATGATCTGGCATACGGCAGCTTCTCCAATTATATCAATGTACCGGCAGCAAGTTACATTCTGGACATAACGCCCGCAGCTGACAACAATACCGTGGTCGCTTCTTACACCGCTCCATTGGGCAGTTTGGATGGCGGTTCAGCTTTCGTTTTTGCATCAGGTTTCCTGTCTGGCAGTAATCCGGCATTTGGCGTATGGGTAGCGCTAGCGGATGGAACCACTTTCCCATTGGATATACGGGTGAGCACCAAAGACCTCGCGGCTATTGTCAATCAACTGCGAATCGCCCCTAACCCGATTCGCGACAACGCTCAGGTGCGTTATTCCCTTCAGGAACCACTGGAAGTAACGCTTCGTATTTTTGATATGAACGGCAAGCTGCTGCGCAGCACTTATCTGGGTGATCAACCTTCCGGTGAATATGCTTATCAACTGAATGTCAATGATTTGCCACAAGGCATCTATACGTACAGTTTGGTAACGCCGCAAGGCATTGTAAGTCAACGTTTTGTTGTAGCAAAATAAACATAACCTATCGAAGTAATCATTCGTCGCAAGACGGGTGATTACTTTTTTCTTTTCTCCTCTTGCTCTTTATTTCACTTCAAAATCTTCCTCTTCCATTATTTTACCATTCAAGCAGCGAATGATTCGCGCCGGGAAATGTTCCAGAATACGATAATCGTGCGTAGCAAACAAAACAGCTGAATCATTTTTCAAAGCTAATTGCCGCATTAACAGCAAAATATCATCACTCGTTTCTGGATCAAGATTACCGGTAGGTTCGTCGGCAATGATCAACGCAGGCTTATTCAGTAAGGCACGGGCAATCACAATGCGCTGTTGTTCACCGCCCGATAATTCGTGTGGCATTTTATAAATTTTATCCGCTAAACCAACCTGCTCCAGCACTTCGTTGACGCGTTGCCTGATACTCGATTCACTTGCCCAACCGGTGGCTTCCAGGACAAAACGCAGATTTTGCTCGACGGTACGATCAATTAGTAAATTAAAATCCTGGAAAACAATCCCCAGCCTGCGTCGCAGCATAGGAATGCTTCGTCGGTCGAGCTTCGCCAGATCATACCCCATGACTTCCCCTTTGCCCTGTGTGAGAGGTAAAGCTGCATAAATTGTTTTCAGCAAGCTGGACTTACCACTGCCGGTTTTGCCAATCAGATACGTAAATTCACCTTTGGTAATAGTCAGATTTACATTTTGTAAAATCAATACACCCTGCTGATAAATGTTGACATCCTGTAAGCGGACGATGTTGTGGTTTATCTTTGCATTCACGAGTTCAATGGTTCGAGTTGCTACAAAGGTACGATTTATATTATTAACAAGTTAACTCCTCTTAGTCCATGTAACCAGGCAACCGAAAGAGCTACTCCAGCAAGATGTTTAGAATTATTCCAAACTAAAAGAGAGGGAAGTTGTTTGAATGAGCGACAAAAATTACATTTGCGGGAAAATTGAGTTATTGGTATGGGTAATCGGACAATTTAACTGTAACACCTAACGAATAACAAATCATAGAATTTATGGCTACTGTTAAATTTACATTTGAAGATAAAAGTATTCCACCGAAAACGGTTGAAAACGTAGAAGCTGGCTACTCGATTTTAGAAGTGACGGAAGATTTTTGTATCTCTTAGAAGTTAATACTCTTCATGGATTGACGCAAGTGAGTTTATTCCCTAAATCTGCTAAAA
>JBKBWT010000044.1:3396-5928 GCA_046314415.1 Saprospiraceae bacterium
GGCGTTTGTGCGTGCAGCACCTGTCATGTTTACATCGAAGCAGGTGAAGATTTCCTGGAAGAAATTTCTGACAAAGAAGAAGATTTTATTGATCGCGCCATCAATCCCCGGCTTGAGTCCCGACTGGGCTGCCAATGCGTTATTCTCGAAGATGATGCCGTGATCGAAGTGCAAATTCCCGATCAGTCGAGGATTATCGGACACGAACATTGATTGTGTTACAGGTTATTCATTATTATGTAAAAAACTTTGACATTCAACCAATAACCTATAACCAAATAACAACTAACTAATAACCATAACCCAAAAGTCAAAACCTCAACTTTAAACTTCAAATCAATAAAAAATGGCTTTCGAAGATATTGACAACTTACCGATTTACTGGACCGACCACGAGGACATTGCCATGAAGCTCTACGAACGCTTTGGTGATGCCTTCGATGAAGGAAAAATTTACCGCATCCGCTTTACTGATCTGTTGGAATGGATTCTGGAAATTCCAAATTTTGAAGGCAAGCGCGAAGAAAGTACCGAAGGACACCTCGAACAAATTCAGGCAAAATGGGTGTACGAATGGCGTGATAATAATCAGTAACGAAGCGATTGAAGCCAGCCCCTGTTAACTCAAGACCGAATAAGCGCAAACTGTTAACCAATAACTGCTGAGCACTTCCATGAATCAATTAGAAAAATTCCGCGATGTTCACACTTTTATTTTCGATGTGGACGGCGTGATGACGGATAACCAGATTCTGATCACCGAAGCTGGCGAATTGCTGCGCAAAATGAATGTACGCGACGGCTATGCCATCAAAAAGGCAGTGCAGGAAGGCTTTCGGGTATGTATCATCACCGGCGGGAGTTCGGAGGGCGTACGCAAACGGCTCGAAGGTTTGGGTGTGGTGGACATCTACGCGGGCAGACAGCAGAAAATGGAAGCGTTTGAAGCGTTTGTACTCAAATACGACCTTGATCTGCACGGCATTTTATACATGGGCGATGACTTTCCCGACCGCGCCGTTATGCGGAGGGTCGGTGTACCTACTTGCCCCAGCGATGCCATTCCTGAAATTCTTGAATTCGTTGATTATATTTCTCCGTTTAAAGGCGGAGATGGCTGCGTACGCGATGTGATTGAAAAAGTATTGAAATTGCAGGACAAATGGCTGCCTGAAAATGATTAATTTTAATTTTGCAACAGTATAATGCAGTCGTACCGAGCCATCCACCTGCAACTTTGAATAAATGATTGCTTTGCTTCGCCTGATTCGCCTGCCCAATTTAGTGATTGTAGCCCTCACGCAGTGGTTATTGTACAACCGCATTCTTTTACCTGCTTTCCAAACGCAACAAATCGCTCCGACCTTACCTCCCGAACAATTCTACTGGTTTATAGTTGTTACGGTTTTGATTACTGCCGGTGGTTACATCATCAACGACCTCGTGGACATTCGGATTGATCTGGTGAACAAACCCAATCGCGTGATTATCGGCAGACGCATTGCTACTGCAACCGCTTACTGGTTTTATTTTTGTATTAATCTTACCGGATTTCTATTAGCCACTTATCTGGCATTCGTAGGCAATCGGGTGTCGCTGCTCTTCATCTTTCCGACTGCGGTAGTAGGCTTACTCATTTATTCTATTTTTCTCAAAAAACGCCCATTGAGCGGCAATGTACTCATCGCTTTGTATTGTGCCGGCGTTGCGCTCATTGTTTGGCTGGCAGAACAGCCTTCGCTTGCCCAACTTTCCCCTGCTGCGCTTACTCGCATTACCCAACTGCTGACTTACTACGCAGTTTTTGCTTTTTTCTCCACGCTTTTCCGCGAAATTATCAAAGACCTAGAAGATCAACCGGGCGATGCCGCCAATGGCGCACGTACCCTGCCAATTGTCTGGGGAGCCTTAGCAGCCAAGCGCCTGGCAGGAGCAAGTGCTTTGAGTTTACTGCTGTATCTCGTTTATTTTGCCTACTTGCAGTTTGCCAGCCTGGTTTATTCCGGTAAAATTGCGCTACTCATTTTAATGTTATTACTCTTGCTTGCGCTCGGTTTGCTCTTGCGCGCCCACGAAACCCGTCATTACCATCGCCTGAGTCAACTCACCAAAGTCATCATGCTGTGGGGCATTCTGCTCCTCCTGTTTTTTTAAACCACAAGCGCTCAATAAATATCAAATATCTATTAAACCTCCTTGTTCAAATAATACTTTGCCAGCATCTTCGCTCGGGTCTCGCCTTCATCCGTCAGGGTTACAGATTTACTCCCCGGACTATCCTGAATATAATCCTTCAGTGCCAATACTTGCAGGGTTCCATGGTCATACCCTTTCCAACTGCGCAGCCAGGTTTTATCCAAACCCGTTATGCCTTCTTGCCAACCATTTAGAAACAATAGTAACAAAGTCAAATCTTCCCGAATTTGGTTGAGTTCTTCCGGTGTAAGGGTAGGTTCTGACATAGCGTGACTGTTTTATTTTTACAAAGATAAAGACGCAGTTACAACTACGCAGGTCTTTGTTGAGAAAAGA
>JBKBWT010000044.1:5938-22300 GCA_046314415.1 Saprospiraceae bacterium
ATTGCTTGCTGTTACTCAACGAATCATCGCGTCGGTCACGGTAAAAGTATAATGCGTAACGCCGTATTGCTCATTATCTTGTTTGACAGCAGTCCATAGCGTATCCACAATAGGATTTTGTTCAAGTGCAATAATGTCCACCCCATTCCCTGTCCGGTACAAAGTAAGCGCCTGCATCCCTTCGGAAGGCAATGCCTGAATGCCGAATCCTGCGAACTCGCCTATTTTTTCCGTTGCACCAGGTACGATCATGATGGTCGAATCTCTTTTGTAAAAAAGCGTAGTAGCAGATTGGTTAGCAATGAAGTAAACGCCTAAACCCGCCGGTTCCACAATTGTTGTGTCTTTTTCACAACTCCAGCTGACCAATAAAAGTAGCAACCATGCAAAGCAAAATAAGGTACGGATTTTCATAGCTTTAATGAATGATTAAACAATATTTACTTTTTTTTACAAAACTGCATGATTCTTTTTGAATCTACCATTCAAACCCGCTAAATGTACCCCAAATGACATCATTTCCATTGAGCACTGGCAATTCGCTCCGCATTAAATTTTATTATTACAACTGGCTTTATTGCCTTGCTTTTAATCTGACGGGTACCCAGATTTCCTCTTGTGCCTGTTCATCCTGCGGTTGATACTGCGGCGTCATCACCTCAAAGTGTGGGCGTTGATCGAGTTCATATGCCGACTGTGGCAACCAGGTACCGAAGATGTATTGGGAAGTTTGCGGAAAGGTATGAGCGGGTTCATGATGCACAAATACCGCATAGGTTCCGGCGGGTACGGTCAACAATTCCATGCCTTCCGGCAAGTTTACGACTTGGGTTACTTCCACTGCTGCCCATTTTTCAAAGGCAGTGTGGGATGAAAACTCCGTAAAGGATAATGCTGCGTCGTATAATTGTAAGGAATAAAAATTGGCATCCGCCCGGTGGGAAATCTCCTTGACGCGCGGCTTGAAGCGCTGCCACAATGCCAGGGTTTGCTGCGCTGCCAGCGTCGTTTGGATGCGCATGCCTACAAAGAGCCGTTGCGGCATTTCGGTAAGGTTTGCCTGCATATTATATTGGGTGATAATTTTTTAAAATGCGATGCCCGGAAGGGTACATTCATCAATTCTTTATAGCAACAGCATTATTATATTTTATTAAAATTTTATTCGTTTTGCATTCGCTTCAATAAAATCGATCATTTCCTGCAAAGTTGACACTTTTTGATGCCAATCCGGATCCGGAAATTGCTGCAACGCTTGCTCAATATTTTTTTCATTTACAAAATCTGGTATGATGGTGCATCCTTCCAATGCTTTTAAAGGTTGTAAGAAAATATAGCCATCGAATAATTGATTGATCGTAAAATTATTATAACAAAGTGAATGAATGCTCTCATCTTTTAGTTTCCCAACAGGCGTGTTAATTAAATCAAAACCTACGGGTTTATTGCCATTCTGCGCCATCAGGGTTTCTATTTTTCCGTCCAGTGGAGAAATTGGGATATAACGATCGTCTATTTTTTTAGTAAAAGCCTGATGCAATATAATATTAAAAATTTTATTCGGATATTTTGCATAAAGACGATTGCCTAACCAATTGTAATCATAAGCACAAAAATTATCTGCATTATAAAGAAAATAGGGCGAACCATACTTGGTGTAGGCGTGCGGGGTACCTACTAATGCTAGAATTTTTTCCTTTTTACTTAATACTTCCTTTTCTATTACATTTGCCCTGAATTGATCGATTGTTCCTTGGGAGAAAACCGCTTGCATCGTTGCAACATCTCTTTTGCCATTAAATTTTTCCCAATGATAAATATAACTTAAATTAAGTATTCTAAACGTCCGGGCATTTTTGGGAAGGGTGCGATTAAATTCCCAGGCTGCTTTCGCCATACCTACATACTCTTTATAAGCCCAGGTGACGTTGTAATCAAACATCATTTTTTCGGCTAATTTTTCATTATATGCTTTAGCCGTAACTAAACTATCCAGCAAAGACTGATTTTCATAAGCGCCAAACTCCATTCCTATGGTATAAACACCATTTTTGTATAGCAGCGGTATTAATCCCTGAACAAATAAGAGATTTTGTTTTACAATATGCTGTTCACCTAATAAAACAACGTCATTCTTTTTAAATTTTTCAATGATGTATTGCTCAGGCGTCAATGCATGATCCTTGATAAATTTTATAAGTTCATCCGTGTTATTTTGTCCATTCAAAGCTGTGAAAGATAGGATGATTAAAAGTAAGTTGAATGCCCTCATATTTGTTTGAAATTTTACACCCAATGGTTTACATATAATACAGGATTACTTAGTAACCTGGAAAATTCAATCTTTTCAATTCTATTTTGTCAGCTGATTTTGTTAACACTACCACGGGCCATTCTGCTTAACTTGATAAAAGCGGTTGCCATCAAATCGATACAGTCCTTGCCCTGTACCCCACCACATATTTCCTGACTTATCTTGATACATACTTTGAACACAGCAATTTAAACCATTAGCCGGTGTAAATACGGTAAATGCTTTTGGATCTGGTAAGGGAACGGAAGGGTCAAACCGCGTGGTACTGCCTCGGGCTGTAATCCAAACGATACCGGACTGTTCTATAATTATTCCCCAAAACTCCGTTCCGCCTAAGCCGTCTTTGGGGGTGTATTCGGTAAAAGTTTTGCCGTCAAATTTGCAAATACCATTTTTCATGGTAAACCACATATTTCCAACCTGATCCTGTGCCATGCCACCTGCATAGTTCTCGCCCAAACTTTCTTTTTCATTAAAATTTACAATCGTTTTTCCATCATAGCGAAAGACACCTTTATCCGACGAAGCAAACCAAATATTTCCATCTTTATCTTCCATTATGCCTGCCACATTTATAGGTGCCAATAATGGAAATAGGGAGAAGCATTGACCGCCTTTAATATCTGATAAGGGGTTATACTGATAAACGCCACCGTGCGTACCTACCCAAATTGTACCCGATTTATCAACAAGAATGCTTTTTCGACTTATATCGATATGATTTAATCCATCTTTTTGATTATAATTTCTAAATGTTTTTCCATCATATTTATACACGCCCTGGTCGGTTCCAAACCACAGATTACCGTTTTTATCCTCATTAATGGCATAAACCGTATTGTTATTAAAACCATCAGGATTGGAAAAATAGGTTAATGTTTTTTTATCGTACCTTACCACGCCTTCGCCTAAAGTGCCAAACCATAAATTCCCTTTTGAATCTTGAAAAATACTTCGGATATATTGACTGACTAAGGTCGTGTCAAAATCGGGCGCCACTGGAAGCGCCTTAAAGTTTCTTATTACTGTTGGGTCTGGTTTGGAAGCACTGGGGTCTTTAGGCGCTCTTGTTTTTTCTTGTCCGTTGCAGGAAGTAAAAATTGCCAAAAAGCTAAAAAGTAATATTTTACCCAATGCCATAATGATAAGCTTTACTGTTTTAATTACTCGATGAGACTTCCGAAGTTTTAAAAACTTCGGAAGTCTTGAAGGTTTGACCCACTTACTTTAATTTCATGGATACCGGATCCCACTGCACAATTTTTTTAGTGAAATAACTTTCATTACAAGCCAAAGCAGGAGCGGCAGCTCTAAAACCAAATTCAGCATCTTCAACCACCGGTTTGCCCATTCTTATAGCGTCAAAGAAATTTGTAAAATGGTCTAAATGATCATCATATCCCGCAGGGGCTTTGAACTCAATATCCGCCTTTGTTTTTCTTTTTCTTTGTTCGGGCGTCCATTTGGCATCGTATTCTTTTTGCATTTCCTCCTGTATACTTTTTGAAAAAGTAAACAGCGAATCGTAGCCACCAAAACCAGGTGCTTCGGGCATGAGGCTGTGCTTGACCGTAATATTATTGCCTTTTACCAAGATAACCCCTTCTGAACCAACCAATTGAATGATTTCTTGCCCGCCGGTACCACTGATAAAATTCACTTGTAAAGTCATCTGAAAAGCCGGATGTTCGGGGCTATCGGGATATTGCATTACGCCCGACATCACATCAGGCATATTGCGCCCATCTTTCCAGTAGCTAAATTGACCGGTGCTATATATGCTTTCGGGTCCTTTTGAGTTGGTTATAAGATGCGTACCACTCAGTAAGTGAATAAATAAATCACCGGCTACGCCCGTACCAACTTCTTTAAAAGCCCGCCACCAAAAGAATTTTTTAGCATCAAAAGCCATTTTGTTGGTCACTTCAATGAATTTTTCCCAATTGGTGGTCTGAGCGTCCGCATCTTTGGGAATGGTATATTCCCAGGCGCCAATAGAGCTTTGGCGATCGTACACCGCATTTACCATATTGAGTTTGCCAATTTCACCCGCCGCTAATAACTCCTTCGCTTTCGCATAGCCGATGCTACTGACCCTTTGGCTACCTACCTGCAACACTTTTCCAGACTTTTTAGCGGCTGCTATGATCGGATAACCTTCTTTGATCTTGTAAATCATGGGCTTTTCGCAATAAACATGTTTGCCTTTTGCCAAAGCATCCAGGGTGATACGGGCGTGCCACACATCGTGCGTACAGACCAGCACCGCGTCAATATCTGGTCTGTCCAATAGTTCTTTGTAATTGGTAGTCGTATAGAGGTCTTTACCGTATTGCTCTTTGGCATTCGTTATTCTACCCGTATATAAATCGCAAATACCCGCCAATTCTACACCTGGTACTTTCAAGGCAGTGTTCAAATCAAAATGTCCTTGCACACCGTAGCCGATCACCCCTATTCGGACTTTATCATTGGCGGAGATGGGTCTGTCATAATGCAAAATGCGTTCTTCCGCTTTTTCCTGTGCTGCAAAAGAGGCAAAAGGTGATGCTGCGGCAGCCAGACTGGTGGCAGCTATTTTTTGTAGAAATTTTCTTCTGGATGATGCGTTGTTTTTTTCCATAATATTATTTTTTATTAAAGGATGATTGCCAATTACTTTGTCACAAAAGTTGGTAAATGAATTACCATCGCTTGCCCCTCATTCCCTCAAGGTGATCCTTTCATGAAAGGAGGGTTGCGGGAGGAAAATAATACCAATTTTGAATTGATAATGGCGTATTGAATTACCGACAAACAATCTGATTTTCAAGCATTTACCCTTTCATATTTCTACCTTCTCATTTCAAATTTGGTAAAATACTTTTACACTTATGACCGGGTATGAATGCCAATCAAGGGCTGAATTTAGCAAAATCTAACATTGTACCAACATAAAAGTACCAGCTGAGCGGCAGAATTGTAGCGAATCCGTCGAAAATTGGAGACCCGACAGGGAAAGGAGATTAATTATTGTGCTAAAATAACGAGTTATGGATACATTCAATATAAACAACTATCGTATGAAGCGTGAGGTAAAAAAACGTATTTTGTTGTTTACTAACCCTTTATAATGATATACGTAGTGGCGGCTGCCTGGCAGATCCAGCGGAGCAATTGTTCCAAAGGAATCCCTTCGGGGGATATGCCTAGCGTTTTTGGTTCTTTTTGGGCAATGCAAAAAGAACGTAGCTCAATAAATCGAAATACGCAAGCAATAAGCCACTTTCCATTGATTATCAACAGCTTAAAAATTGTTTTTATCCATAACTACCGTTATTTATTAATTCTTTCCTTAATTAATTTTACATAGTCCGGTGTATTTTCAAGCTCAGGAAAATGCCCACAATGCTGAAACTCAACAATTTCACAGTTCTTGATATGCATTTTAATGGACGCTTTATCCGTTTTTCGGTGGGTGAAATCCATTGCACCCCAAACCAAAGTGGTCGGTATTCCGCTTAGGTTTAATACAGCATTACGATCCTTATTCAATCCCTGAACCAGAGAGGAAAGGCAAAAACATCCGCCCTTTCCGATGGAAGTTTTAGCGGTTTGAGCATAATCATGTCGGGAGGCATGATTTTTGGGTAAGGCATATTGATACCAAATGTCTGCAAATTTCTTAGCGTAAATTGCATTGGTCAATTGTCCAACAACAGGAATCTTTAATAAAGGTGGAATGGATTTTTCCGTCCACTTCACTATTCCTTCAATCGAAGGGGTTTGTGATAAGAAAATATGGTTAAATCGTTCAGGGCTTTTCATGGCTGCCTGCATTGCATAATAGCCATTGGAACAGGAAAAAAGCAAGGACACTTTATTCAAATTAAGCAAGTCTAATACCTGCAGGAGTAAGTTCGAACCGCTTTCAAATGAATAATCATAGTTACTATTAGGAAACGAAAACCCTAATCCCGGATACTCAAAGCATATAACCCGAAAGTCTTTTGCCAAGTCTTTGATTAAAGCGATCTGATGTTCAATTACATTCGGTCCATCCGGTACATTAATCAGAATCGGCAGATTCCCCTTTGTATCAAAAACTCTGATTTTTCCGAAATCAGTGTCTAAATAGAAAAATCCTTCTCCAAATTGAGGTCGCGACCTCCAGATAAATCTTACATGATCTATAAAGTTGCCCGTCATGTTTTTATAATTTGTTGCAAGTCAGGTGTGAACGCATGGCGTGATTTACTTAGTCCGCACTTATTGCGTTCTTATTCGCTTTAAAAATAATGGTATTTTTTTATGCATTAGGTAAAAGCCTTCCGAAGTTTTAAAAACTTCGGAAGGCTTTGAGTTTTGGTCACTCTTGCTTTTCAATATAGAAGACTGGAAATTTGGCGTTTGTGTGGAATTAATTATTCTCCAGCGCTTGTTTTAAACGCAGCATATTTTTCTTTTCCTGCGCTTTCATTTGCATCCTGTAAACCGGAAAAATTGCCCGCGTAAAACCGGCAGGGGTAGCCATCCATTTTAATTCCAGTTTGGTTGTTGCGCCACTTGGTGATAAGGTCCATCGACGAGTTATTTGAAGTGGTCCGCCATTTTTAAATACGACCCAATAGGGGGGATAATACTCTATTACTGTGACGTCTATCGTGTCGCTTCGCTGCCATTTTGCGCTAAATACCGTCCCGACTTCAATTGGTCCATCACTCTTTTGCTCCACATATTCAGCCTCCGGATTCCATTTTAATTCATTGCGCATATCCGCTATATAATGCAGCACTTCATAAGGCGTTTTTTTAATTTGAACCGTATGAATAATCTCCGTTTGACCACCTGATACGAGGTAAGAGATGCCTAGTAAAAGCACGATTAGTGCAAATAATACGATTAAGATTTTCATGATATAGGTTTTATAGTGTGTTGCTCATCACAGGTACTTTTTACCATGATATATCAGGGTTTGCGCTGCGCTTGCTCCGATATTAAGTGAGGATGCTGTCCAAGGATTGAATTTGTACGCTTTTATTTTTAAGCCGATTTGTCGCTACGTAAATATACAAATTAACGGTGAGTGGTACATATTATTAAGTGCAAAATGTAAGCCGGGGTTTACTTTTTATTGCGCTTCCTTTCTTTTACAACGGCTGTTCTTTTCTGAAATTTTTCTTGCTCCCCTATTTCTACATATCGCGCTATATCGCCCTCACAGGACTTGCACTTTCCTTTAAAAATCACATCATTTAAGTAATTCAGGTATAAGTGATAATCCACCATCTCCACCGGATGCTTCCCGAAGCACCTGGAACAGAAGGAATTATATCGCGCCAAATCCACAATTTGCTCAAATTCATCCGCCACGATGTATTGCAAATCTTCCTCCGTTATTGGAATCTCTTTTTCTTTGCGCATCATTATCTCTGTTTTTGCTGGATTTTGTTCTGCAATTTATTCTTTTATGATCTGATTTGCCTTGTAAATGTTCACAATAAAATTTCCCGGTATCCGCCCCTTTATATCATAGTTATCGTTCACCCATTGACGTACTTCCTCATCTGCTATATTTACTTTGACCAATATTGCCGCTGCTTCCTGCTACTTTTTATTTATTTCTTCTGATAACTGCATTTTTTCTTCCCAGGTCATTTTGAGCGGTTTCTTGCTCCATTCCACCTCATCAAAGTCAGGATCATACGCTACATCCTCATAATAAATAGGTTGCTCAGGTATCACGATTCCAGGTTTCGCCAATAGTAAAGCATCTGCTGCCCGCACCTGCGTTTCTTTCAAATCTTCAATCACCACGCCTTCCAGGTTTCTATTTTCCCTTGCCATTGCTATCGCTTACTCAATGTTTACTTTCATCGCTTGATTGTTTTGATAAACTGTTTTCAAGATAAGCTTTTATTGCTTTTTTATGAGCTTGCCTTGCCAAAATGATCCGAATCACCGCTGACCACACTAGCGCTGCGCTTGCTCCGATAGGATCGGAGACTTTGTCCAGTGATTTAGCAGCATGCACTCGGTCTTAGACCAGTCAATCATAAGCAACCGGATGCAATCCGGCGCCAGTGGAGGTAAAATTGACACTAATTTCCCTTGTAACTGGGTTGCCGTCTCTCATGGCGGCATGGGCAGCTTCATGGTGTTGGGTGTAGTTTTTGTTATTCTTTTTCAATTAATCCATATTCTTCGATTGCATCAGTCCAAATATGCTCTTTATTGATTTTAATTGCTATTTTGACTAATGATGTAATAATTGCTTGATCTAATTCTTGTTTTTCTAATTCTTCAATAAATTTTTTAGAATCAAGATTATTTAAAAAATTTGAATCTTTATCAAGATTACAACATCCGTATCCATCAAAAGAAATTCTACGTAAATAAATACGATTGTCTTCCGAACGATTAAAATCTATAAATACAGATCCATCAAGACATCCTAAATAGTAGTCAGCCTTTCGTGTTTCAGGCAGAGTTATTTTAAAAAAATCGAAATTTTGATTCATTTTTTTAATTGCGCCCAACGTTCCGTGTAGCTGCTGTGCCGTCCCTCATGGCGGCATAGTCAGCTACGCTGTGTTGGCTGCCGTTTTTTACTTCATTAATTCTAGCATTTCACGCTTTATGTTCGCCAAACTTGTTGGATCTATTTCGAACTCTACTTTAATGGTATAGGAATAATCCTGGTTTATTCTGTTTTCTTTCGCAAGTTGCAGTGCCACAGAAAGATGCCCTAAATCATCAATTGCTTTAAATACTAATTGCATTTCTTCTGGGCTCATACTCTCTAATATTGCTTGTCCTTTTCGGTATTTGTCCAATTTGTCTAACTCAGTAAGAAAGTTTTCAATGTTTGTATCACTTAACCAGATATAATTATCAAAATTAGTCTGAATATTTTCGGTTCCTATTTCTATTTGTATCCGGTGGCTTGGATAATGATCTCTTACTGATTCAACTTTTATAAACTTAATATTTCTTGTCTTTACTTCATTTGTAATTTCCATGTATTGATTATTATTCTCGAAAATGGCACACAACGTTTTGCAGCTTGCCGAAGACGGGGCTTTCGGAGCACCATCTATCAAGCTACGATAAATTTTTATTCGGAGCCGAAAAGTTTCTGTAACCAAGTTCGCCCCGCTTTTGGCAAGGTGCTGTTACCAGTAGTTTTTCTTTCCGTTTCGTCAATTATTTCTGTCTTTAATGTGTCCCTAAAAAAATAAAGTGTTGTTGAGTTTTCCAATTTCGGTTTTGCAATAATGCCATTCCTTATTAGCTCATTAAACTCCTTTTCAATTTTCTCTTTGTCTTTGTAGTCAGGGTATTTGTTCCGTTGATTTTGAATAAAGTTTGATAGTCTCCATAAGTCAAAGCCATCGTGCCTTGGCTCTGGGAAATATGCGAAATCAAAGTCCACAATTTTGTCCTTGAAATGAGCAGCTAATCCAATTCCGTGAAAAGCATAAAAATAAAGACCTTCGTCAATTAATTTACCTGTCTGTTCATACACTCTGCTATGCCAACCCTCAAGAATGTCATTGACTTTGTATTTCTCTTTAAAAATTCGAACCGCTTTGTCTGCGGATAGTTGATAGTCCTTAATTATGTCGAGCAGGTTAGTTTTAGCTGTTGATATAGTCTTGGTCAACTCGTCAAACGCTGGTTGGTCACAAAGTGTTTTAATTTTTCCGATTGATTTGTCAGCGTATTCTTTGGTAACAAGTCCTTTTTCAATTAACTCTATGTCTTGACTTAAACTTGTGATTTCATCCCAAATTTTATCCAAGTCAGAACCGAATGCGTCTAAGTCGGACTTCATTCCCATTCTCAAAAGTCCGTCTATGTCGCCACCATAATTGCGATAAATCTTAAGTCTGTCTATGTTTATTATGGTGCTCATAAAATTACTGGTAACGGTCTGTGTAGCTGCTGTGCCGTCCCTCGTGGCGGCATAGGCAGCTACACGGTGTTGGGTCTCGTTTTTATTTCAATTTAAAATGAATCGGCATAATTGTATTAATTTCTTCGCATTTTTCAGGAGTATATTTTTTAATCAAATCAATAAAACGCTTTACACTTCTTATTGCCTCTTCATCACATCCAAATCCTATTCCTTCTAAAATTGATAATTCTTCCGTTTCACAAGCACTGTTTAATTTAATTTTAACATTTACTATTCCTTCTATTTGATTTTCTCTTGCAATCGCTGGGTAGTAAACAGATACATTAATTTTAGTCTCTATCTTTTCATTTTTATCATAATCAAACCCTTTTATCACTTGACCATTTTCAAAATATTCCAACCAAACTCCAACCTTTCTATCATCTGTTTTTTGACCATTATTGTAGCGAATAATTCTTTTTACTTTTCCATCCGTACCATATTCTTTCCATTCCCTAATTTTTTTATTCATGGAAAATTCACCACTTTCTTTTATAACACTATCGTCATAATAACTTCTAAAAACTCCATGCTTGATGTAACTATTCTTCTTTAATACATAATATTCTTCTTTTATAACATTTGACTTGTAATACTTAACTTGTTTAAGTTTTGTATTCTGACTAAATAAAATTATAGGAAGTATCACTGATAAAAGCAGAATTGCAATCTTCTTCATGGCTACTAAGTTATTCTAAATTGAAGATGCCATATCTCTTTAGTTTGGTGGAATACATTTTCCTATTTTTAATTCAATTGTTCTGTTCAATGAGACCCAACGGTTTGTGTTTATGACGGCTGCGACTATCGAAGCCGTTATTGTCCCACGTGGGTGAACGAAATTAATAAAACAAAACTACATTTTAGAGGATCACCCGCAGCTGGCATAAACACGTTGTTGCCGGCTGTCCAATCCGTCATCAATTTATTTGAATTCTCTATCACTTATCGTTATCTGTCCAATTAATAGCTATGTTCAATTCCTGTCTCTTGAGTTATTGTTTTCCACTTCTCCTTGTCCAATACTCCTGATTTAAGATAAAAATGAGCTGTCTCTATGTTTTTGAATTCTCTTAATTCTTCCATTAGTTCATTTACGGTATTACTTTGGACTGAGAGATGTTTTAGGCTTTTCATTTGTTTTAAGCAGTCAGGAAACGTCTGGATGTTGTCCCCGCCAATTCGAAGCTCTCTTAAGTTTATGCAGTCACATATTGCTGGATTAATCGTGTCGATTTTATTGCCTTTTAAAGTGAGAATTTCCAATTTTTTCAGTGTCCCTATGTTGTCAGGTATAGATTTTATCATTTGGTCGGTTAAATCAATTTCTATCAAGTTGTGCAAACCAATTATTTCAATTGGAAATTCTGTCAAAGATGTTTCGTATGGGTTTATTTTAATTATTCGGACTTTATCGGTTTTTTTTAATGCTCGAGTTATTGAATGAAATTCTCCTGACTGCTCGTAAGATTTGGTTTCTTGCTCTCGCCTATATGATTCTAATCCATTAATTAGTACAAATGGAAGGAATAACGATACGAATATTGAAGTGAAAGCATACACGAGATTATTTCCATTTGTTCTATCTCTCCTTGCCTTTACAATTATTTGATAGTTTGTGACCACGTAACCAACAAGTCCAACGATGAATAGCTCAACGCTCCATTCAAATAGGAATTTACTCTTAAAGTCAAAGATGTATCCAATTACTGAATACCCCCTTGAATCATCCGCGTCTGTTTGAAAAAGAAAGAGACTTATAAAAAATAAGTGTGATAAAATAATTAGAAAGATTGTGTTACGGTTGGCTACCGAGAGATAATTCATTGAGTAGAAGTGAATGACAAGATGAGTGATTCCAAAAATTATGATTGTCCCAATGCCTACAAAAAATAACCATCCCATAATAGACAGTCGTGCAGCTGTCCCAAATGAAATTGCTAAAATTATTAATGTCGTCTGAATCTGTTTTTTCATTTATGTCAGGGTGCTGAAATGTCGTGATTGGCTTGCAGGCAACGTGAGTGCATAAGCAGTGGCGGGTTTAGGAGGGCTTAGCAATGGAGCGTAGCGAAATGCTAAGACCGACCTGCCGCGACTTGTCCCACGACACCGAACGTTGTTTGAAAACTAAAACTACAAATTTGCACCGAACCCCGCCATTGATTATGCACATTGTTGGCAGCTGGCCGTTTTTACTCAAATCTTTTTCTTTACTCATTTGTCGTGAGTAATCTTTAGGTCGGAGAAAAAACCTTCTGTCCCAATGTCAACCCATAGTCCAACTGCCCCTGAGTTATTGTCCCCGTGTTTTAAGTCGTTCACAATTAGTGTCGGCTGTTTATTGTCGTTTAAAAAAAGCCTGGCTTGTTTACCTTTGACTTCAATTTTAATTTTAATCCATTCGTTTAACCCCATGTCGGCATACGACTCGAATTCTCCAGGGAACTCTTTTCTCAATCGTTCAAATTTGAAGTCGGGGAAAGAAAAGTATTGAGTCGACCGGTTCCGTCTTAATTGGTTGTCTGCTCGCCCATTTGTCGGACGAAGGTAAATGCATTCAAATTTTGAATTATTGTCATTAATTCTAAAAGCAATTCCGATAAAACCTCGTGCAAAATCAGGAGCAGCTTTTGAAAGTCGGCTTAGTACTTTTACTTCAATTGTTCCGTTTTTGAAGTCCGTCCCTTTTACTTTTACAAAAGTCGGTTCATCAAACTCTTTTACGGACGAGTCCTTTACAACTTTCACTGTCTCCTTTCCAGTCAGTCGTTCTAGATTCATAGTCACGTTAACTGGTTCGAGTTTACTTCTGTCAAACTTGATTGTCTGCGAGAACAGAATTGTCGAACATAGAAGCATCAAAATGGTCAATATGTATTTGGTCGTTCTCATCAGTTTTTGTCGGTCGTTACTCTGTCCAAAACGGCTTGCTGCCAACGGTTTGCAGCTTGGCGAAGTGGCGGATTTAGAAGCACTTACTTTCAATTTAGCACTAATGTTTATTAGAAATCCGAATGTTCAATTTAGCACTGAACCCGCCATTTTGCCAAACTGCTGTTGGCAGTAGTGCTTTTTCGTCTACTAAAATACAAAAAGCAGAAAAGATATTACTCATTTCTGCTTAAAGTTTTAAGAATGTTGTTTAATTACTTTCTTTCTAATGGAACTTGTAGGTTAGTTGGTCTGTTTTCTGGTTTGTCAAATCCACGTCCGTCAACGTGTTTGCTTCCCATAAACAACATATTGTTGTGAATGTAAATCAAATCGTAATCACCAACAGTTTCTCCTTCTTTAATGCCAAACAATGGAAATTCTTTTCCTTTTATGTCTTGCATTTTGTTTACTTCCCATTTGTTAAGTCCTTTTACTGGTGCTTGATTGAGTTGGTCTGCAAACATTGGGTGCAAAGGTGTTACTTCAAACGCTTCGTCCAAAATATAATCAATTTCAAATGCACCTTTTGCAATTTGGTGTTCTTTTCCCCAAACAGTATGCCCTTTGAAAGTGAATTGAACCAACGGCATTTGTCCGAATGGGTCGGCTGAACTAATGATTGTTCCTTCAAATCGGTCGTTTGGCAAATATTTGAAAATGCGTTTTACATAAAAGGGCTGAATTTTCCCTGTTCCTAAACGGTCTTCAAATGGGCGAAGTTCTGTGGAAAGTGAAGTCCATTCTCCACCTTGAATAAATTGTTTGATTTCTGCGACTGTTGTCATTTGTCTACTTTTTTTAGTTATTACTTTTTTTGATTGTGAATAAACTGTTCCTGCTGTTAAAAGGATAGCAAGAAATCCTACAATGATTTTCTTCATTAGATTTTCAATTTTTGTGCTTGTTCAGCGGTTAAAACTTCCTTTAAATCCGTTTTCCATTTTGCTACGGCATTTTGGATTACCTCTTTTTTTCTGCCTTGCTTGTAAGCGTCTTCGTGTCCGTTGGCTCTATCAAGGTTAATTTGAAATACTTTTGCTTTTTGCTCTCCTGTAAGCGAAAGTTTCTTTGCCATTTTTTCGGTAATGTGTTTTACCTTTTCTTCTTTTGAAAGGCGAGAATGTGCAAAAGCCTTTACGCCAATTGCTGAAACTATTATCAGCAATGCTCCAATTACGATTTTCTTTGTGACCATATTCTAAAATTTATTTATTATTAATGGTTCAAATTTATTACCTTTGTCTAAATAAGCAGAGTAGTCAATAATTATCGTAATAGTCTAAAAATATAGACCAATGGAAAATAAAAGAAAAACGAAGGAATTTAATCCGAATAATTGTCCTGTTACCCATTGTCTGAATAAGATTGGTGGAAAATGGAAGCCTGTCATTATCCATTTAATACGAAAAGATTGCAACCGATTTTCAATGTTGCAAAAGGCTATTCCTGATATTAGCAAGCAAATGTTGGTCAACCAACTTCGTGAAATGGAAGAAGATACTATTTTGGAAAGGATTATTTATGCAGAAATTCCGCCAAGAGTGGAATACAAAATTTCAAAATACGGTCAAACTTTGTTGCCGATTATTGATAGTATGTCCGATTGGGGTTTAAAAGATTTAAAGAAGTCGTCAAAGTAGTTTCTGTCAGTTTTGAAGGTCGCTCGTAGCATTACTGCCAACGTTTTGCGGCTTTGCGTAGTGGGGGCATTAGAAGCACTAAACTGTCAGCCTTGAACAAATGTAAATAAAAGGAACTAACGTTCAATTAAGCTCGTCAGCCCCCATTACGCAAAACCGCTGTTAGCAGCCGTTTTTGGCTCTATTTACAACCGCCGTTTGTATTTTGTATTTGCTTGTCTGTAAGGTGTTTCAAAATATACGGTGAGAGCTTTTTTCTCTCTGTATTTTCTGTCTTACTAAAATAACCTTTAAGCAAAACTTGAATTAGAATTACTTCATTTGGTTCTGCTAAAGTCTCATCGTCCCAAAACCATTCTCTTGCCTCCGAACATTCTGAAACGTGATTGGGATAGAAATCAAAATGACCTACCCTAATCGTTGGCGATGCATTGATATTGAACTTTTCGGCTTCTTCAAGTGATTTCACTGTCGTGTGCTTGAAGAGTATTTCACAACCGATTTTATCAAAAAGTTTTTGAACTTCTTGAATTGCAGACACAAGTTTAACTTGAACCGTGTCGCAAGCTGTGCAGGAATTGTCTCCGTTGGTTGGCATTTCTACTTGAAATAGCTCAACCCTTAATTGCTTTTTTGTTTGAACTTCCATTGTCTTGAATTTTAAATGTTTCTTCAAGACTTAAAAACCTGTCAAAAGATGCAAAAAAAACTTCGGACTATGTCAGACAACAGGACTTAGTTATAGTATAAAGCATTTGATTTTCAATGTGTTCAACAATGCCACATTCTTCAAATTTATCTCTCAACATTCTTCTTGCTCTTTGAATTCGTGATTTAGTAGCTTCTAATGTCAAGCCGAGTTGGTCAGCAATTTCTTTTTGAGGTTTTCTCTCTAGGTCGGAAAGTCTCAAAGGCAAAGAGTACTTTGTCGGTAAACTGTCAATAAAGTTGTGAAGCCAGATAAAAATATTTTCATTGTCAGTTTGATAATCCTGAACTTCAAGTCCGTTCAGCTCTGTCTTTGCTGTCCGATTTGATTGTTTGAAATAGTCAATGATAGTGTTATGTGTTATTCTGTAGAGCCACCCTTTAATGTTTTGCACGTCATTTTTAGTCTCGCAATACTTTGTAAATTTTATTAGCACCGATTGCAGTATGTCATTAACATCGTCTCTGTCGTGAACACGCTTGTTAATATACCCTTTTAAGTCGTCCTTGTAGGCTGTCCAAATGTTAAACACATCACATTTCATATTCTGTCATTGTTGGTTGTCGTTGTCTTTAAAATGGCTGCTAACGGTTTGGGTATTGCCGAAGGCGGGGATTTTAAGCACAAAAGTTCAATCGAAGAACGAATGATGAATTTTGCACAAATGAACAATCGAAGTCGTTTCGCCCCGCTTTTGGCAATACCTTGTTATGTGCAGCCCTCCTTATCATTCGTGTTTTGGCTCGTTTAAGTCAAAATAATTTCCTTTTGTTTTGTCAAGTGTTTCTGCAATAAGTTTAAAGTTTTGTTCTGTCGGTTTTAG
>JBKBWT010000045.1:0-22218 GCA_046314415.1 Saprospiraceae bacterium
ATTTGAGTATCGGAGAACCTAATTTGACTCTTTTATAATCCAATTCGAGTATCGGAGAACCTAATTTGACTCTTTTATAATCCAATTCGAGTATCAGAGAACCCAATTCGATTCTTTTATAATCCAATTCGGGTATCGGAGAATCTAATTCGATTCTTTTATAATCCAATTGAAGTATCGGAGCATCCAATTCGACTCTTTTATAATCTAAACGGTCTTAAAAAAGCAATTATCGCCATACTTTAAAAATTTGCCGTGCATGCAAATGCAGGTATTTGCCTGAATTGATTACCTTTCGCAGCAAACAAAACACCTGTAAACTCGATAAAAGTATGAAGACTTCCATTCTCCTGGCAGGTTTTGTGTTGCTGTGTTACAATGCAGTATCTGCGCAAGGCACGCAATTGCTCCGCCAACCCACCGTCAGCGATCAATACATTGCCTTTGTATATGCCGATGATATTTGGCTGGTCAATCGCGAGGGCGGCGACGCCAAACGACTCACCAGCTTTGAAGGTACCGAAAGTTACCCGCATTTTTCACCCGATGGCAAGATGTTGGCTTTCACCGGACAATATGATGGCAACACCGATGTATTTGTAATACCCACTGAAGGGGGTGAACCCAAGCGTCTCACCTGGCATCCGGCTAATGACCTGGTACAAGGCTGGACACCCGATGGTAAAGAAGTGGTGTTTCAGTCTTCGCGGGAAGGCGTTCCTACTAAAATCGTCAAATTTTATACGGTAGGACTCAACGGCGGTTTGCCCAAAGCCATGATTATGCCACAGGCTGCCTTTGGCGAAATTTCGGAAGACGGCAAATATGCGGCGTACCAGCCCATCACCTTTTGGGACCCCGAATGGCGCAATTATCGTGGCGGGCAAGCGATGCCCATCTGGATTCTGGATTTAAAAAGCCACGCTTTGAAACGTACGCCCCAGGCAGACCGTGAGCGCCATACCGACCCGGTTTGGCACGATGGCAAGGTGTATTTCCTGTCCGAAAGGGACTATGCCAATAATATCTGGTCGTTTGATCCTAAAAATGACCGCCTGCAACAAATCACTTATCACGCCGATTTTGATGTCAAGAGCCTCGATGCTGGTAAGGACCGCATTGTGTATGAACAGGGCGGTTATTTGCATTTGCTCGACCCGAAAAGCAATAAAGCCAAACAACTCGTCATCAACGTGCGTGGCGACTTTAATTGGGCGCGTCCCCGCTGGGATGACGTACGACCTACGCAATTGCAAAATGCCTCGCTCTCTCCAAGTGGCAAACGCGCTTTGTTTGAACACCGCGGCGAGTTATTTACCGTGCCAAAGGAGAATGGCGACTGGCGCAATCTGACCAATACCTCCGGCGTAGCCGATCGTTATCCAACCTGGTCGCCCGATGGGCAGCAGATTGCCTGGTTTGCGGACGAAGGCGGCGAATATCAATTGGTCATTGCCGATCAATATGGCTTGAATAAGAAGAAGATTGCCATTCCGAATCCAACTTTCTTCTTTAAACCTGCCTGGTCGCCCGATGGCAAAATGCTGGCTTTTACCGATACGGATTATAATCTCTGGTATGTGAATATTGTTACTAATGCTGTAAAAAAAGCGGACACCGAGCGCTATGCGCATCCCGACCGCTCGATGAATCCCGTTTGGTCGCCCGATAGCAAATGGATTGCATACGCCCGCCTGCTCGACAATCAGTTCAAAGCCATTTTTGTCCACAATATCGAAACCGGAAAATCCACGCAGCTTACCGATGGTTTGTCCGATTGCAAATCACCGGTTTGGGACGAAAGCGGCAAGTATTTGTACTTTCTCGCCAGCACCGATTTTGGATTGAATACCGGTTGGCTCGACATGAGTTCTTACAATCAGCCTGTCACACGCGGTTTGTATTGTATGGTTTTAGCTAAAAACGAACCCTCGCCGCTGGCACCACGCAGCGACGACGAAGAAGAAAAAAAGGAAAATGGCAAAGAGAAGAAGGATTCCACTAAAGTAGAAGTCGTCATTGATTTTGACAAAATAGACCAGCGCATTATCGCCCTCGATATGCCTTTGCGTGACTACCAAGGGTTGGCAGAAGGTCCTAAAGACCATGTTTTTGTGTGGGAAAGTGTACCCAATCAGGACGGCTTTACCCTGCATCGTTACAGTTTCAAAGATCGGAAAGCCATTGAATTTTTAAAACCGATCCAATTTGTCACTACCTCCCACGACCGTAAAAGTTTGCTGTACCGCAGCGGCGATACCTGGGGCATTGTGAAGAGTGGCGAAGGCGCTCCTAAAATGGGCGATGGCAAATTAAAACTTGATGTAAAGATTAAGGTAGATCCGCAAGCCGAGGCGCAGCAGATTTTCCGTGAAGGCTGGCGTTTTATGCGCGACTTTCTGTATGTGAACAATACCCACGGTGCTCCCTGGAACGACGTATATAAATGGTACAGTCCCTGGATCAATCATGTACGCCACCGCACGGATTTGAACTACGTGGTGGACATTATGAGCGGCGAGATTTCTGTTGGGCACTCCTACGTCAGTGGGGGCGATTTCCCCGATGTTAAAAATATTCCCGTCGGCTTATTAGGCGCTGATCTTGAAGAAGTGGATGGCTTCTATCGGATTAAAAAGATTTACACCGGCGAAAACTGGAATCCTGAATTGAAAGCCCCGCTCTCTGGTCCGGGTATTGAGGTACGCGAAGGTGATTATCTGCTGGAAGTCAATGGAGTAGCACTCAAAGCGCCGACCAATCCTTACAGCCTTTTTGAAGGGACCGCAGGCAAGCAGGTTCGTATCAAAGTCAACAGTACCACTTCCCTCAATGGCGCACGTGCGATGACGGTAGTGCCCATTGCCAACGAAAACGGCCTGCGCACCCGCGACTGGGTAGAAAGTAATCGCCGCAAGGTAGCCGCACTGTCGGGTGGCAAACTGGCGTATGTATATGTGCCCAACACGGGTAATCCCGGCTATACCTCTTTCAATCGCTACTATTTTGCGCAGCAGGACAAGAAAGGCGCCGTGATTGACGAGCGCAACAATGGTGGGGGCTCCGCCGCCGATTATATGGTGGACATCATGGCACGTAAACTACGCGGTTATTTCAATAGCCGAGCCAACGACCACCGTCCGTTCACCACGCCGATGGCAGGTATTTGGGGACCCAAAGTCATGATTATGAATGAGCGCGCCGGTTCGGGCGGGGATTTATTGCCCTACCTGTTCAAGGATATGAAAATTGGTCCGCTCGTAGGTACGCGTACCTGGGGCGGTCTCGTAGGAACCTGGGACACACCGGCATTGCTCGACGGCGGGCGGATGGTAGCGCCACGTGGCGGTTTTTATGATGCCAATGGCAAATGGGCAGTCGAAGGCGAAGGCATCGCACCCGATATTGAAGTATTGCAAGACCCGTCAGCTGTGATTAAAGGCGGTGACCCACAGTTGGAACGCGCGGTGGAAGAAGCCCTCAAGCTCCTGAAAACCGAAGGAGTAGAATTGAAACCTGAACCTGCGCCTCCGGTACGTTACAAACGTCCTAAAAGCAAATAATTATCCTGGCTTTTCAGATGAATTGCGCTATCTGCTACGTAGCAGGTAGCGCAGTTTTTTTATATTACACTAAGTCGGATTTCTGAACTTTGAATTTGAAGCTTTGAACGCCAAAATTGGATTTCCGATATACAAAAAAGTTACTTTGCAAGCACTCGTCAATTAATTTGCACGGAGCAAGAAAAAATTAAATAAATAAGCAGGATAGAACAGATAGGATGCGACTGATCGCTTCTTGATAGGCAATTGTAAATCAAACAAAGCCGAACAATAAAGCGGATTAAAAAAAGAGGCACACACCGCACGCGATGAATGCCTACCAAACCGAAGTAATTAAAAATGAGATGACGCGTTGCCATCGCATTTTGAATACAGAGAATTACGTCATTTCTAAAGAAAGGTTGCTTTATAAGGTACTAATTAACAGATATTTAATAAAAAGTGTAGAGATACTTGATCAGTACCGTCTGTTGCTCGGAATTCAGGAACGACCGGTAATTTTCGCTATCGCGTGCGATTAAATTTTCATTATATACCAGGTAAATATCGTGCCCATCACGGAAATTATAACGCAGGCGGGCATTGGCAAAGATGCGATCGGCGGCACTGTTATACTGCAAGACGGCACTGCCCGACAGATGCAGATTAGCGGCGTAGCCGAGTTGAATTCTGGCAATATGCAGCGCTTTTTGCAAATGTCGCCGAGCGAATTGCAGGTACTCAAACTGATAGCTGGTACGGATTTCCCAGTGTTTATTGATATTGAAAATGGGTGAAACGGTCGCCGAAAAACGCCAGCCGTCAAAAAAACTGCCCATGGAGACCTGAGAAGCAACATTGATTTGCTGCCGATTGGGTGGTCCATAATTAAAAATGCCCCGCGCAAAAGCGTATTCGCCGGGCGGCGCATACAAGCCTCCACTGAAATAAAGCGTATCCACCAAATATTCATAATTGCCGGAAGCGGTAAGCGCATAAGAATTGTACAGGAAATCCTGCCCCGACCATTTACTAAATAACTCGACTGATTCCAGCTTGCCGGAGCCGGCATTCCAATAAGCGTCGGCGTTTAGCAAAGTCCAGTTTTGCACTTGAAACCAACCCTTGCGTTCCTGCGCAAATTTCCCGTAGTTGAGTGAACCACTGATGCGTTGAAAATCAGCACGATCTACAAAACCTATGCCGGGATTGAAGTCTTTGCCGGAAAAACTGTAACCTAAAGTATAGCCAAAACCCTTGCGTTGTCGCTGCTCCAGCGAAAAATTGGCGCGCGTCGCCCCCAAACCATTTACCGTTTTTGACTCGGCAAAAGGCTGGTCGAACGTACCGGCAACAGCGCCAAGGAAATACAAGTTTTGTTTGATATTCAAAATAGCATCGGTGCCAAAGGCAAAATTGCGGCTATCCTTGCCCACGCGCGAGGTGCCGGTGAAGCCCACAAACGAGCGATCATTGAATACCTTGTGCCGCAGACGCAGGATGCCAAAGTTTTCGGTCGGAATGCGTGTGCCATTACTCAAGCCGGAGCCAGAGGTTTGCATATTCAAAGCGCCCACATCCCATTTGCCGGCTTTGCCGGTCAGACGTGCCCCACCGATAATGGGAGTAAGTTCGCCATTATTAATGCCAATGACCCGGCTATAAAAGAGCTGGGAATTATTCCCCAGATTGACTTCAAACAAACCGGCTTGTTCTTGAAAAAACAGGCGTCGCTCGGGAAAAAACAGCGAAAAACGACTCAGGTTAACTTGCTGATTATCCGCTTCTACTTGGGCAAAGTCGGTATTTACGGTCAAATCCAAAGTTAAATAAGGCGACACGCCATATTTTACATCCAATCCGGCTTGGAATGTGCCATCTTGCTGTTTGACTGCTCCATTCGCATCCAAATTTTGATTTTGTTGAAATCCACCGAGTAAATAAGGCGTGATTTGTAATAATCGTTGCGATTTAATTTGCTCAAAAACAACGGGTTGCTTCAAGGAAGGACGCATAATAGGTTCAAATTCGCCTTGCCGGATGTGCGGAAATTGAAAAAATTCACCTTTATGATAAATTGGACGGCTGGAACTGATACCCATCACCGCACGCCCGTTTTTAGCTTTGAAGCGCAGGTTTGACCAAGGGATTTTCATTTCTAAAAACCAGGCGGTGTCGGTCATCATCGTTTTCGCCTCCCAAATCATATTAAAATTAGGATTAAAAGTCGAATTGCCGATCTCAATCGCATCGTTGGAAGTTGCCATATCGTAACGGCTGCCCAGCGGATACACCGAAAAAACGACCGCATTTTGCTTGTCGCTGTAGGCATCCACATGAAAGGTAAACCAATCATCGCCGCGCCAGCCATCGCGCACGAGGTTGCGAGCTACCGTTTTACCGGCTTCCCGATCGTAACAGCGCCCAGCTACATAGAGAAATTTGTCATCATACGTCACCAATACATCGGTGCTATCCGTCGAAGCGCCATTCCATACCGGTTCAAACACCATGTGCTTAAAGCGTGCCGCGTGTTGCCAGGCAGGTTCATCGCTGCTGCCATCCAGGACGATAGTTCCTTGCAGGCGGGGAATGAGTACAGGTGGCTGGTTAAGGTAGGCAGTATCCTGAGCGGAGAGCGCCATTACTCCTGTCAACCAGGACAAGATTAGTAGCATTTTGTACAACATGAATCGGGTCATTTTTTTCGACCACAAGTTTAAGGGGCTTTGTTGAGCCAAACAGGCGCTACTTGGTAAGCTGTGGAAATTGAATGCTGAATGGTGGAAGCATCGGGTAATTTAACCCATCAACCCTTTTTTATAATTGCGGCTGTAGCGAATTTCTTCGCCGGTGGTGAGTGCCACGTAGCCGTCGCCGCTGGGCAGGTGGTGAATGGATTGAATAAATTGGCGGTTGACAATAGCCGAGCGGTGAATGCGTACAAATTGTTGAGGATCAAGTTCGGCTTCAATGGAGCGGAGGCTGCGATAAAGGACGAATTTCTTGCGGGTGGTTTGAATTTCTACACAATTGTTATCGGATTTCAGCCAGATAATTTCCTGAAAGCGAAGTATTTCGGTAGTATTATTATTCTTAATAGCTAAAGTAGTCACCGCAGCAGCTTCGCCGGCGGGTTTTTCGGAGTCGGGCATGGAGTTGGCAGTGGTTTGCACCAGCACTTGCTTGCGACTAATGGTCGCGTGATTCGCCACTATGGTTGCACCTATGATGAGCCAGCAATTTAGAAAATGAATCAGCACATTATTGGTCATCGCGCTGAACAACCAATTGTCATACACATCCGAGCAGCCATAGAAAACGTACAACACAAACACAATCGCCGAGCGCGTGAGCAATTGGTTGATACCAACGAGCGTAAAACTCAACACAAACCCTGGTAGCATTAGCTGCTGCCAACGCGGATTGCGCGCAAACCATTTGCTGGCAAATTGCTGTAAATGAGGTGTTAACGCTGCCCAAAATATCCAACTGGTGATAAAAATAATGGTGAGCTTAGTATGACAAAATGAATCGGTCGCCATTTGAAAAAGCCAACCCACCAACACCATCAGCACTAGAAGAGCCGTGAGTATGCCTAAAAGCCATTGGGTAAGTGGTTGCCGATACGTTTGTACATACAAATTCATTGGGTAAAAATAAAGGAATTTTTCTAGCAACCCCTATTTATTGTATGCTTTAACAACTTATTAAATATTTTTCAAAATCATTAAAATGTTTTATAATGGCATTGCTTCAAGGCGCTCAATAAAAGCCTGTTCTATCGCCATGATTTCTTCAATGTAAGCAAAGTCTTTTTCCAGGGAATCAGCCATTTCCTCTTTAAATTGCTCCTGCTGTATTGTTTTTTTAGTACCGTCAATCCAATTGCGATAGCTTTGCATCACCTCTGCGGATTTTGTTTTTATAGCACGGATGTACGCTGCTTTTTGGGTAGGGTCAAGTGTGTCGCCGATGGCATTTAAACAAAAGTAAAGTAACCCAGCGCTACTCCCGCCTGCTTCCACATAAGCTTTCGTATAAAAAGCAATTTTTTCTTTTTCGGTTGTTTCTGCCAGGAGCGCATGGTTGCGCAAAATTTGAATGGCGACTACCTGTTTATATAATTGTTGTTCATAATCGCTCATTTTGGAAAAGTTTACCCGCTGGTACATTTTATCCAGCGCTTTCCAATCAGGTTTTTCAGGAAATGCATCAATATTAGGTGTAATATTATATTTTATTAAAAAAGAGCGATTTTTTATAATTTCGGATTCGATAGTACCAAAATTAACCGCACAGTGAACCGCTCGAAAGTCGTCCGGCAATGTCACAGATTTAGCTGGCGGTGTTGATTCTGCTGGTATTTCCACTTCGGATGTTACGGGCTTATGATTGCAAGCCGTTGTAATACAGCATATTACCAAAAGAAAACCTGAAATTATTTTTTTCATTTCTACCTGATTGAGTATAAGCTAAAATAAAAGGCAGAGAGCCGGAGCGCCCTGCCTACTATTCTCAAAAAATAATATCCATGAATTTATTTAGTAAATTCTAATTGGTTGTAAACATAATTCGCAACGCAAGCACCTTGCTCAAAGCCTTTGGCGCAAGCGCGGCGCATGTGTACACCGCCAAAAATACGCGAATGGAATGCTTCAACACCTGCTTCACGGAATGATTTGAACTCCCGTACGCCAAAACCTTTGTCAGTATGCTGGGCATCGCGGAAGCTGACATTGTCCCCAAAAAGATTGGTCAGAATGGTAGAAGAAGACCCACCATTGACGGAAGTACCAGAGGTGTAATCCGGGTAAGGCGGCGTCGGTACCGGCGAAGTCCAGTTGGCAGCGCTTGGAATTTCGCGGCTGATCACTTCACGGATGTACGTTACCGGGCGTTGCAGGTAGTATTTGTACTTCAGGTACCAGGATGCGATAAAGCCATCGCGGGTGCTGATCGTCAACAGCGCGTACATACGCAAGGCAGTCGGCAAGTCAAGCTTAAGTTGATTTACCAATTGGCTACCAATGGCTACCCAGGAACCAGCCGGTGAACCCGATTGACCGGGGTTGTTCGCCCAGTAGTCACCAATAGCTACCTTGGCTGGGTCTAAAGAAGCATCATATACTTCTTTTACATCTTTGTAATAAGCGCTGTTTGGATCTTCGCTGTAGGTGAACGGCGCTTCCACCTCACACAGGGCGTAGCTGGTGGTTACAAAGGTGCGCTGGGTCCACCAGTAAGGCATCATCGGCGCATTAACTACCCCATGACCATAGTCGCCACTCCAATAATCACGACGATTGGCGCGGGAAGGCGGTGTGTAAGGAATTGATTCCAAACCAGTGCGGTTATCTGTTCTTGACCATTCGATAATCGCATCTGCCAGGCGTTCGCCAAACTCCAGTGAGTTAGCCTGTACGTCCGCCGGAACGTTATTCTGGCGAATCAAGACCTGCTCCTGCAAACTTTCCAGACCGGCAATTTTGGTGCGGCTGTCTTGTGATAGGTTGCTAGGCAGCATCGCCGTCATTACTTTGGGCGCTACGTGGCAAAGTACCAAACCCCAGTCGTATTCCTTATCGGCATTGGGTTTTGGCAGATTGTACAATCCTTTCAATTGTCCTTCCAGGGAGCGTCCGTTGGGAATGCCGTGCACCATAGATTCGTACATCGAAATGGCGGTGTAGGCATACACGCGGGAAGCATCCAGGGCAAACATTCCTTCACGTTTCACTGTGTTGTAAGCTTCTTGCATCCAGTCCTGTGCGAGCGTAGGGCTAAATTCTGCGGTAGGTTTCGAGCGTTCCAGGGCATTCAGTTGCGTCTCTTCGTCGTCATCGTTGTTTTTACAGCCTGCCAGTACCAGTAAGGCACTCATTAAGAAATAGAGGCTCCAGCGGTTTAGTAAACCGTACTTCATTTTCACGAGATTTTTAATTTGTTAAAAAATGAGCTTATTGACCAAAATGTATCACAAAGATATAGGGAAACTTTTCCAAAATGCAAGTATTCCTATAAAAATATATTTTTTTACTTTTATACGTATTAGTGAAACCTTTTTTTTTTTGAAATCGTATAGGCGACACTTATCAATGCAAAGCGTTGATAAATAGAAGGTTGTGAAAATTGTACTTTTTTTAGAAAGTAGAAGAAACCACGTCGCGGGCAACATCAATCTTGGTTCGCCAGTATTCACTAGCTAAAATATCATCAATTACCACACCCCGGGAAGACGTACTGTGAATGACTCTCAGACTCTTACGATCTTTGGATACAACCATCGCTACGTGGAAAATCGGCTCGCGGGCACTGCGGCGGAAGAAAATCAGATCACCTGGTTGCACTTCATCCAGCGATTTTACCCGACCTTGCTTGGATTGTGCTTGTGAACTGGCAGAAATGTCAATATCAAAATAATCCATTACATGACTGGTAAAGCCCGAACAATCGAAGCCCGTGCGCGGCGTCTTACCACCGGCATGATATTTTATGCCTTCGTACTGTTTGGCGTAGCTTACAATATCCTTTCGCAGAGCTAATTCCTTGCCTTTCAGTGGTTTAGAATCATCAGGGCGCTCTGGCGAAGGGCGATTGGTTGTACCGGCTTTAGGTAGCGGTTCGCGGGTCAATTCATTGAGTACATCGCATTTTACGGTAATAAAAGCCACCAATAAAATGAGCGCTGCGTTTTTCAAATAATTAGTGACCTTTATAAATTGGTCGCGTTTTGATGTCATGGAGCAAATCCTTCCTTTTGGTAAAACAATACATTAACGCACGGGCTTACGTAGAAATTTCCTGAAAGATGCAAAGGGAAAGTTAAAGTTACCTGACCTCCTAAATTATAGTAAAAATACATTTGTAATAATAGGATTACTATTATGGCTGCTCCGTAGGTAAAATGCAATTTTCCGCGTAATGCTGAACAAGTCTCTATACCTTGCTTTCTCTTAAGATAACCAATCCCAATCAACCGATGATAGATGTTATTTTTCGCTACGCTACCCGACGCAATGTCTTGATTTTCATGGGTATTACGCTCCTGGGCATGTTTGTGCTTTTTCCTTTGTTGCAAAATCGCCTCGAAAATCTGTCCGGCGGCTATGGTTTTCTGGATCTAATGTTCCCGGCTTTCACCATTGACGATGCTTACGCGCGACTCGAAGCCTACGGAGAGGAAGGGCGTGCCTACCACAGCACCATTCATCTCACCGCCGATCTGCTGTTTCCCTTGATTTACGGGGTAGCGTATGCCTTACTGATTGCTTTTTTCTGGGATGGTAGTTCCCCGCGTCGGGGCTGGGTGCGTTATTTGCCGCTGCTGCCTTTCCTGGCTACAATAGCGGATTATGCCGAAAATATCCTGATCGGGCAAATGTTCAGCCAGTTTCCCGACCAGTCGAATGCCCTGTATCGCAGCGCCGGTAGCGCTACTTTCCTGAAGTGGACTTTTCAATTCTTATCCATTTCTGTTGCTGCTATTGGGTTGTTGCTATTCGTTGCCCGCCGTACAACTCCAGATGTGCAAACTAAATAAGATGGCTCATTTGTATAATAATGCCCAGGTATTTTATATAGATTGCTCAATTTATTTAGTCAAAAGCTAAAACTTTATAAAATTATACTGTAACGAACCCTCTTTAAATCGCTAAGTTATGTAAACCCAGTATTCGTATTTCAATCAAAAATTTCTGGTCGTTTCGCGGTATTTTTAATACTGTTTTTATGCGTCACTGCTGTCTCCAAGCCCCAGCCGTGCAGCGTTTCAAAGGTACCGCCCGACATATCCATGCCCGGACAATCCCGATTGCCCGGTCCCCACGACCACGTCAGCCAGCCGATTTTTTTCTGTTGGCAATAATCCATGATATATTGATATGGAATACAACATTTACATTTTACTTCCATCGGCGCAAATTCACCGATTATCAGCGGAATTTTCAATTTGATACTTTGATCAATCCCAGCTTTGATGCGGCTTTCGGCAATACCCGAATCCCAAATATGCCATGAAAATATAATATTATGTTCAGGATCTTGTTGTAGTAAAAATTGCCCGTTTTGTAATAAATAATCCTCGTTTCTGCCCCAATTCGCTGCATCAATCACCAAAGGCACGCGGATACCCGCCTGGCGCATTTGCAATATAATATGATGATAAGTTTTCCTATAATCTTCCTGCGTAATGCTCTGATCCCCAGCTTCATTGGCAATATTGAGTAGTAAATAACGCTCATATTTTTTTATAACTGCCCGCACATCCGGTTGTAGCCAAAAATCCACACACCCTTGCAATGCTTCACCCCATTTGCCCGTCGCATCATGCATTTCGATCATGGGTATAAGCTTGTATTTGATGCAATTACCTAGGATTGTGTCGAGCGCCGAACCGCCGCCGCCCCATTTCATCCACATGATGCGCACCACATTCGCGCCGGTTTTTGCAATTTCCGGAAAAGATTTTTCGCCGGTTTTATCAGTTGCAACATTCATTTTATTCACTCCGCGTAATAGGATGCGCTCGCCATTAGGCGCGTGTAAAAACCTGCCGGAGACGTAGCAGGTAGGGCGTTCATTTTGCGCGTTTATTATAAAAGTGCTACATAAGAAGAGTAGCATTATTATTCTGGATAGTATCATATTGCATCTTTATAATATATTATATAAATCTTTTACTGCCGTTCGGTTTCCGGATGAAACGTACGCCAACTATGCCAAAATTCCTGATAGGCATTTACTTTTTTTAATGCGGGGGCACTTGCATCCAACGGACGTCCCAGCAGATCATAAGGCTGCTTATTTACATAAAGTGTATCCTGTTGTAATAAAAATTCACTTTTTATATCGTCTTTGGCAAAAGCAGCAAAACTTTTATCATCATTTGCTAAAATAATTACAATTGGCTGGTTATTTATTACATCCTGGATCATGCGCTCTTTTTTCAGGCGATTCCAATCGTAGGCTTTGCTTTTATCACCCATTTGAATACCCACCACCCAGGATTTATCTTGCCAGGAAAGCGTATCGCTGCGGGTCAGACTGCCAGTGCTTTTACCTTGTTCAAATCGCGCCAGCGAATCATATTCCATCACCGCCGCCTCATCCGATTGCATAATCAGGCTATTAGGATGTAATATTAACCATTGTTTTAATGTGGTTTGCATCGCAGGAAACTCCGGCAAAAAGGTTCCTTTCAAACGCCCGGTCACCGCTTCGCCATTTTCCTGTCGCCACCAGCTTTTCGTGGTTTTATCTTCAAACATCGCATTAAAATGATCCATGCCCACCAAGCGAAATTCCTCTAACTTTCCATTGACCAAAGGCTCAAACACCCGCCCGGAGCGGCACACATTACAATAAGTCACCATAATTGGCTTGCCGCCAACGGTATCGCGCACCTGATGATGATAGGCTAAAAATTGAATGGGATAAGCTTTTGCTTCCTTATTATATTCCACGCCTAATATGATACGTTCTTCTGGAATTTGATTTTGCGCAGCGGGCAGCATTGACAAGGTTTGCGGTTGCTTAAACATTTGATCTGCTTTCATGGCAAAATTAAACTGATATATAATAAATCCGGCAATTAATATCATAAGCGCCGGAATCCATTTATACCGGATGCTAAAAGCACGGCTTATTCCTAACAAAAGTAATAATCCAAACCCAATACGAAATACCCAGCGGGAGCGATATAAAAAATACGCCAAGCCCAGGCTGTCCATGCGCTGGCTACCGGGCATGGGCATAATGAAATATACATTTAAAATCTCGAATATGACGAGCCCCAATAAACCAAGGTAAAAGTATTTTTTCATGATCAGCATTCATTAGGCACTTAGTGAGGTATTAAAAATACGCTCAAAAATAATACATTCAGCGAGATGAACACCAGGTAATTTTTAGCCGGTGCCAATTTATTTTACCCTTTAAAATTTGGTTTTCCGTAAATATTCATATCTTAACGAATCGAAAAGGCAAAAAAGCCAAATAATTGAAGGTTGCTCTATTGCTCATATCCAAAACTTATTACTTTATGCTATCGGTAAAAAAACTACTGGAAAGAAAAGCGATGCCTAACCTGTGGAGCGTCACCCCTCACCACATGGTTATTGATGCGCTGGAATTAATGGCAGAAAAAAACATCGGCGCAGTGCTGGTGATGGACGGTGCACACTTGGTCGGTATTTTTTCTGAGCGCGACTATGCCCGTAAAGGCATCATTAAAGGCAGGAAAGCCAAAAGTACACCGATCACCGAAGTGATGACCGCCAATGTATTCACGGTGACGCCCGAAATGAATATCAACGATTGCATGGCACTTTTTGGTGAAAAGCGCATCCGCCACCTGCCCGTAAAAGAGGGCGACCGAATAATCGGCTTACTCAGTATCGGTGACATTGTGACCGCGATTATTGAAGCGCAAAGCACCCAGATTGAGTATTTGGAGCAGTATATTAATATGCGCTAGGGATTTAGTAAAGTTTTAAGATTTACTAAATATTATACTAAATACTTATAAAGAAGAAGCACGGGCGATGGCGCAACAGGCGCAAAAAAAAGAATATTGTTATTCCCATTTTAGTTAGCCCTTGCCTTGGTATTGTGAAACAATAAGCGTGTTTGCCGGCGTAAATTGCCAGGCATCGGGATCATCCCGCTGCCCAGGCAGTTAACAGGATAATAGCCGTCAAAAACAAAAGTGCCATGGCTATATTGAGGATCAAGCCGATAATCGCCAGTGTTTTTTTGGCGTCGCGCTTCAAGCCCAAAATGCCCAGCACCAGCCCGGCAATAAGCAGGAAAAAACTGATAAAACCGATCGGTGTCCAGAGTAATACCAGGCTTGCACCACCAAAGATGACCGAAAGTAAGCCCCGCTTGTTGGGGTTGGATCGTTCTGTGGTCTTGGCAGCTTTTTGCCGACGTCCTCCTGCGGTTTTTTTATGCGAATCGGTTACAAAGGTCTGAGAATCAGTAGCAACTGCCGCGAGTGCCGGTGTATGGTTTAGCGCTAAAACGCAAAGCATTAGAAAGATGATGTAATAGTATTTCATATTGGGTTGAATATAATATAAGTGTTTATGATAATATTATATATAATTTACTTCAACTCCGCCAGCGCCCTTTCCAAAATTGTATCCTTGCCTCGGGCACGGTCTGCTTCGGTCATTTCCACTTTGATATCCGGTGGAAGCCCGCCTTCTATGTTGAAGCCAGTGGGGGTAAAAGATTGCGTAGCCGAGTAGCGCACGATCCAGCCATTGGGAAGTTCACTGCTGGCAGGGGTGCCGCCGCCGCCGCCGGTCCAGTCGCCTATGGTACGCACCTGCGGGAAGTTTTTCATAATGGCGACAAAGAAATTCGTAGCGCTGTAGCACATGCGGTTGGTGAGAATAATGATGGGTTTGGTGAATTGTTTGCGTCCTTCCGGCTCAACATATACATCAATGGGCGCGGTAAAATCATCGTGTTCGGGACCATTTTTCACCTGAAAACGATAAGCTAATCTTCTTTCGCCGGTGAAGCGCGAAGCCAGTAAAATCGGGAGGTCGCTAAAGCCCCCGCCATTGTCACGCACGTCAATGATAATGCCTTTTTTGCGTTCAAAACGCGCCAGCACCAGGTCAATTTCTGCGCCGGAGATGCGGGAGCTAAAACTCGGATAACGCACGTATCCCACGTCGCCCATGTCCACATGAATGAGCGCACCGGTGTACCATTGCTCGTCTTTCCAGTAGTTGCGCAGGAGAATTTCTTCATCAAAATTGGGCGGGTAGTCCAAAAACCATTGCCAATTGCGGGAGCGATTAAAACCGGCTTGCAAATTGACATGCCCATCGCGTAAAGTAAATAACATATCCGCCATTATATCATAAAGCTGTAAAATATTGGTCGTATCTTTTACCCTAGGGCGATAAACATTATATACACTGTCCCAATTGATATTTTTATAATCAAAAAAGGAATAACCTTCGTCCAATTCTTTCCACAAAGCATCAAAATTAGTAATGGGGTCTGCCGCCGGGTCATCTTCAATGAGTACCGATTCACAGGAGGAAAACATTAAAAGAAAAAACAAGAATATAATAAATTGCTTCATTTTATTTAGCTTTTGTAGCCGATTATATCTTTTTTAATTAAAAAGGTATAATTTTGGGCAAAATATTATAATTTAAAATGCAAATTCAATTGTACCGAGTGCATCGCCTGTTGCACCACATGCGGCTGGATATTGGATTGATAAAAATCCCAATAATAAAATAAGCCAATGCGATTGCCATTTTTTAATGGATATAATAATTCCAGTCGTGATTTTACATTCGTTAATACATTGAAGGAGCCGATCTGCGCGGCTTCCAACTCAGCGGTGAAGCTATCATCATTGGGGGGCGACTCATTCAGACCCGAATAATTCGGGCGCAAGCCGTAGCTCAGCACCGGCAAAGTCAACTGCCAATGCACCGCCCAGTCACGGTTTAAAAAGCGAAAAGGCTTTTCGATAGCGGCACTTGGTCCGAGTGAAAAAAATACATCATAAAAATAATCGGAATTGACCAGCGTAGAATGCTCGCGAAAGCTGCCCCAACTTGTGAGGGCACCACCCAGCGCAAGCCGCCATTTACTTGCATTATTTAAATAATGTAAATAACTGCCATTGACGGCAAATGTATAATTATCGGTGTAAGCGCCGCTTTGTTCCGCATCGGTTTCACCCAACCAGAACAAGCCATCCAATTGCCAAATGCCTTTGCTCCTGCGCCATTCTGCGCCCGCATAAGCACCGATTTGCACCCCATCATATAATAAAGGCGACATGGCGTCATCCCGGTAGGTTTGATAGCCAAAACCCGCGCCAAATTTGAGGTGGAAGGTACTTTTTTGACCTAATGAAGTCAGCTCCAGCGTGTTGTCCTGTGCCTGAAGATGGAATAGTGATATTAAAAAAGATGTAAATATGATATAGCGCATTGTTGCGGTGTTTGCAGTAAAAATAAGGCAATTCAAATATACTTGGCGGTAAAAGTTTGTACACTGCGTCGGATTGGCAAAAATTTTTGGAAAAAAATACCAAATCAAAAACCTTTTTAAAAACCCATTGTTGTGAAATCGTTCTTTTTAATAAGATAAAACTTCAATATCGAAATAAACAACTAATAAACATGAAATTTTTCAACATTCTTGTAAGCATCATCCCACTGTTATTCTTGTTTCAACTGGCATTTGCCCAAAACGGCGTCATTAAAGGTCGCGTGACCAATAAAATCAACAATGAAGCCATCTTATTTGCCAATGTTCTGGTGGAAGGCACCGATAAAGGCACCACGACTGATGAGAACGGTTTTTATGAAATCACCGGGCTTATGCCAGGTTTGTACAATGTAAAAGCAACGTATATTGGTTATAACGATGTGATATTGTATGAAATTCAGGTGATTAACAACCGACCGGCGGAGGTCAACATTGAAATGGAGGAATCATCTCAAACCTTGCAGGAGGTAGTCGTCAAATCTTCGCCCTTCCGCAAAACCGAGGAAAGCCCTGTCTCGCTGCGTACCATTGGCGTTGCCGAAATTCAGCGCAACCCCGGCGGTAACCGCGATATTTCCAAAGTAGTGCAATCCTTGCCAGGTGTAACGACAACCGCAGCTTTTCGTAATGACCTGATTATCAGGGGCGGAGCACCGAATGAAAATCGGTTTTACCTGGATGAAGTGGAAGTGCCCAACATCAATCATTTTGCCACACAGGGCGCGTCGGGTGGTCCGGTGGGTCTGATCAATGTGAACTTCATTCGTGAGGTGGACTTTTTTAGCGGCGCTTTTCCGGCGAATCGCGGCAATGCCTTGAGTTCGGTCTTGCAATTCAGCCAGCGCGATGGGCGCGATGATCGCATTGGCGGCACCTTTATGGCGGGCGCTTCGGATGTGGGCTTGACGCTGGAAGGTCCGATTGGCAAGAAGACCACGTTTTTGCTCTCGGCGCGACGTTCTTACCTGCAATTTTTATTTAGAGTGTTGGAATTGCCGTTTTTACCAACGTATAATGATTTTCAGGCAAAAGTAAAATATAAAATTGACGCCAAAAATGAAATAACTTTTATCGGATTGGGCGCCATTGATCAGTTTGAACTCAACCTCGAAGCCGATGAAACCGAAGAACAACAGTTCATTCTCAATCAGTTACCGGTGTCGCCGCAATGGAATTATACCAACGGCTTGGTTTATAAACATTATAATGAAAATGGCTATTGGACTTTTGTTTTGAGTCGCAGCATGCTGAATAATGAAGCCGAAAAATATTTTCAAAATGATGAAAGTAAGCCCGATAATTTGATATTAAATTATAAATCACAAGAGATTGAAAATAAGCTGCGTATAGAAAATACGACCCGCATTGGTGATTATAAATTTAATTATGGTGTGAGTTATGAATTTGCGCGTTATAATAATCGCACGTTCAATCGCATTTTCACGTCCATTGGTGCCCAAACGATTGATTATTTTTCGGAGCTGGACATGAATAAATACGGGCTTTTTGCGCAGGTGAGCCGCAAATTTGCCAACGAACGCCTCATTGTTTCTGCCGGTTTCCGCATGGATGCCAACAATTATTCCGACGATATGTCGAATCCGCTGGAGCAGTTTTCGCCGCGCTTGTCCCTGGCGTATGCCATTACGGAGCGCCTCGCTTTTAATTTTAATACGGGTATTTATTATCAATTGCCGCCTTACACGATATTGGGCTATCAGGAAGACGGAGTTTTTGTAAATAAAAATAATAACATTCAATATATTCAGAATCAACAGCTTGTAGCAGGTTTTGAATTGAATACTGCCAGCAGTTCTAAAATAACGCTCGAAGGATATTATAAAAACTGGAGCAATTATCCTTTTTTATTACGTGACAGTATCACATTGGCAAACCTGGGTGGCAATTTTGGGGTCATCGGCAACGAACCGGCGATTCCTTTATCTGACGGACGCAGTTATGGCTTGGAATTTTTATTCCAACAGCGCTTATTTAAAGGCTTTTATGGCATCGCTGCTTACACACTCGGCTGGAGTGAATTTGAAGACAAAAATGGTGAATTAGTGCCTTCTGCCTGGGATTCGCGGCATATTGTCAATTTGACGATGGGTAAAAAATTCAAGAAAGACTGGGAAGTGGGCATTAGCTGGCGCTTCCAGACGGGCTTGCCCTTCACGCCCTTTGCCGATGCGTCTTCGCTCGTAGCGAACTGGGATGTGAATGGTCGCGGTATTCCCGATTACAATCGCCTCAATACCCGCCGCACGACCGCCAGCAATACGTTGGATATTCGGGTGGATAAGAAATGGTTTTTTGATAAATGGAGCCTGAATGTTTACCTCGATATTGAAAATATTACCGGCAATGCCGTCGGATTTGATCAATTGATCCTCGATCGACCATTGGATGAAAACAATCGCCCAATTGGCAACGGCACTATTATCAATCCCGACGCCCCGCGCGAGCAGCAGCGTTATCAGCTCAAAACCATTAATGACGCACAAGGTACGTTGCTGCCAAGTATTGGAATTATGATAGAGTACTAAAATGTCTGAATTGATACTATCCGCATTTTTCTGAATAAACATTGAGCACTGAAGCCTCCTGCTTCGGTGCTTTTTTATAATAATTTAAATGGAGGTGTAATAGTTTTGAATAGATATTTACTAAATTACTAAAAATGCGTATAATATTATATTTGTGCTGATCAGTATGGCATATTTCAAAAAATATGCCATACTTAGCTATTCTTGGTATTAATTCTTTTTTCCCAACTCCGGCAGCACAAAATCATCCAACGCACTGGGCATTGCCATTACTTTTTCAATTTCTTCCACCGTACGCGGCGCACGCGCCGAGAGATTTTCCCAACCCTTTTCGGTGATCAGAATATCATCTTCAATACGCACCGCGATGCCCCACCATTTTTTATCGCAAGGGCTTCCTTCAGGAATGTAAATGCCCGGCTCTACGGTAATCACCGTGTTGGGTTTGAACTTGCCATAGGTGCCGCGGTCGTGTACATCCAAGCCGAGGTAATGCGAGGTGCCATGCGGGAAATAGCGATGTTGCTCGCCCGCTTTGATAATGCCCAATTCTGCCAGGCGCTTATCTACCACTGCGTCCGCTGCCTGATGCGGTGCCCAGAAATCATTGCCCACTTTGCACGCCGCAAAAGCCGCCTCCTGTGCTTCCAATACGATATTATAAATGGCTTTTTGTTCTTCGGAGAAGGTGCCATCCGCTGGAATCGTGCGCGTTACATCCGCGGTATAACCGTGATATTCCGCCCCTAAATCCATTAATACCAATTCATCGCCCAACTGCGTGCGATTGTTTTCAACATAATGCAGGATGCAACCATTCTGCCCAGCCCCTACAATTGAAGGATACCCCTGATATTCCGAGCCGTACATCTTATACACCATTTCGTGAATGCCCTGCACACCCGACTCCGACATGGTGGGCTTCATCGCCTTCATCACCTCCACTTGCCCTACACAGCTCACCTCAATGGCTTTGCGCAGCAGCACCATTTCTTCCGGGAGTTTGGTTTCGCGCAACTGGCTCATATACTGCTCGAGCGAATGGACATCCAGATTATCATTGGGCAATTTAGCAATTACCTTCATTGCCATTTCGTTGTCCTTGGTGCTCATGAATTCTTCTACGAGCGGGTCTTTCAGCATTTTCGGATCCCAGCGGCTCTCCTGGTACAACTGCTGTTTCTTTTCCTGTAGAGTCATTTGGGCATCTTTGATTACCGCATAAGATTTACGTGCCTGCCCGTTGAAGTTTTTCGGAATTTTCGCTTTGCTTTTAAAACCTTCCATCAGATCATACAAATCGGCGTCTCCGTTTTCATCGCGGGCATCATTTTTAAAATCAAAAAACATCACTTTATCAAAACTGCTGAAATTCAAGCCATAATCTTTGAATTGCTGATGGTCGATCACCGTTTCAACGCCGAGCTTTTCGCGTACACCATCGGGTCCGAGACGCCGCCCGTTCCACATTTCCGACTGCGGATCGCGCGATTGCGCAAACACAATTTCATTATACTTCGCCCCGGAATTGCCCTGCTGCCAGTCCGAAAAAATCAGCAGCACCGAATGCGGCTCATTATAACCCGTCAGGTAATAAAAATCCGGGTCTTGATGGTACTGAAAATCCACGTCATTGGCGCGGTTGCGCGTCGGATTGGCAAAAAATACTGCCACTGAATTCTTTGGCAGCAATTTGCGCAAGGCTTCGCGTCTTTCTTTGTGAAATGCACTGGACAGATAATCGGTGGGTAAATACTTTTGTGCCAAAACACTCCCAAACAGGCAAATCAGGAGCAGGCAGAGCATTGTTCGCATAGATTTATGTTTTAATCAATAATATTTCGCTAAAATACGGTTCTTTTGGAAGATGGTAAAAAATTCAGGTGCGAAATGAAGCAGGGTGCATGTTAATAGCCATAGCATAAATGATCGGAAGGTAAGGGCACTAATTTTATGATCATTATAATAAGGTGATGCGGGCCGATTCAACGACTTAGCCAAAGATTTGGTTGGTATCCAGCGTCAATTCAAAATATTGCGCTTTTACGCTTTCGCCCAGTTTCACCAGTTCACTGAACTTGTAATCACTACCGCTCGGCTGCCAATACACATAGATTTCTTTTTTTGCCAAATTAATCAGCCAGCACTCGGCCACGCCGCTTTCCGCATACAGGGGCAATTTGAACTTGCGGTCATACGCTACGGAAGTGTCGCCGATTTCAATCGCAAGCAGCACATCTTTACCATGCGGGTGTTCCTCGCCATAAAAATCAGCGCGGTATTTTAAAATGGCAACATCCGGCTCTGGCTCAGAAAAATCATTGGCAATGATAGGATCCTGAATGCTGATAATGACATCATCGCCTAATAACTGACCCAGCAACTTGTTTAATTTTTTTACTATTCTCGTGTGTTTACTTCCTTTAGGGCTCATTTCTATAATTTCTCCGTTGATTAACTCAATGCCGCTTTCTGGCAGGATGCCTGCTTCTGCCATTTTGTGGTAATCCGCTACCGAAATCAGCCTTTTTTTGAGTTCAACCGCCATACGTGCCTTTTTACAAAAATAACATTTTCTCCGCAATTTGGATGCAAATTACTGCTTGTCCTGATTGGCTTTGGTGCGCGCTTTGGTAGCGCTTTCCTCTTTTTTATCCACTTTTTTATCGGCTTTCACCACGCGCTTTTGCGCACGGAGGGCTTCGGCACGGGCGCGGGCGGCGTCTTCACGTGCTTCGGCGGCTTTGCGTTCTTTTTTGCTGGCGCGTACTTCGCGGCGGGCTTCTTTGTAAGATTCGTCCAATTCTTTTTTATCTACTTCCGCTTCCGACTGTTGTTTTTTAGTGGTTTTTGCATCCACTGGCTTGGTCTTTTCAGTACTTTCCTTCTTTTTGAAAATGGATAATACGCCACCTTCCTGCTCGGTTTTTGCTTTGGTTTTGCCCGTCGTCTGGGCGCAAAGGGTAGCTGGAACCGCCCAAAGGGCAATCAGGAGGAGAGGGCATAGCATGATGTTTTTTTTCATAAATCTGTTTTTGATTTTTTTTGCTTAAACGGAATTTGGGTGGTTTTTGATATGTAGCAGGGGCAAT
>JBKBWT010000046.1:0-22142 GCA_046314415.1 Saprospiraceae bacterium
GCAAGTAATCAGCACCAGCTATAATAATCGCATGCCGGCGGGCAGCAGCGTGTGGATGTACACGTACAAAACGCCCGAAATGCCCGAAGATATGACGATTCAGACCTTCCCGGCGGATGAAAAATACCTGCCTACGCTTGGCATGCGCCTGCTTGAAGGGCGCAATTTTCAAAAGGAACGGGCATCAGACAGTATGGCGGTCATTCTGAATGAGGCAGCAGTAAAAGCGTTGGCATTAGAAGAGCCGATTGGCGCAGATGTCGGCTATGGGCGGCGGGTGATCGGCGTGGTGAAAGATTTTAATTTTCAATCGTTGCGGCAAAAAATTGAGCCAGTGGTCATTCGTTATCAGCCGGAAGGTTATGTGCTGGCAATTCGATTACAATCTGCGCAAGCGGCTGATTTTGTGAATTTTATCCATAAAGTCTGGAAGCAATTTGGGGCTACGGATGCGCTGCAATATCATTTTTTTGACGAAAATTTTTATCAGTTGGCAGCAAAAGAACGCACCCTGGGGCGAGCCGTGGCATTTTTTACCTTGCTCACTATTTTTATTGCTTGTTTGGGTTTGCTGGGGTTGGTCGCTTTTATGATCGAGCAGCGCACCAAAGAAATCGGCATTCGCAAAGTGCTGGGTGCCAATATAGGGCAGATTGCCAGCTTATTATCAACAGAATTTATGCGTTTAGTACTCATTTCCAATTTAGTAGCTTTTCCCGTTGCCTGGTGGGTTATGCGTAAATGGCTGGAAGATTTTGCGTACCGCATCGAATTACAATGGTGGGCATTTTTGGCGGCGGGCGTTGCTGCGCTTTTATTGGCGCTGGTGACGGTAAGTGTGCAGGCAATACGGGCAGCGATAGCTAATCCGGTGAAATCATTGCGAAGTGAGTGAGTTATTATAATTTGCATTGTGAATGTAAATATTAAACTTCGATTTTATTAAAATATATAACAGTATAGTGAAATTAGTATAAAAACTTTACGTCATGTTAAGAAATTACATCACGCTAGCCATTCGCAACCTAACCCGGCGCGGTCTTTTTTCTCTGATCAATATTACCGGGGTGACGATTGGCATTGTCAGCATTACCCTGATTTTTTTGTACGTACAAAATGAGCTGACGTATGACCATTTTCACGAAAAAGCCGACCGGATTTTTGTATTGGAAGAAAATGGCGCTTATCCACAGACGGTTTTTCCGGCTTTGCCCGAACTACGCCGCGAATATCCGGTAATTGAAGACGGTACGCGCATTTTAGAATGGGAACAATACTGGTTGCAATATGGCGACAAGGAAGTGCAGGAGCCGGTAATGCAAGTAGATACCGGATTTTTTAATGTGTTTAGTTTCCCTTTGTTGCAGGGCAATGCGGCGACAGCCTTGCAAAATCCTGGCGGTATTATTCTGAGCAAGGAAGTAGCGGATGCCCTTTTTGGCAAGGAAGATCCCATAGGTAAAGTGCTGAAAACCAACGAAGAAAAACAATATACGGTAGTGGGCGTGCTCGCGCCGATTCCGCCGAATTCCAGCCTGCGCATTCGTACGTTGGCACCGCTGACCGAGCGCTTGAACAACAAAGATTTTCTGGAAACCGCGAATTGGTATAATTCTTTCTCGTCCACTTATTTATTGTTAAAACCCGGAACGGATCCCCAGGCTTTGGAAAAGCAATTACCCGATTTTATCCGGCGGCATTACGCAGAAGGCGCTAAGGATCGCACGTTGGCAATGCTGGATTTTGATACTTTATACGAAAAGTATATTGGTAATAGCTCGTATATCAAAGCTTTATTCTGGATTGCGATTTTTATTCTTGTGGTGGTTTGTATCAATTTTATCAACCTGACGACTGCTGTGTCCTTTAGCCGAATGCGCGAAGTAGCGGTACGACGGCTGATTGGATCGAGTAAAAGCCAGTTGAACGGATTGTTTTTGACCGAATCAATATTGGTGTCGAGTGTAGCCACGGTGTTGGGCTTGGGTCTGGTACAAGTATCACTCAAATGGCTGAATGAAAAATTAAATTTGAGTTTGACGCTGAATCTGAGCCAAAATTATCCTTTGTTGCTGTGCTTGGCGGGGATCATTTTATTTTTAGCCCTGTGCGCCGGGGTTTATCCGGCGGTGCAGTTGGCAACGGTGAACGCCATTCAAGCCTTGAAAGGTGAAATGAATAAAGGCAGAAGCAATCCTTTTAATTTACGTAATGCACTGATTATTATACAGTTTTCTATAGCCATTATTTTGATTGTAGGCAGTTTGACGGTTTTCCGGCAGATTGATTTTATGAAAAATGCGGATTTGAATTTTAATAAAGAAAATGTTTTAGTACTCGATTTAAGTCTCGATTACCGCGACCCAAAACAGGCTTTACAATCGATCAATCAAACGCTGGACGACTTGCGCAATCATACCCAGGTAAAGGCTTTTTCGACAACTTCGGTCATTCCTGGTCAATATTGGGAAAATTATAATGTGTTTTTCCCTACGGGAAATGAAAATACTACGATTCGGCTGCGTCATAGCGGTATAGATGACGGATACCTTACAACGTATGGCATCAAACTGCTGGCTGGTCGCAATTTTAATGCACAACTCGCCTCGGATACCGCAGAAACGAAAGTGCTCATCAACAAAACGGCGGCGAAAGAATTTGGCTGGCAACCCGAAGCAGCCGTCGGCAAAGTGCTGCACAGCAAGGGTACCGACCTGCGCCTGGAAGTGGTGGGTGTGATGGATGATTTTCATTATCGCTCACTGGACGGTGAAATTGAACCGATTCTGCATTATTTCGATGGCGCTGCCAATGTACAGAACAATCGCTACCTCAGTATCCGACTGCAACCGGGTAGTGCCAGCAGCATGGTTCAACTCCTCGAAAAGCGCTGGAAACAAATCCCGTCGCGTCTGCCCTTGAGTTATTTCTTTATTGACGAAGCCTTCAACCGGCAGTACGAATCGGTGGAACGGACGCTGTTGTTGGCAACGATCTTTACAATGGTTACCATTCTGATTGCTTGCGCCGGCATTTTTGGATTAACGATTTTGATGGTGCAAAAACGCGTGAAAGAGATTGGCATTCGCAAAGTATTGGGGGCGGATGTGAGTAGCATTGTTGTCATGCTTTCCAAAGATTTTTTACGCCTGGTACTCATTGCGGTACTCATTGCTACCCCGCTGGCGTGGTGGGCGATGAATCAATGGCTGGAAGATTTTGCGTATCGGGTAGGAATTGACCTGTGGGTATTGATACTGAGTGGCATGCTGGCGCTGTTTATTGCATTTGCGACGGTAAGCATTCAAGCCATCCGTGCAGCGGTGATGAATCCGGTGCATTCTTTACGTAGTGAGTAAATAAACTTGATATAATTTTGATTTTAGCATAGTTGTTTAATAATAAGTAATAATATCCCTCAAAATCATTATATTATGTTCGGCAATCATTTAAAAATAGCGCTGCGGACTTTACAAAAAAATCGGCTTTATGCCCTTATTAATATCGTAGGATTGGCAGTAGGCATTGCGGCAGTCCTCCTGATTTACCGCATGGTTACCTATGAATTAAGTTTTAATAAAAATTTTAAAAATTATGATCGCATTGCTCGGGTTGTTTCCTACGAGAAACGTGCCGAAGGCGAGGGCTATACTGTATGTACGCCGATTCCGGCAATGGATGTAATAGAAAATAACATCAGCCAATTTGCAGCGATGAGTCGGGTGCGCGAATTGTGGGTAACGCTGACGATTCCCAATCCCAACGGTGGCACGCCTCTGAAAAAACTGGGAATGACGCCGCCGGAAACGGCTTTTTTTGCTGAACCAAATTTTGTAAAAATATTTGATTTTCAATGGCTTGCCGGAGATGCTGCCACTGCGTTAAAAGAAAATGGCGCGATTGTACTCACCAAAAGCTGGGCGGAAAAATGCTTTGGCAATTGGCAGGATGCAATGGGCAAAACGATGCTGGTTGACAATTTGATTCCGGTGGAAGTGAAAGGCGTACTCGCTGATTTGCCGGCAAATTGTGATTTTACCTTTCCGTTTCTTGTTTCTTATGCCACGCTGAAAGCCAATCCCAGTAACTTTTTCTACGATACGGAATGGGGTAGTTGCAGCTCTAATAATCAAGTGTATGCGCTACTGCGCGATGCCTCGCAGATGGCAGTGACCAATACCAGCCTTGCTAAAGTGGGAGAAAAGGAGTACGTGGGTAGATCCGGCAAACAGTCGCGTTTTCATGTGCTACAACCCTTGTCGGACTTGCATTACAACGAAAATTATCCAAACTCCGGTTCGCATCGCATTAGCAAAACCCGCCTGAAAGTGTTAAGTGCCATTGGGATTTTAATTCTGGCATTGGCTTGTTTTAATTTTATCAACCTTGCGACGGCACAGGCTGCGCTGCGGGCGCGAGAAGTGGGCGTGCGGAAAACCTTGGGCAGTCAGCAAAGACAACTTATCGGGCAATTCATGACCGAAACCGGCGTCATTGTGCTAGTTGCGGTCATCCTAGGCGCAAATCTGGCATATTTTACTTCGCCTTTATTAAAATTTATTTCTGACGTACCGGATACCTTGCCCTTCTTTTCACAACCTTTCATCTGGGCTTTCTTGGCAATGTTGACCTTGAGCGTGACGCTATTAGCAGGGCTGTATCCTTCTTTTGCATTAGCCAGCTTCCGACCGGTAAAAGCCTTGAAAAATAATACCAATAATCAATTTTTTGGTGGTGCCGCTTTGCGTAAGTCCTTGGTTGTCTTACAGTTTACCATTGCACAAGGCTTAATCATTGGTGCTATTGTCACCATTTTACAGCTCGATTTTATTCGCTCCCGTGATTTGGGATTTGATAAAAATCTGGTTTATACTTTTTCCTTTAATTCCGATAGCAGCAGCATTGCCCGGCAGGAAACATTGCGGCAAACATTACTGCAAGTGCCTGATGTTGAATCAGTTAGCTTGAGTAGCGACCAGCCGCTTTCCGGGAATACCTGGATGTCGAATTTCCGCTACGGCTCGCACGCGGAAGATGAGCCATTTGCGGTAACTTTGAAATTTGCGGATGCCAACTACCAGGAAACCTATGGGATTCAGCTCTTAGCCGGTAAATGGTTTGCGCCTTCTGATACCGTCCGACAGGGGGTGGTGAATCATACTTTGCTCAAAAAGCTGGGCATTACCGATCCGAATGAAGCCGTGGGGCAAAGATTGCGCCTGGGGGGAAGTACAATGGTGGACATTGTGGGCGTGGCAGCCGATTTTCACACGCATTCGCTGCGCGAAGAACACCAGCCGCTACTGATTTCTACCAGAAAAGAATATTATTGGGAAGCAGGGGTGAAAATTCGTCCGCAAAATCTGGCGAAAACGACCGCTAATATTCAGCAGGCATTCGATAAAATCTTCCCGGAGCAAGTATTTACCGGCAGGTTTTTGGATGAAAGCATTGCCCAATTTTATGAAGATGACAATCGGCTTTCGGCAACGACCAAAGGCTTTGGTATATTAGCAATTATTATATCCTGCCTCGGCTTATTTGGTTTGGCTACGCACGCGACCGCACAACGCACCAAAGAAATTGGTATTCGTAAAGTGTTGGGTGCCAGTTTAATGAACATAGTTGGACTTTTATCAAAAGATTTTCTGCGCCTGGTCATTATTGCTTTGCTGGTGGCAACACCGCTTGCCTGGTATGCGATGAATCAATGGCTGGAAAATTTTGCGTATCGCATTGATATTCAATGGTGGGTGTTTGTGATGGTTGGCGTATTGGGCATCGTGATTGCCCTGGCAACGGTGAGTTTTCAAGCGATTCGGGCGGCGGTGGCGAATCCGGTGGAGAGCCTTAAGAATGAATAGTGAAGTAATTAAAAATGAATAATGAAATAATTAAGCATGAAGGAATAGTAATAATTTATGTTTTTTACTAAATAAATCAAATCATATTAAATTATTTATTTTGTCATTATTCATTCCTTCACTCTTTCATTCTTTCATTAGAACTAATAACTATAACCATAAACTGCTTTAGCTATGCTTAAAAACAACTTACTTATTGGGCTTCGTAGTTTGCAGCGCAATAAACTCAGCGCTTTCATCAATATTTTCGGGCTGGCAATCGGTTTAGCTACGGCAGTTTTGATCTTGCTTTGGGTACAAAATGAGTGGAGCTTTGATCGCTACCACGCCAAAGCGGATCAGACCTATCGCATTTTAAGTCATATTAAAATCAGCGATAATGAGACCTGGCACTGGAGTACCACACCGCTGCTGCTAGGCGAGGAAGCTAAAAAGCAAATCCCTGAAATTCAGGCGCTTACCCGATTTAAAAATGGGAATTGGAATGCTGTTTTTAAAATAAATGGCAATTTATATAAAGAAAAAGAACATTATTATGTAGATGAAAATTGGTTTAAAGTATTTGATTATAATTTTATAGAAGGCAATCCGCAAAATGCATTACAGGACCAGCATAATATTGTAGTAACGGACAAGAAAGCACAGCAACTATTTGGAAATCAACCATCTACCGGAAAGACCATTCGCATTGACACAACCGATTATGTAATTAGCGGGGTGATTCATAATCCTTCCAACTCCAGTTTTCAATTTGATTATATCCTGCCTTTATCCGCTTATTTAGCCAATCCCAAAAATTATAAAAATGATAGTCAGTGGGGCAATTTTAATTATAATGTTTTTATACAATTACATCATGACGCGAACCTGAAAGCGGTCGCACAAAAATTAACCAGCGTACTCCGCGCCAATAAAACCGGTGATTCGACCTCTTATCACACTTTGCAACCACTCCCCGACATGCATTTTGACCGCTCGCTCATGAGTGATGCTTTTGCTGCCGGCAGCGCAACGACGGTAAAGATTTTTGCATTAGTAGGATTATTAATATTATTAATTGCCTGCATTAATTATGTAAGCCTGGCAACCGCCAAAGCGAGCCTGCGCGCGAAAGAAGTAAGCATTAAAAAAATAATTGGTGCCGGTAAACCCTTGCTTTTCAGGCAGTTTATGACTGAATCTATACTCACCAGTCTGATCGCCATGCTATTATCCATTGGCTTGGTACAAATAGGCTTGCAGTTTTTTAATAATATATTACCAATTCCATTACAATTACAAGCCGACAATTGGATGGTCTGGCTCATTTTTGGCGGTACGACCCTGGCAGCGATCTTGCTCACCGGCATTTATCCATCGCTTTTGCTTACTTCTTTTCAGCCGATCCGTTTACTCCGGGGTTTGAGCTGGATGGGCGGTAAAAATGCTTATTTCAGAAAGGGCTTGGTTGTGGTGCAATTTTTTATTTCTACTATTCTGATTATTAGTACAATTATAATTTATCAACAATTGCAATTTATTAAGAATAAAGATTTAGGCTATCAGCGAGAAAATATTTTTTCAGTGATCATTCCTTGGCAGGCTTTTGGAGGAATCGGATCCGAGCAATTTGGACGTTCTTTGTCCACTTTTCAGGAAAAGCTCAGTGCGCAGAGCAGTATTCAAGGGCTGACGCGGGCAAGCGAATCCGTCGTTAATAATCAGAGCAGCAGCAGCGGCAACCTGGACTGGGAAGGACGCGACCCAAATTTTAATCCGACGGTTGCACAATTTTCAGTGGATGCTAATTTTCAAGCAATTTTTGGCTTACAACTCGCCGCCGGGCGTTGGTTTGAAAAAGATAATATAGCAGATAAAACTAATTTGATTCTCAATGAAACTGCCATTAAAACCCTGCAACTCCAGGAGCCTTATCTTGGCAAAAGCCTTACGTTCCAGGGGCGGAAAGGACAAATCATCGGCGTGGTAAAAGACTTTCATTTCCGCAGTTTGCACGAGCAAATTATGCCGGTCATCCTTTGTAATCAGCCGGATTGGGGTTTAATGGTGTTTGTAAAAACGAATACTGCCCAAACTGCCCAAGCCTTGGCAGCCACTGAGGCGATATGGAAGGAAATGCTGCCTGACCAGCCTTTTGAATATACCTTTGAAGATGAGACGTTTACAAAACTGTACGAAACCGACCAGCGCACCAGCTATTTACTCAATATTTTTGCGGGCATTGCCATCTTTTTATCTTGTCTCGGTTTGTTCGGGCTAGCCACTTTTTCTGCCGAGCGACGCACCAAAGAAATCGGGATTCGCAAAGTACTTGGCGCTTCTATCGTGGACATTACCAATCTCTTATCTAAAGAATTTCTACAATTGGTGCTCATTGCCTTTGCGGTGGCGGCACCGGTGGGCTGGTGGGCAATGCAAAAATGGCTGCAAGATTTTGCGTATCGTATTGATATTCAATGGTGGATGTTCGCGGTAGCCGGGGTAGCTGCCATGAGTATTGCATTGCTGACGGTAAGTTTTCAGGCGGTGCGGGCGGCCATTGCGAATCCGGTAGAAAGTTTGAAAAATGAATAATTAATAATGAAAAATTAATAATGAAGTAATTGAAATGAAAATTTTAATTAAAAAATAGATAATAGCTAAATAAGGAAAAATGAAAAGTAAATAATTTTCCAAAAAAATTAAAATAAATAAGCATGCTGCTAAATCATCTTAAAATTGCCCGGCGAAATCTGCTACGCAATAAATTAACTGCTGGCATCAATATGCTGGGCTTGGGCATCGGTATTGCCGCGTGTTTGGTCATTTGGCAGTATGTACAGTTCGAACGCAGTTACGATGCATTTTTTCCGACTGCGGAGCGCGTTTACCGGGTGAATCTTGCCTGGGGCAATGCCGATTTACAAGAACGTTATGCTACTGCGCCACCGCCCCTGGCAGAAGTAATTTTAAAAGATATTCCTGAAGCAGAAGCTGTAACAAGGGCTTATACTTGGTCGGATTTTACCATGCGTCCTGACCACGACTACACCAAAATCTTTCGGGAAACCAATGTTTATGCGGTAAGTGAAGATTTTTTCAAGGTTTTTCCTTATCGATTAATTGAAGGTGATGCAGCTACCGCATTGCAGCAACCTCAATCGGTCGTCATGCCAAGAAGTACGGCGGTGCGGTATTTCGGAGAAGCAGCCGTGGCAAACGGTAATATTGTCGGGCGGCGCATTATGGGCGGCAAGGACGCAGGCACTCCCTGGACCATCACTGGTGTCATGCCGGATTTGCCGGAAAATACCCATTTTCAATTCACTTTTTTGATCTCTTCCAACAGTTATCCTGATGATTTACACCGAAATCCGAGTTGGACCTGGCCCATTATGCATACCTATGTGCTGTTTCGCGAAAAACCGACGCCGGAGAAATTATATAATATACAAGAAAAATTTAATAAAATAGCCAAAGATTATGGCATTCCTCAGATCAAAGGAGAAATCCAGTATTTTCATTTTCCATTACAAGCGCTGACGGACATTCATCTCACGTCGCATTACTTGTCAGAAATGGCGCCAAATGGCAATTTGACTTATGTTAATACGCTGACTATCATTGCTTTATTTATATTAATTTTAGCAGGTGTAAATTATATCAATCTTGCAACAGCGCATGCGACCGCGCGTGCCAAAGAGGTAGGGGTAAAAAAAGTGATGGGTGCCGGTAAACGTCAGTTGGTAGCGCAGTTTCTGACCGAATCCCTGCTGCTGGCTAGCCTGGCTACTTTATTCGGCTTTGCGATCATGAAAACTTTTTATTTCCTGACCGCACAATTCCTGATTGATTTTCCCGGACAAAATCTTTGGTCGGCGGCGCAAATTGCGCTCATTACGTCGGGCATTGCCCTCAGTGTCGGTTTGCTGGCAGGTATTTATCCATCTTTATACATCGCTCGTTTTCAGCCTCTTACACCAATAAAAAATAATTTAGGCATTGGTGTCCCCAAAGGTAATCTGCGCAATGCACTGGTCGTATTTCAATTTGTCATTTCTATTGGCTTGATTGCGACCACGATGATTGTCAATTTACAAGTGGGCTATTTTCAACATAAAAATCTGGGATTCAATAAAGAAAATATATTTATAATTCAAAATGACCGTGAAATTGAGGAGCAGCGGGAAGCATTCAAACAAGCTTTAAAAGCGAATCCTCAGGTGTTACAAGCGTCATTTTCCAGCGGTATTCCGGGCTTACAAACTTATCAGGTGCGCGATTTTCGCTTGGAAAATACCATGAAAGGGCAGGGGGTTAATTGGTATCAAATTGACGAAGATTATTTACCAACGATGGATATGCAACTGCTCGCCGGGCGAAATTTTTCGAGCAAAATTGCATCGGACACTTTTGGCGTTATTTTGAATGAGGCTGCCATTGCGGCGCTGGGCATTCACGGGGATCCGCTTGGGCAAACCGTGATTAAAAACCAGGGCGCTGAAGACGAACAAAAACTTCAGATTATTGGCGTTGTAAAAGATTTTAATTTTGAATCGCTGCATCATGAGATCAAGCCGCTCGCCATGCAATTTTTAGAAGGCTTTATTTTTAAGGATTACGTTTCCATTCGGCTAGCACCGGGCAATCTGCAACAATCCGTGGCTTTCATTGAAAAAACCTGGTCGGGATTTGAACCGCAAGTACCCATTACCTACAGTTTTTTGGATGAAAATCTGGATCAACTTTTCAAATCAGAATTACAACTCAGTAAAGTACTCAATATTTTCACGGGTTTGGCGCTGTTTATTGCGTGTTTGGGCTTGTACGGATTAGTCCTTTTTGTAATAGAACGCCGCCGCAAGGAAATCAGCATTCGTAAAATTATTGGCGCTTCTGCCGCAGATATTATATTGTTACTAAATAAAAATTTTCTTCGGCTCACCTTCTTTGCTTTTATCATTGCTACGCCGATTGCCTGGTACGCCGTGAGTCGTTGGCTGGAAAATTTTGCATATCGCATTGATATTCAATGGTGGATGTTTGCTATAGCCGGGATCATTGCCTTGGGAATTGCGCTATTAACGGTGAGTTTTCAGGCGATCCGGGTGGCAATTGCCAATCCGGTCAATGCTTTAAAGAATGAATAATGTAGTAATTTGTGATGATAATGTAATAAAGTGAATTTTATTTACATAAAGCTATTGAAAAACTAAATTAATATGTTGACAAACTGGTTAAAAATTACCCTGCGTCATTTTGCCCGACACCGATCTTATACGTTTATTACCGTATTTGGTTTGTCTTTGGGCTTGGCTTGTTGTTTCCTGGTGCTGCTGCTGTGGCAATACGAGCAAAGTTATGATACATTTCAGCAAAAAGCGGATCGGGTTTACCGGATTAATTATGGTGTGCATTTCCAAAATTCAAATCTGACGCTAGCACGAATACCGCCGCCGCTGGCGCCACAGTTGCCGCAGTTTTTTTCGGAGATTGAAGCGACTGCGCGGCTCTTTCCAAGAAGTCTGCCGGTCACCATTTTTCGGGAAACCGGGGGTGAGGTATTGAAGAAGTTAGAAATTCAGAATGCGTATTTTGCTGATCCTGAAATATTTAAAATGCTCACGTTTGACGTTTTACAGGGCAATCGGCAAAATCCTTTGGACGAACCCTATTCTGTCGTTATCACCGATGAAATAGCGAACAATTTATTCGGAAGAACCGATGTGGTGGGCAAAACCATTCATTTTGTGAATGAATTTCCGTTCAAAATCACGGCAGTGATTAAAAAGTATCCCGACAATTCACATATTCAGTTTGATTTGTTGGCGCCTTATCAAAATATCGTTGACGTGGAACCGGAAAACCTTCGTGAAACGGTAGAGGATGTCTTAGAAAACAACTGGATTGCCTCACATTCAGCAGCTTATGTATTATTGAAACCTGGCCATTCTGCCAAAAATATCAACGCGCGTTTCCCGGAATTTTTAACAAAATTTGCGCCGCCGCAACATCGCAACGACCAGGTTTTTACGCTACAGCCTTTGCGGGAGCTACATTTTAACAGTGATATTCAGCTCGAACCCACGGCTACTGCCGATCAACGCAGCATGCGCCTGTTTATGGGGATTGGCTTTATTACCTTAATTATTGCTTGTATCAATTTTATTAATCTGGCAACCGCACTGTCTTTTTCTCGTGCCGGTGAAGTGGGCATTCGTAAGGTATTGGGTGCTGGACGGCGGGGCTTGGTGCAGCATTTTTTTGGTGAAACGGCGCTCCTGAGTGTCTTGTCATTTTTACTCGCATTGGCAATCGTTTATCTTGCCCTACCGACATTCAACGAATTAGTAGCGCGGCAAATCCCCTCCGCAAATATTTGGCAATGGCAAAACTTGCTGATTTTCAGCACTGTATTGATCCTTACCATTTTGTTGGCAGGCTGGTATCCCTCCCTGTTCGTCACGCGTTACAAACCGGTGGATACCCTCAAAGCACGGGGTGTAGTGGCTTCTTCTAAAGGTTCATGGCTGCGCCAATCGCTCATCACCATTCAGTTTGCAGCATCGGTGGCGCTCATTGCCGGTACCATGATTGTCTATCAGCAGCTGCAATTCTTGCGCACTCAAGAGCTGGGTTTTCGCCAGGACGCGATGATTACCATTCCGCTTTTCAGCGCGGATTTGCACAATGCATTTGGCGGTGTGGACGGTTCAATGCGGCAGCGTATGGAAGCATTTGAACAGGAAATTGCCAAAAATCCGCGTATCCAGGGTTCAACGGTATCTTCCGGTGCATTGGGCTTGGGCGCCGTGCAGCGTCCGGTCTGGTCAGAAAAGGTAAGCCAGGATAAAAACATATTTGCTTCTGATTTGGCAGTAGATTACGATTTTTTGCCAACCTACGAATTGGAATTGGTGGCGGGACGCGGCTTTGACCGTGCCTTTGGCACCGACCATTTGAATGCCTTTGTCCTCAATGAAAGTGCGGTAAAATTATTAGGTTGGAATACGCCGGAGGAAGCCCTGGGCGGGCGGGTGATGCAACCGGGTAAAGAAGGGGTGGTAATTGGTGTGGTCAAAGATTTTAATTACCAAAGCTTGCGAACGCCGATCGATGCGCTGATTATGAATGTCAATGTGCCCACTTTTACTACGTTTACCATCAAATTGCAACCGCAGGACATTTCCCAAACCTTGCAATTCGTTGAACGCGAATGGAATAAGATTTTTCCGGAGCGTACTTTTTCTTACAATTTCCTGGACGAAACCATTGCACAAACTTTCGATAACGAAGCAAATTTTGGCAAAACCATTAGTTACTTTGCCTTTCTCGCCATTTTAATTTCCTGCTTTGGCTTGTTTGGACTCACCACGCATGCCATTCAACAAAAAACCAAGGAAATTGGTGTCCGCAAAGTACTGGGTGCTTCAGTGGCGCATATTGTTGGGCTGCTGGCAAAAGATTTTATGAAGTTGGTGCTCGTGGCGCTGCTTATTGCCATTCCGGTGGCTTGGTATTTTATGGATGGTTGGCTTCAGGATTTTGCGTATCGGATCCGCATTCAGTGGTGGGTGTTCGTGGCGGCGGGCGTACTGGCCTTGGTCATTGCTTTTGTAACTGTAAGTTTTCAGAGTATCCGCGCAGCGCTCACCAATCCGGTGAAGAGCCTACGTAGTGAATAAATTTTAGATTTAAAGTAAATATGCCCTGATTATTAAAATAAAATATTAGTATTTTATTATTTGGATATAATATCGTTGATTAATTTTTTAATAATTAGGGCGTAATTTTATATTAAAAACAACACTTAATTCAAAAAATTATGCTCAAAAACTACTTCCTCATCGCCTTCCGCAGTCTTTGGAAAAACAAAGCCATTGCTGGTATCAATATTTTTGGGCTTTCCCTGGGTTTAGCCTGTTTCTCCCTGATTTTATTATATGTAGTGAATGAATTTAATTATGATCGTTTTCATACGAATGCCGATCATATTTATCGCGTTTATCGTCATATTAAAGATTTACAAGATATTGACGAAGCCAAGGATCCTTATATGCCCATGCCATTGGGTCCGGCGCTGAAAGCGGATTTCCCGGAGGAGGTAGCAAACACCGTGCGCCTGCGCGAGCCCTGGGGGGAAGATTTTGTGCGTACGCCCCACGCGACTACCACGGCGCGCATCACCTATGCCGACCCATCTTTTTTTGAAATGTTCTCGTTTCCGATTCTAAAAGGTAATCAAAAAGCGCCGCTCCAGGAATTGCACGCGGTCGTTTTATCAGCAAAAACGGCGCAACGACTATTTGGCAATGAGAACCCTGTTGGTAAAAGCCTGGAAATCAAGGTAGAAGAAGATTTTGTGTCCTTTACCGTGACTGCCGTCGCTGCCAATCCGCCTTCTAATTCCAGCATTCAGTTTGATGTATTGGCAAATTATGAGCGGCTGTACACCACTAAATTTGGGCAGCGCTCCATAGATAATTGGAATCGTTCGGGGTTTCTCACCTTTGTAGCATTGAAATCGCATTCTAACCTGGCGGAACAAACCGCTAGGCTACTACAATTCCGCCGGAAATATTATCCTACAGAAGTTGCTGATTTAGAGATAGTTGCGAAAGAAACCGGCAAAAAACCTTCGATTAATTTTGGCTTACAACCCTTGCGTAGCATGCACACTGACCCCACGGTAGGCGGCGGTGATGTACCTCCGATCAATCCGCGTTATCCCTTGGTTTTGTTGGGCATCGGTGCGATGATTCTGGTGATTGCCTGTATTAATTTTACAACCCTTTCCATTGGTCGGTCTGCCAGTCGGACGCGCGAAGTGGGCGTGCGCAAGGTGGTAGGTGCCAAACGTCAGCAATTGTTTGCTCAATTCCTGACCGAATCTTTTCTGCTTACAATTATCTCAATGTTAATTGGTTTTGGATTAGGAAGAATTCTAATGCCTATTTTCAATACCCTGGCGGCTCGCGAACTGACCTGGGATTTCTCGCAATTTCCCGAAATGCTGCCCTTGCTGGCGGCACTCACACTGACGGTGGCGTTGTTGGCAGGCGCTTATCCGGCGTTGATTTTATCAAGCTTCAAGCCCGTCGAAATTCTCAAGCGTAAATTGCGCTTGAAAGGTGCCAACTGGTTTACCAATTCGCTCGTATCATTTCAATTTGTTTTATCTATCAGCTTGGTAGTCAGCACATTGATCATGTTACAGCAATTAAACTTTCTGAGTTCCAAAAATCCGGGATTTAGTAAAGAAAATGTACTGGTGATCAATGCCAGTAATACCGATACCGAGCGTATTTTTCCGCGTTTAAGGCAGGCTTTGCAAGGGAGCCGCGAAATCATTGGCGTAGCAACGGCAGAAATCTCGTTGGGCGAAGGCGCGGGTTGGAGTCGCACGGGTTTTGAGTATAAAGGACAAAATAAATCGGTGTATGAATATCATATTGATCCAAATTATGTAAATGTTTTGGGCTTGGATATCATAGCGGGGCGCAATTTTGATTATAATTATGCATCGGATAGCATGAATGCAATTATTATTAATGAAGCTATGATGAAAGACATGGGCTGGACGCTGGAAAACGCAGTGGGTCAGCAGATTACCGGTTATTCCGAGCAAATGACGCCGACCGTGATTGGGGTCGTAAAAGATTTCAATTTCCGTTCTTTACATGAAAACATCGAACCCATGATGTTCCAGATGTTTGCGGATTATCAGCCTTTTCAGATGCTGGTGCGCCTGCGTCCGGGCAATCCGGCTCCGGCGATTCAAGAGATTGAAAAAGCCTGGCAAAGCGCGGCACCGGGTTTACCTTTCCAGTACAGTTTTCTGGACGAAAATATTGACCGTTTTTACCAAGCCGAACAACGCTGGGGGCGCATCGTAGGTGTTGCAGGTTCTATATGTATCTTGCTGGCTTGCATGGGGTTATTAGGATTAACTTCGCTCGTAGTGGTCAATCGTACCAAAGAAATCGGCATTCGCAAAGTGCTAGGCGCAAGTGTAAATAATATTTTAACATTATTATCAAAAGATTTTTTACGATTAATCATAATCGCCGCCGTCATTGCGGTGCCGCTCGCCTGGTGGGCAATGAGCCAATGGCTGCAGGATTTTGCGTATCGCATTGATATTCAATGGTGGATGTTTGCGGAGGCGGGTGTTATTACATTATTCATCGCTTTATTAACCATTACATTACAAGCCATGCGTACCGCCGTAGCCAATCCGGTGGAATCTTTAAGAAATGAGTAATTTTATATTTTTAATTTTGATAGTCAAATAGTTAAATCGAAATTATTTAAAATATTTGCACCTGAACACTTAAACAAAATATAATATTTACTGTTTCCCTTTTTCTGAAAATAAAATTATAAGAATTCAGAAAATTATAAAATGCTATAAATTCTGATCCTATGTGGAGGAATCACCTGAAAATGGCGTGGCGCAATTTCCGGCGCGATCGCACTTATGCTTTGTTTAATTTAGGCGGGCTGGCAATCGGCTTGACCGTGTGTTTAGCAATTTTACTATATGTCCAGGACGAATGGAGTTATGATCGCTTTCATGCGAATGCTGAGCGGATTGTTTTATTGCAACAATTTGAAGGCTCGGCGGCGGGCGGCGGTGCCTGGAAGCCTTTGCTAGAGCAGGAATTGAGTCAGGTGGAACAGGTGACGCGCCTCGCGCCGGTCAAAGTATTGCTTACCGTTGGCGACCAATCTTTTTACGAACCGAATTTTTATTTTGCGGATAGTAATGTTTTTAACGTTTTTACCTTCCCGTTATTACATGGTGATGTAAAGAATGCTTTGAATCAGCCTTACAGTGTAATATTGTCGGAAGCAATGGCAAAAAAGTATTTCGGCAATGAAAATCCCGTCGGAAAAACGATCCGTTATGATAAAAAACAGGATTTATTCATAACGGGTGTAATGAAAAATTTGCCCGATAATAGCCATCAAGATATTGATTTTTTGACGGATATGAATAAAGCGGAAGAGCTGATCGGCTATAATCTGCGCGGGTTTTGGGATGGAATGCATTACACGTATGCTTTGCTTTCGGAGGGGAGCACGGCGGCGCAACTCAATGAACGGGCGCAAGATTTAATAAAAGCCAGCGGCGACCCGAATGCGGCGATCTGGAAACCGCGATTCATTCCATTGCGTGATATTTACTTGCGCGAAGCCCTTTCCGGGAAAGTTACATCGCAAAAGGCAATCCAATATGTGTCGGTTTTTTCTTTAGTTGCAATGGTCGTGTTATTACTCGCTTGTTTCAATTATATTAATCTCGCCACTGCCCGTGCCACCAAGCGTGCCAAGGAAGTCGGTGTGAAGAAAACCCTGGGCGCTGACCGCCGTCAATTGTCTTCCCAATTTCTGAGCGAATCGTTTGTATTTGTCACGGTCAGTTTTATATTGGCTATTATTTTATTACATTTTACCTTGCCGTATTTTAATGAGATTGCTGGTAAGGCGTTGCAAACCAGTGATTTATTGATTTTAGATAATATTACATTCGGGCTCATTTTATTATTACTAATCAGTTTACTTACCGGATTATATCCTGCCTGGGTGCTTTCGGGTTTCCGACCGGTGGAGACTTTGAAAGGCGTTTTTATAACCGGCGGCTCGGCGGCTTACTTTCGCAAAGGATTGGTGGTCACGCAGTTTGTTGCTTCTATTGTAATGATTACCACCACTATTATAGTTGTAAATCAATTGCAATACATTCGTAAAAAAGACCTGGGCTACGACCGCGAACAAGTGCTGACGATGAATTTTCAAGGCGATTTACCTGCAAATCAACGGCAGGTTTTCAAAACCGAAATTCAAGCATTACCGTACGTAAAATCGGCTTCATTTAGTAGTCATTTACCAGGTACGGTGATCGGCGGGAATAAATTAGTACCCGATTTTTTGCCCCCGGGCACGGATGTTGGCATTCAGTTTATGCTGGCGGATGATCAATATTTAAAAACTTTAGGTATTGAATTAGCTGAGGGTCAGTATTTTACCACAGGAACTGCCAACAGTGCTACTGAATTTTACATCAACGAAGCGGCGAAAAAACGCTTTCAGTGGGAGGAAGGCGCGCAACAGAAATTGGGTTATTACACGTATGCTTACACGCCGCAGGGCGGTTATCAGGAGATTCCGGTGAATGGCACGGTGGTAGGTGTGATAAAAGATTATCATACGTTGTCCCTGCGTAATGCCATTGAACCGCTGCTGATTGTGCGCAACAACGAACCGCTGGGCAATCTCGCCATTAAAATTCAAAGTGGCAAAGTAAAGGATGCCGTGGATGCGATGCAACAAAAATGGGCGGCGATTTTCCCCGGTGTGCCTTTTGAATACAGCTTTTTGGATGAAACATTTAATGCAAATTATGCGACCGACGTGCGTACGGGGCAAGTGCTGGGCATCTTCGCGGCGTTCGCAGTGTTGATTTCTTGTTTGGGGCTGCTCGGGTTGGCTGCCTTTGCGGCGGAACAACGTACCAAGGAAATTGGCATACGTAAAGTGCTGGTTGCCAGTGTTACAGACATTGCTGCTATGCTGTCGAAAGACTTTTTACAACTGGTTTTGATCGCGGCGTTGCTGGCGTTTCCCATCGCCTGGTGGGCAATGAGCGGCTGGCTGGAAGCCTTTGCCTATCGCATTTCCATGCAATGGTGGATGTTCGCGCTGGCGGGCGTCATGGCGCTGGGCGTGGCACTGCTCACAGTGAGTTTTCAAGCGATGCGGGCGGCAGTGGTGAATCCGGTGAAAAGCCTTAAAAATGAATGATTAATAATGAAATAATGAATAATTGTGGTCTGAATCATGATGCAGATAATTAAAAATTTATTTACATCCTGCCGATACTAAAATCCTGAAGATCATGATTCAGACATTCATCCCAACACTCCACCAACTGCAAAGGTAATATATTCTAAAAAAAATAAAACCCAAATAAACTGATAATAAAGGCGAAACGACGTTTTAGAAGATAATTTAACCCTCGAATTTACAATCCACAGGACAGTGAGTAAGAATAAATGCATCGCTAAAAAGAAGGTTTTATGTACATCCAGATTGTAATAAAAAGGCAGGATCATTAAACTCAGGTAAATGGCGCTGATTAAAAAATTGCCGACATAGAATACATTTTTAGCGCCCCAGCGCAAGGTTAAGGTTTTGATGTTGAACTGCTGATCGCCTTCCATATCGGGAATATCTTTAAACCAGGCTATAATAATGCTGTAAATAAAAATCGTAGCGGTGAGCAGCCACACCACCGGCGGAATGTCTTGTTTAAAATTAATAAGAGAATGAAAATGTATAAATAGTAATGTGTTGACAATCAGTCCTCTAACGGCAATAATACAAAACGCTGCCCAAAAATAAAACCGTTTCAAACGAAAAGGTGGGAGCGAATACATCGTGCCTAACATTAAACTTAACAGCACCGTTAGCGCCAGATATTTACCTAATGTTAATGCAATGATTAAAGAAATCAACACGGAAATACTGATTATGATGTACCCCAACCGCATAGAAAAGGCACCGGAGGCCAGTGGTAAATAGGGCTTATTAATGCGGTCAATCTCAATATCCGTGATTTGATTCAAGCCGACAATGTAAATATTGGCACCCAGGCAGCTTAATAAAGTGAATAACCACGTACCGATCTGTACATTATTATAGTCGGAAAAAGAAAGCGCCAGCACGTATAATGTGCTGATACTCAGTGTGGTGCCGATTACCGTGTGCAAACGCGAAAAGCGTATAAAGTTTTTAATAAAATGGTTCATGTAATTATAATTGCTTTTGTCCCTGGATGACTCCATATTTGATAATGCCTCGCCGAAAGCCTGCCTGCATGAAACGCATCGCGTATGCGCCCTTGATCGTGCCCCAGCCTGAGCGTAGCAAGCCTTTCATGCCCTGCCAGGTAAATGCTGACTGAATCACCGCGCCCCAAAATGGAAACACGGCTTGGCTCCAATCTTCGGTTTTGACATTCACAAACCCGGCATTTTTTGCTAAATGTTCATAATCCATAATGGAAATCCACGGCGGCAAATGATATAAATTACAAACTTGTTGTAATAAATTTTGCTCGGAATGGCTTAAATCCGGCGGTGTATCGCGGTGGCACCAGGTTACCATTAAAAATTTTCCACCGGGTTTTAATAATTGATAAAATAAATGTAATAATTCCGGTTTGTCTTTAATATGCTCGGCACTTTCCATCGACCAGATCAAATCAAACTGCCCATCGGACTCATTCAAGGTCATCATATCTTGCACCCGAAATTTTACTTGCTCCTGTAAACCAGCTAGTTGCGTGTATTTTTCGGCATTTTTTGCTTGCACTGGACTCAAGGTCAATCCCAACACTTCGGCATCAAATAATTTTGCCAACAACCTCGAACTACCGCCCACGCCGCAGCCTACATCCAAAATTTGGTAGGTGTTGCCTGCTACTTGGCGTCTGGCATCTGGCATCTGGTATCTGGCGTCTAAATTACCCCATTTCAATACTTCTTTTACCATATCAATTTGCGCCTGCCGATGATCCTTGCGTTCTTTGCCGTCCTTCCCATAATAACCATGATGCATATGTTCTCCCCAGACATCCAGCCACAAAGGAGTAGATTGGTCGTAGAATTGTTGAATTTTTTGATTCAGTGATAGTGTTGACATACGTTTAAGATGGTACACTGATAAAACGGATTCTTATGATTTTTTAAGATCAGTTTACATCATAACTATCGTAATAATCAGCGTCCTATTTTTAAAAAATTGCCCGAAAAATTAATATTATCAATAAGATTATTACAATCAAAGCGCCGATTTGATATTCATTCAGGCGTTCTTTATATTCTTCTGGTACGTCTTCCTTATTCTGGTCAAAGGAGCGTTGTAAATACCCAACCAAAGCGATGGGAATAAATAAAAATCCAGCCGCAGAACCAACAATGACGCGCAGCATCAGTTGTGCCCAACGCAATGGCGTCATGGGTTTTTCTGGCTCCGCGAGCGCTTCGACGGAAGCAGCAGGCAGCGGCGATTCGCCGGGTTCGGGTTTGCGACCAGAAATGGCTAAGCCATATTCACTCTTGCTGCGAAACCATTGCGGGCGGATGTAATGAATCTTAATATCCTCAAAACCAGCACGTTCGAACCACATGCGATACTCGTCTTCCGTTGGAAACAACATCCAGGTATTGGCAATGAAGCGGGCAAACGGGTTTTTAGGTTCCAAAGGACCAATCAACACTGCAATTCCATCGGGTTTGATGACGCGATACGCTTCGGTGATGCCTTTTTGCGGGTTGGGCCAGTACTCAATGCTCCCGGCGGAAACATAGCGGTCGAACCAATCGGTCGGCACGGGAATTTCTTCGGCGTCGCCCAATTCAAACGTACAACCCTGTAAATCAGGCTTTTGCTTGGCTTTTGCCATTTGATGCGGGCTTTGGTCAATGCAAGTAATATTTTTGGGCGGCACTAATTTGACAATGCCCTGGGTGGTAAATCCGGTGCCGGAACCGACGTCAATCACTTTTAAATTTCTATCTAATTCCGCCAAGGCCAGCGATTCATCGCGCATACGCGCGGTCCAGAACAGCGGATTGACAAATTTATCATAAAAAATGGAGAGAAAACGATAGAAATAATAAGCTTCTTTCTTGTGTTGGACAAATCTCATGGTAATAAGGTTATCGGTTGTTTGTTATTAGTGGTCGTGCATTTGATATCTGGCGCCTAAGTTAGCGAAAATAAAAATGTTCGCTTAACGCTGATATAGGTTTATGCGTAATCGTAGTCACCGGGCAAATGTCTTCGCACACCATGCAGGCGATGTCGCAAGGCGTGTGCACGGCGATGGTGTCAAATTCGCTGATAAAATTGATGGGTTGGGGGCATACGGCGACGCAGGCACCGCACTTGATACAGGCGTTCCAGCCGATTTGAAAGAGGACAGGTTCTTTTTTACTCATTACATTTGCTAATTTGCCGATGTGCTAATTTGCTAATGCCCTCGATGCTTACGCCATTACAAATGGATTGACGCATTGGCAAATCAGCACATTGGCACATTGTTAAATTTTTTTATATTCCGAATTAGGGCTGAAGTAGTCACTCATGGTGGCGTATAATTTGGTGTCGCGCTCCAGGATGTTTTCCGTCTTAAAAATATCGGTTTTTACATCAGAGTTGCGTCCATGTAAATAGTTGAAAATCAAAGTTGATTAAATTTGGGGTAAAAAAAGGAGCATGAGCCTACAT
>JBKBWT010000047.1:0-4245 GCA_046314415.1 Saprospiraceae bacterium
CTACAGTAGGAAACATTGGAATTAAAAGAAGCAACTACACACAAAGCCAATCAAACAGTCCAACTTCAAACGCTCATGCCGAAAAAAGACGTCCTAAAATGTGACCAGGTGATTTTTCTTGCGTCACAAGAGTATTGAAATTAAAATTTTTGCTAATAAAGTTGGTCGCATTAGTAACCTCCAACTATAAATGTCAAAACAGACTACTATGCTTAGAGCGCTTACCCTTACTTTCGTGGCATTGCTGCTGCTGTCGGCAGAACTTGCCTACGGACAATTTAATTTCAGAAAACTGAATTTCAGTGTGGGCATGAATATAGGTGCTTCGCGTCTGATGCACGATACCCGCTTTGAGAGTACCCCGCTGAATAATTTATACAAGACCGTTGAGCTGACGCATAAGGAAGGCTACGAGTGGGAACAGTTTGAAGAGGATTTTCAGCTGCGCCAGAGCTTTACGCAGTTGCGCTTCGGGTTCTTTGCGCGGGTGACGCACCGCACGATTCCGCTCATTTTGATTGCTGAAGCCATGAGTTCTACCTCTACTTACGAGCAAATGGCGTACAGCGGCACGCTTGGGTTTGGTAAGGAGTTTTACATCCTGGATAAGGCCATTTCCTGTAGCTTTCTGGGGGGTTATAAATTCATTTATGACAAAGGTTTTGGCGCTTCAACGCTGGTAAACAGTATCGGGCACACCGATGGACGCAAGCTGGTTTCTACTTACTTTGCGCCGATTCAGCCGCTGGGTACGGACAAGGGGAATTTGTTTGTACTGCGCAGCAGTGTCGGTAAAACCATTGACCGTGAACTGCAGTGGACAGTGGGTGTGGATGCTTACGGTGAACTCGACCTTACGACCCGCCTGAAACGGGAGGCGCGAATGTCGAATGTGGGTTTTAATATCTTCCTGCGCTATAATTTGTACAAAGAAAATAACTATCCGGCATTTAACAATAATCCGAATTTCTTTAGATAAGCCTTCTGCAAGGCGACCTAATGGTTCATGTTGCATTTGCGCAGCGTGAACCATTTTCTTTTTTGGTGGCAACCCAATCTAAATGACTCAATTAGAGCACTTAACTCACCCAAATCTTAAAAAGCAACCAGTATTGCGTCACATTTTCTATATTTACGCAAAAAACAAATTATGAATCCTAACATTACCTTATTGATTTGCGTGGTAGCGTTATTATTCGTGGCTTGCCAGTCCGATAAAAAACCAGACCAAACGCAGCAACCAAATACACCGATGCCGGTACAAACCGCAGCCGTACAGCATTTTGTTTGTCCGAATAATTGTCCCGGCAGTGGCGGACCTGAGTCAGGTACTTGTCCTTCCTGTGGTATGCAATATCGCCACAACGAGGCTTTTCACAATCAGCCAGGGGCAGCGACGAGCAATACACAATTGGCACCTTCTCCGATTCTGACCAATCCGCAGCAGGTGACGCCGCAGCAAACCCCGCAAGTGCAAACGGTGCAGACGCCACAGACGCAGGAACCAGCGCAGAATGCCGCCGGGGTGTGGCATTACATCTGTAGCAAAGGTTGTGAAGGTGGCAGCGGTACGCGGGGCATGTGTGCCAAGTGTGGCGCGGGCTTAGACCACAATCAGGCTTATCACGTGCAGTAACTGATCAGCCATGTCCGATTCGTTTTAGCAAACAGCGGGTCGGACATGCTGTATTTTATTGAAAATAGCGCACGCCGGCGCTACAATATTACATCGGTTACAAAAATAATTAGAGGAAATATGAACCGAACCGGCAATACTTTTGCTTTGATATTCGACTAAATTTGCCGATCATGCTAGTTGCTTTCTTTTCTGATCAAGATTATCCACTATTTACTCACACATACTTCTATTGCCTTCCCCTCACGTATTTTTTCCTGAATTGTCTGTAGGGTATTGGCGCTGGTGGTTTCGATTGCCGGGGTGCCTTTCTTCTCCAGGCGGCAGAGATAAGCATTGGTTTCTATCAATTCTGGTGTAATTTGCTGACACGCCTGTTCGCCATTCGCAACAATACAAATGTCCAAATTGGTTTGGGAAGGTTTGGTGCGCAACATATAATATTCACTGGGTTGCAGTGTGCAGCGTTCTTCGCCATTTACCAACACCTTTATTTGAGCGCCTTCTTTTGCAAAACTCGTGAAGTAAATGACTGTTCTGGCTTCAATGCGTTTGTAATTAGGCTCCTTTAAGGGAGCAATTGCACCAGTAGTAAAATCTATTTTGTACGTCATCTCCTTACCGGGCGAATTATCGAAAGCGCTCAACAGTAAACCGCCGATCGCACCCCCCAACATACCCCCCAATACAGCAGAACCGACGCCTGTGCTCAGCGAGGGTGCCTGCACCAGGAAGTCGTTTCCTTCTTTGCGAAGCGCGTGGAAGGAGCCTTGTGCATTGATGAAAATTTGCTTACCATCGGAAATGCCCCAGATTTCAGCTGCGTTTACTTTTGAATTTTCAAAATCAGGCACTGCTTCTAAAGTCTCTTCTTTCTTTTGTTTTTTGTAATTCACTGTAAAATCCACTGTCACGTCGGGCGTGTTGTTGCGAAAATCCGAAAGCGTATGATACACGCCTTTGGGGTATTCCGTTGCCGTTTCGATGGGGTAATGCCTTTTACCAATAGGATTCAACCTCAATTCGTCCGCTGGCACGGTCAGCGCCTGCATTTCCCCGGCACTTGCATAGGCACGAAACTGTCGAAAACAATGATCCAGCGCTTGGATGATATTCTTTTCGTGCGAGCCGGTGACTTCCAGCCCTGGCTTGGTAATCATGGTGCCGGTTTCGTACAATTCGCGGTAAACGTCGCCGTTTCTGGCAAGAAAAGAAAGATTGACCTCCGCAAAAGCATAGGCTTTGGCAGCATAAATTACTTCATAAATCAGCAATTTATTGACTCGAACAATCAAAGATGTTTTTTCATTACCAGCCGGAAAACTTCGTGCAAACAATGCCTTCAGTTCCTCCTCTACACTGCGCTCGCCCAGTGTAGCAGGTACTTTGCGGTCGCCTAAGCCCTTGCGCACGAAGCCAATGTAGTTATCTACATCGCGCACGTCAATGACCTCTTCTACATAATAATCAAATTCGTTGAGGGGCAATGAAAAGTCGCGCAGATATATGGGATACACCTCGGCAGCCATCAAGAGGGAGGCACTACCTAAATAACATAGCAAGACTATGTACAACAGTTTCATGGAAGCATAATTTATTGCCTATAATTGTTAACATCATCCAAACGCAAAAACAGGCTATGCAGTATTGTTTTATAAAATTTAAGAAAGCAGCGCTCACTCCTTAATAGAAATATAAAAAACTCTGTCTATTTTTGAAAAAAATAACTCATGCGATCTTATAAATTCTGCGCTGTATTAATGTTTTCCTGCTATTTTTTATCCTTATATGCCAACAACTGGAATGATACCACCAAAGTTCGCATTGCCATCGCCGGATTAAGCCACGATCACGTTGGCGGATTTGTGTTTGGCAGAACGCACGCAGACGCAGTCATCGTCGGTATTTATGAAACCAGTGACAGCCTATTTCAATATTATGCTAAAAAGTACAATCTCCCTGCCTCTTTACATTATCGCGATTTAAATCAAATGCTAGATGCCACCCGCCCCCAGGCAGTTGCCGACTTCGGCTCCATAGCCCAGCACTTCGCAACGGTAGAAGCCTGCGCCGCCCGAAAAATCCACGTTATGGTAGAAAAACCGCTCGCCTTAGACCATAAAACCGCCAAAAAAATGCAAGCATTAGCCCGCCAATCGGACATACAGATCATCACCAACTACGAAACCAGTTGGTATCCCTCCATTTACAAGCTCCTGGAACTCACGCAAGACCCTCGATTCGGCAAAATCCGCCGCATCATCGTCAACGACGGGCACGAAGGCCCTGCAAAACTGGGCTTGACTAAAGCATTTATGGAATGGCTCACCGATCCCCGGCAATCCGGTGGTCCGATCATTGACTTCGGCTGCTACGGTGCCAACTTATCGAGCTGGTTGCTCAATGGCAAGGTGCCCAAGAGCGTCTTTGCCGTAGCACAACGCCTCGAACCCCAGACCTACCACGCCGAAGACGACGTTACCATTGTGCTCGACTATGGCGACCTGACTGCCGTGTTGCAACCTTCCTGGAAATGGACGACTAGCCGGAAAGACATTGAAGTGTATGGCGAAGGCGGCTACGCCATTGCCGCCACCGCCTTCCAGTCC
>JBKBWT010000047.1:4255-22139 GCA_046314415.1 Saprospiraceae bacterium
CATTGCCGTGAATGGACAAACGCTTCGCTACCGCTTTCCCAAAGACGGCGCCGAACAAACCATCACCGTACCCAACGACTACCTGCCTTTCACCGACGGCATTGCCTGTCTGGCAGCCATTGTCAAAGGTACTTATCAACCGAAGCCGTTTGAGGTTTCCGCTTTGGAAAACAATGTTTTAGTAAATCAAATCCTCGACGCTGCGCGGCAATCCGCGAAGAAGGGACGTGCGGTGCTGTTGAAAAAATAAATTCCTTTTAGTGGCAATTGCACAAAAGTCGAAAACGAAACGATCCAACTTTTACATTTTCTCCAATCGCACGGCTACAACCTTGTATTCAGGGCAATTTGCCTCGCTGTCGTGCACATCGGAGGTGACGTTGTTGACCATCAGTTCAGGGAAGTGAAATGTCGTGCTCAGGATGCCCGGTTTTACTTCATCGGTGATATGTGCTTTGCTGGGTACTTCGCCCCGCGGAGATACCAGCTTGAGCATCTGTCCTTCTTCAATACCCTGCTCTCTTGCATCTACGGGATTGATCAACAAGACGTCTTCTGTAATAATTTGCACATTAGGTGTGCGGCGGGTCATCGTGCCGCTGTTGTAATGTTCGAGCACCCGATTGGTCGTAAGAATGAACGGATACTGCTCGTGGTAGGCATCGAGTTCGGGTGTTTCAATAAAATCGCGGAATACCAGGCGTCCTTTGCCGCGTTTGAAGCTTTCCTGATGGAGAATCTTGGTATCCTTGCCATCAGGGGTGACGGGCCACTGTTTGCCCTGCTCGCCCAGTTCTTCCCAGCGCACGCCCGCGAAGAACGGCACAATCTGTGCAATCTCTTCCAGCATGCCTTTTGCCGTGTACGGACGTTGCGGATAGCCGAAGCGGTTCATTATTTCTGACAAGATCTGCCCGTCGGGTTTGGAATCGCCAATGGGTTCCACTACTTTTTGTACGCGCTGGATGCGCCGCTCGCCATTCGTGAAGGTGCCTTCTTTTTCGAGGAAGGAGGCGCCTGGGAGGATGACGTCGGCATATTTGGAGGTTTCGGTCATGAATAATTCCTGCACGACGAGGAAATCCAAGGCTTCCAAGGCTTTAATCACCTTTTGGGAATTGGGATCGGATTGGACGACGTCTTCCCCGATGATCCACATGGCTTTCAGCTTGCCTTCCAGGGCTGTATCGTACATTTCGGGGATGGTATAGCCTATTTTGTCGGAAACCGGTCGCCCGTAGAAGGTGGAAAACCGTTGCACTATTTCATGATTCGTTACATCGAAATAGCCCGCACCCTGGTAAGGCTGCACGCCCATATCCGCCATACCCTGCACGTTGTTTTGACCGCGCAAGGGGTTCACGCCACAGCCGGGTCTGCCCACATTGCCGGTGATCATTGCCAGATCGGCGATCAACATCACCGCGTAGGTGCCCTGAAAATGCTCGGTTACACCCAATCCATGGAACGACATGGCAGCATTCGCTTTGGCATAGTCAATCGCTGCCGCCCGCACCTGCTCGCGCGGCACCCCGGAAATGGCTTCGAGTTCGTCAATGTTGAGTTTTAAAATATTCTCGCGGAATTCCTCGTAGCCTTCGGTACGGCTGAGAATGAACGAATTGTCTTCCAGACCTTCCTGCATGATGTAATACAGCATCATATTCAAAACTGCCACATTCGTACCAGGACGCAGTTGCAAATGATGGTGCGCATAGCGGGCAATCTCCGTTTTACGTGGATCGAGGACAATCAAGGTCTTGCCTTTCATCGCCTGCTGCTTGATTTTAGCGCCGGTAACCGGGTGTGCCTGCGTCGGATTTGCGCCGATAACGAGCATGCAATCGGTATATTTCAAATCAGCAATGGAATTGGTAGCTGCGCCCGTTCCAAAAGTACGTTGCATACCAATGGCGGTCGGTGAATGGCACACACGCGCACAACCGTCGATGTTATTGGTACCAATCACCGCACGGATGAATTTTTGCATCAGGTAATTTTCCTCATTCGTACAACGGGCGGAAGAAATCCCCGCAATGGAGTCTGGACCATACTGCTGGCGAATGTCGGTAATCCGTTCGACAATATAATCATACGCTTCGTCCCAGGTCGCCGCTTCAAATTTGCCATTGCGCTTGATCAAAGGCGTTTGCAAACGGTCGGGATGCTTGTAAAATGCGAAGGCGTAGCGCCCTTTCAGACAAGTGTGCCCGGAATTGACCTCGGCGTCGTACGGCGCCTGAATGCTCAGCACTTTATCACCCGTTACTTTCACTTCCAGATTGCAGCCGACGCCACAATAGGTGCAAACGGTGCGAACTTTTTTCTGCGCGACGACGGATTTGGACTGGTAGATGTCAGATATTGCCGAGGTGGGACAAGCTTGCGCGCAGGCGCCGCAGGATACGCAGTCGGAGTCGAAAAAGGACTCGTTCATGCCTTTAATAATCATGCTGTCGAAACCGCGATTCGCTACGCTGAGCACCAACTGCCCTTGTACCTCGTCACACGCACGTACGCAACGGTAGCATAGGATGCATTTGGACATATCCGAGGTCATATAGGGGTGACTCAGGTCTTTTTCGCGGTCGAGATGGTTCTTCCCTTCGGGGTAACGCACTTTGCGGATGCCGACTTGCGCTGCCACGTCCTGCAATTCGCAGTTGCCATTCACTTCACAGGTCAGGCAGTCGAGCGGATGATCGGTGAGCACCAGTTCTATGATATTGCGGCGCAGCTTTAACACGCTTTCCGAATCAGGATAGATCATCAAGCCCTCTTCAATCGGGGTATGACAGGAAGCCACGGTTTTCAAGCCGCCATTCCCTTGCCGGGCAATTTCCACACTGCACACGCGGCAGGCACCAAACGGCTCCAGATTGGGCGCATCGCAAAGCGTCGGCACATAATTTTCCCCCAAATGCCGCTTCAAAAAAGCGAGGATGGTCTCCCCGGCGCGTAGTTCGTACGCTTTGCCGTTGATATAAGCGACTTTGGTCGTAATTTGGGTCTCTTTCGTTGGAATAGCAGCGATCATAACCGTTTATGTTTGATGGGACGCTGATTTGATAAGATCAATTAGGATGGTTTTAAGATTTTATCCTAAGTATTCCTAAAAATCATAATAATCAGTGTCCTGTTACTTCTATTTTTTAAAATACGGACTCAATTCTTCTTTAAAATACGCCATCGCGTTGCGAACCGGCAAGGGAATTCCGCCGCCCAATGCACACAGCGAACCCTTCGCCAGGGTATCTACCAGATCATTAAATAATTCAGTATCAATTTGGTAACCGTGGTGTTGCGCTTTGTGCAGTAATTCCTGCCCCCGCACCGAACCGATGCGACATGGGAAGCATTTGCCGCAACTTTCGTGCGCGGTGAATTCAAACAAATGCTCCAAATACTGCACCATCGGGTAAGCTTCGGGAATACCAATAATGGAGGCGTGCCCCAATAGAAAGCCTTGCTGCGCAAACGATTCAAAGTCCACCGTCAAGTCCGGAATTTTGTGCACCGGCACCAGTCCGCCGAGCGGTCCGCCGATGTGCAGGGCTTTGATGGGCTTACGGAAGCCCCCACCCAGGGTTTCTACCACCTGTACCAGGGGAGTGCCCATGTCCACTTCGTACAAACCAGGTCGATTGAAGGAACCATCCAGCGACAGCAATTTGGTGCCGCTCGAACGCGCCGTACCGATCTGCGCAAAAGCTTGCCCGCCATTGGCTACAATAAAAAATAAGTTGGCTAAGGTTTCTACATTATTGACAACGGTCGGTTTGCCGAACAAGCCTTCCTGCGCCGGGTAAGGTGGACGCACGCGCACCTCCGGTCGCTTGCCTTCGATGGACTGCAACAGCGCGGTTTCCTCGCCACAAATATAAGCGCCCTGCGCTTTGATGAGTTTGAAATAAAAATCAAAGCCGCTGCCCAGGAGATCGGAGCCGTGTAAGCCGGCTGCAGACAAGAATTTGATGGCTTCTTGTATGATGGTGATGGATTCGGGGTATTCGGCGCGGATGTAAATCACGCCTTTCTCCGCTCCGGCGGCGTACCCGGCAATCAACATTCCTAGCAGCACTGCCAGCGGTTGTTGTTCCATCAGATAGCGGTCGGAAAAAGCGCCCGGGTCTCCTTCATCGGCATTGCAGACAATGAATTTGGGTTCTCCTGCTGCTTTGCGGCAGGCTTCTAACTTGAATGCCATTGGAAAACCGGCTCCTCCCCTGCCCCGCAAGCCAGAGTCTTTAATCGTTTGTAAAATTGCCTCCGGACCTGCCTGGAACATTTCGGCTAACACCTGTTTTACCACTTCCATGGAGGGAAAAGGCGTGGTCAAAATCGGTGTTCCCAGCGCTCCTACGTGGTAATTGTCCACGCCATCCAGTAAGGTTCCATTGACAATATTGGAGATTTCAGCCGCATTTTTAGCGGAGTAATTCTGACCGTTGAGGTGGAAAGCGCTGTTTTCGTGACAACGCCCCAGACAGCACATTTCCCCGATTGCTTCCGCTGCAAAATGCTTTTGCAACTCGGAAGTGACTGCTTCCTGCGTGCCGGCGAGCTTACACGCGCTGCCATTGCACACATATACTTTTTTGCCTTGGTTCGCGGGCTTGGTAAAATTATAAAACGTGGCGGTGCCATACACATTGGCATTGCCGATAAGAAATTCTTCCGCAATTTGCTGCAAAGCTGCCTGGTCGGGCGTGCCGGATTCCTCCGCGAGGTTGGCAATGCGCTCAAAAAGATTGTTAGTCAATCCTTTGCCTTTTCTTCCGGCTAATGCGGTCAGGTTTTTCGACATGAGTACGTATTTAAATTATTACCTGCTAATAAAACAAATTTTGTTTGGTATTTGGACAAAGTTGTACCCACTAATTTACTAAAAATTGATGATAAAAAAATATCCTTACTGTTTTTCCAATTAAAAAAGGGTGAGGGGTGCAGGAAAGAGTACCAGCATTTGCCAATAGCAGCTGCCAATTTCAGGGTGGTAAACGCCATTTTACAGCTTACAACTACCGGTTGCAATGTTGTGGAAACTAACAAATATGCAGCAGTTGGCAATTTATATACCGTAGCCCCGACTAACATGTTGCAGCTGCCAACAAATATGCAGAAGTTGCCAACTTCATCGTTGCAGACGCCATCTGCAATGGTGAATCTGGCAAGTTCCGGCATGAATCTGCCAGATTCTGCGTGGAATTCGCCAACTTCCACGCAGAATCTGGCAAGTGCAACGTTGCAGATGGCATCTACGGGATATTTTTTAATATTTTCCCTATTGTAGCTGGCAGTTACTACAAATAAATTAGCAGTTTACACGTCGTATTTAGCAATTTTGACCTTGTAGTTAATAGTTACGGGATATTTTTGGGCAGGTTTGATGTAAAAATTGGCATCTGCCATTTTGTAAATGGTAGGTTTTGTTAAAAAGACAGGCGTCTTTAGTTTGGAGAGGATGAAAATAAAAAGGTGTCCTACAGCTTGAAGACGTAAGACACCTTTCTATGGTATAAATGTTTCCAATTAATAAGCCAACAACTCCCCTATCGCCTTCCCCACCTTCTCAATACTCGGAATCATCGTCTTTTCCAGCGTTTCGTTGAGGGGAATGGCGGGTAAGTTCTCTGAACCAATCGTGCGCACGGGCGCGTCGAGGTATTCGAAGCAATGTTCCTGGATGCGGGCGGCGACGCTTTGGGCGAAGGTGTTATTCACCGGCTCTTCGGTGACGACCAGTATCCGTCCGTGCTTTTTTGATAATTCGTAGATGAGGTCTTCGTCCAGCGGGAAGAGCGTGCGCAGGTCGAGGATTTCGATTTTGCCCTCAAATTGTTTGGCTGCATTCAGTGCCCAGTGGACCCCCATGCCGTAGGTAACGACCAGCAGGGATTCGCCGGCTTCTACCGCTGCGGAGTTGGCTTCCAACGCGATGCGTCCCTTGCCGAATGGAATGACGTAGGCTTCATCGGGTTCGATCGTGCGAGCCGCTTCGGTGCCACGCACTTTGCTCCAGTACAAGCCTTTATGTTCAAAAATGACAACGGGATTCGGGTCGTAATAAGCCGCTTTTAACAAGCCTTTCAGGTCAGCCCCGGTGCTGGGGTAGGCAATTTTGATGCCGCGAATGTTGGTCACCACCGACTCGACGCTGGAAGAATGGTAGGGACCGCCGCTGCCGTACGCGCCGATGGGCACCCGCAGGATCATGCTCACGGGAAACTTGCCGTTGCTGAGATAGCAGGAGCGGGAAACTTCCGTAAACAATTGGTTCAATCCGGGCCAAATATAATCGGCGAATTGCACTTCCACAATCGGCTTCAATCCTACCGCCGACATGCCCACTGTACTCCCCACGATGAACGCCTCCTGAATCGGGGTATTAAAAACGCGATGATCACCGAACTTCTGTGCCAGGGTTGCCGCTTCGCGGAACACGCCGCCGAGGCGTCCGCCCACGTCCTGCCCGTACAAGAGGCATTCCGGGTGCTTGCGCATCAGTTCTTCAATGGCAAAGAGGGCGCTGTCCACCATCACGGTCGGTTTCTTACCGGCTGGTTCGCGTTCGCCGCGCTCTTCGGTAATGGGCGTCGGCGCAAAGTCGTGTGTAAAGAGGTCTTCCGGACGGGGGTCTTCAGCTTGTTGCGCTAATTTGAAATCGGCGAGAACCAATTCACGGGCTTCTGCTTCGATCCTGGCAACTTCCGCTTCGGAGATGCCTTCTTCGAGTAATTGCTCGCGCAAAACGGGGTATGGGTCGCGCTCCTGATGTTCTTCGAGGTCATCCCGATACCATTCCTTGCGCACCCCGGAAGTATGATGATTTAATAATGGAACTTTAGCATGCACTAAATAAGGGCGGCGTTCTTTACGTATATTTTTAATAACTTCTTGTAATGTGATATAACAGGTTGTAAAATCACTCCCATCAATGCTGCGTACTTCAATGCCTTTGAAGCCCTGGGCGTACTCGGCTGCGTTTTGGGCTCGGGTTTCTTCGGCATTCGCGGAGATGTCCCAACCATTATCTTGTACTAAATATAGAATCGGCAACTGCTTCAAAGCCGCCATTTGCATAGCTTCGGCAATTTCTCCTTCAGTTACGGCTGCATCACCGAGCGAGCACACCACAACAGCCCCCTGACCCCCCAAGGGGGAACCGCCACCCTTGGCATCATCATCGGCTCCATTCAACCCTTCAACCTTTAAACCCGTCAACGCTTGGTACTGGATTCCCATTGCAATACCCGTAGTCGGAATGGCTTGCATACCGGTAGCCGAGGACTGATGAATGATCTTGGGTTTGTCGGGTTCTTTCAGACTGGGGTGCGCATAGTACGTGCGTCCGCCGGAGAAAGGATCGTCGCGCTTCGCCATCAATTGCAACATGAGATCATAGGGTCGCATGCCAATGCCCAAGAGCATAGCGTCGTCGCGATAGTAGGGCGAGACCCAATCCTGCGGCAGTAATTGCAAGGCTAACGCTAATTGAATTGCTTCGTGCCCGCGCGAGGTGGCGTGTACGTATTTGGAGACAAATTTGAAATTTTCCTCATAGATTTCCGTCATTGCTTTGGCGGTTGCCATGAGTCGGAAGGCTTCGAGGAGCGTTTTTTTTGCGATTTGAGTTTCTGTCTTTAACATAATTTGGTACTTGGTATTTAGTATCTGGTATTTGGTACTTGGTACTTAGTACTTCGTACTCGGTATTTTTTAGGGGCGCTTTGTTTTTAAAGATAGCTGGAGTTTGGAGTTCATTTTTTTAACGGATTCTACCTTTTCAAATAAGTTTTGTATAATAATTCCATCAGAAATATTTAGTCTTTTTGCAATTAATAACTGCGTTTGTAATTCGCAGCAGGAACCATTGGAAATGCCGAGAAATTGATTGAATTCTCCGGGCGTGTTCCGACCGGCTCCTTCCGCAATATTAGAAGCGATAGAAACCACGCACTTCCTGATCTGCCGGGTTAATTCAAATTTTTCTTCACTGGGAAAAGTTTTAGTCACTTCATACACTTCTACTGCCAGATCCATTGCCGTTTGCCAGACCTTCAAACTTTGAAAATCATGCATGTTGTGTAAATTTTTATGATATAAATTTGATTTTAATTACATTCCAAATATAAAATTACAACTCTATTCCAAAAAAGATTACATCCAAAATCACATTACCAAATACTAAATACCAAGTACCAGATACCAGATACCAAGTACTAAATACTAAATACCCGCAAAAAACAACTCCTTCGTCCACTCCACATCTTCTCTGTAAAACTTCGGATAATGTTGCTTCATATTCGCTTTAATAAACTCAGCTGGCAAATCATCAAACGCGCCGTAATCCTCCAAGTATTCCATAAACTGCCCGCCCACTTTGTCAAATTCCTGAAAAATAGAGTCGTTCGAGCCATCCCAGTCAAGGGGAGCGACATTAAGTTTATCGCATAATTCTTTGTTAAAGGCAGGCGTTGCCTTGATCCAGCGATTGTGCAAATACACTTCTACGTAGCCATGTGGAGTCAATTCATCGGTGCCAAAGGCTTGCGTCATCTGCTCCGCGGCGATGTGATTGCGCACTTTTGCCAGGCACAGCCGCGCCGGAATGCCCACCGCCCGCAGCAGCGTAATCATCAAATTGGCTTTGTCAAGGCAATGTCCTTCCTCACGTTCTAGCACCGCACTCGCCCGCATATTATCAGGATTAAAACTAATATTATATGGATTGTATTTCCAACCGTCGCGTACGGCGTAATAGATGCGCACGGCTTTTTGAATATCTGCGCGGGAGCCTTCGGTAACTTTATTGGCAAAAATTTGAATTTTGGGGTGATCACTGTTTAAAATAGCAGTCGAAGCTAAATACTGTTGCATGGCTTTATTTGGATTTCACATTTAAAATATCAGGAAAATAGATGTAATAATTTCGGGCAGAATTAAAGATTTATTTACATTTTCAATAAAAAACATCATTTTATTTCTGGTTCATTGGGTAATTGCTGTAATAATTGCACATAACGGGCTTCATTGTAAGGCGTATCGGTCAGCATCACCTGGTACATCTCTGCCGCTACGCATTGGGCAATCAGGTGTCGGGCTTCTTTTTCGGAATAGCCTTCGTTCATGAGGCGGCGCAGCGTCAAGCCTACTTCCGGTGGTTTATTTTCCTGCAATTGCCGGTTTACGGTTTCTAAATATTGAAAAATAATCGCGTCAAAATTCATTTCAAATTACGATTTACGAAGTACGAAATACGATTGCCTGCTCTTGCTCCGAGCCTCTCATTCTCTTAATCTCTCCGTCTCCAAATCTCCCACTCACGCTTTTTGTTTAAACGCGGCAATTGCCTTTTTGGTAAAATCGGATAACACCAATTGTCCGCTCAAACCGGCGCGTTCGTCTAACAATTCATCCCAATTATCGGTGCCTTGCCAAAAAACTTTCTTCAACTGGCGCATGGCTTCGGGATTGGATTGTATCAGTTTTTCAGTCAAATGAATGATATAAGCATCCATTTGCTCGATGGTTGGAAATACTTCGTGGTACAAGCCTTTTGCTTTTGCCCATTCGGCGGTCTGCCATTCGGTGGCATTTATGGCTAATTGTGTAAATGCGGAGGTACCAACCTTACGCTCTACCGCCGGACCCACTACAAACGGACCTATTCCCACCGCCAGTTCGCTCAATTTAATCGTCGAATGATGCGTCGCCATACAATAATCCGTCGCTGCAGCTAAGCCCACACCGCCGCCAACCGCCTTGCCCTGAATGCGCCCGATGATAAACTTCGGACATTTACGCATGGCATTAATTACATTGGCGAAGCCCAGGAAAAAACGCTTCCCTGTCTCAAAATCTTCGATGGCAGCCAGTTCGTCGAAGCTCGCGCCCGCGCAAAACGTGCGATCGCCTGCACTTTTTAAAACAACGACTTTCACGGAATCGTTGGCACCGGCAGTTTCAATCGCTTGGGTCAATTTTAATAATTGTGACCCTGGCATGGAATTATGCGCCGGATGAAAAAATTCAACGGTGGCAATGCCGTTTTGAATGGAAGTAGTAACAGTACCGGATTCAATCATTTTTTGGAATATTGGAATGGTGGAATACTGGAATGTCGAAATGCAGGAAGTGCAATTTTCCAAAGTTCCAATCTTCCAACATTCTATTAAAAACGAATGTTCGTTCGCAAAGATAAGCATTTTGGTTAATTGTCTGATAGCTGGCGTAGGGTATCTAACATCTAGGAAAGTTTTTTCAGCCAAAAGCGCAGCGGTTTTACACTTTCCTCCGCCTCGTCCAAATCTTTCCACTCCATATAACATATCATATTGGTAGGTACAAATCCTCGCTTTTTCCAGAAATTATCCAGCGGAACATAATCTTTCGGGCGTAAGGGATGATCTTCAGGTCGAACGACACCACAGAATGTCAGCCATTCAAACCGATTCAAACGACGGGCGTGCGCCTCCCGATGTTTAAAAAATTCAATACCGATGCCCTGTCCACGATAATTTTTTTGTAATACCGACTCTCCAAAATAAAATATTTCTTCAATATTATAATGATGTTCTATAAAAGGCTTTTGTACCTCAGAAGTTTCATTCGCCATCGGCATGCCGGTTGAGGCGCCTATCACTTTATTATCATCCAATGCAACTACGATCACACTATCCGGGGCATTCGCCAGAGTGCGCAGATACTGGGCTTCATAATCGGCATCACCATCATATAAATAAGGAAAATCGCGAAAAACTTCCATACGTAATTTTGCCAGGTCATCCAGGTATTGCAGCGCCGCAGCGCCGGTAAAAGATTGAATTTCAACAGCCATATTCGGGCAATTATTTAGTGCAAGCTAAATGAAATTGACTTTTATTAAAATAAAATTAGTAATTTTATAATTTCAACAGCCATACATTTACTAAACCTTAAAGATTTAGCAAATTCTTGGTAATTGTTCCCCGACCAGCATATTCACTACCCGCTTCCCGCCAATGCGACTCGTCAACACCACCTGCCGCGGATGCGCCTCCACCACTTCCCCAATAATGGCAGCATTTTCGCCTTTTTCCAAAGTCTTTAATTTTGCGACAAAAGCCTCGGCAATGCTCGCCTCCACCACTGCAATAAAAATACCTTCATTCGCAACATACAGCGGATCCAGCCCCAGTAATTCACAAGCACCCGCCACTTCTTCCGTTATTGGTATGCTATTTTGGTAAATATCAACGCCTAATTTTATATCGCGCGCCATTTCACTTAATACCGTTGCTACACCACCCCGCGTTGGATCATGTAATAAATGAATATTTTCGCCAAATTCATTTAGTAAATCATGAATAATATGATTTAAATTCGTCGTATCACTTTCAATAGTGGTCTCAAATTCCAGCCCTTCACGTACACTCATAATAGCGATGCCATGCGTCGCCAAATGACCACTTATTATTATTTTATCGCCTGGTTTTACCCGCGATTTGGCAATTTGTGCTTGCGGATGTACCAATCCTACGCCGGAGGTATTAATAAAAATTTTATCGCCTTTCCCGCGCTCCACTACTTTGGTGTCCCCTGTAACAATTTGAATACCAGCCTTTTCTGCGGCAAATTTTACACCCACTAAAACATCCCAAAATTCTTTTATATTTAGTCCTTCTTCCAATATAAAACCCAGCGATAAATATTTAGCCATCGCGCCACACATAGCTAAATCATTCACTGTTCCATTTACTGCGAGTTCACCGATATTACCACCGGGAAAAAAAATTGGTGCTATCACATAACTATCCGTCGAGAACGCCACCCGTCCATTTAGTTCAAAAATAGCGCCATCATGATGTTCATCCAATAATGGATTTTTTAATAAGTCAAATACGCCTGATTCCAGCAATTTATTCGTCAAAAGCCCGCCACTGCCGTGTCCTAGCGTAATCACCTCAAAATCAAGCTGTGGCATCGGACATTGCAATTGCATTCGTATTTTTTCCTGATTCATAATAATAATGTATCGATGTAATAATTGATCGGCATTTTTACAAAAATTAAATTATGATGAAATCATAAAATATTATAATTATCATACCGATCAGTGTACCACTGCTTCCATTGCTTTTGCAAAATGATAATAGGCGGCACAAGCCCCTTCGGAAGACACCATCGGCGCGCCAAGCGGCGTTTGTGGCGTACATTTTTTACCAAATTGCGGGCATTCATGCGGCTTTTTAATTCCTTTCAATACCAATCCGGCAATACATTCACGGCTTTCTTCCGCTTTTTCAATATTCACCGAAAATTTTACATTTGCATCATATTGCGAGAATTCCTTACGTATTTCATATCCACTCATCGGAATCGTACCAATCCCCCGCCATTCGCGGTCGGCTACCTCAAATACCTGCTCCATTACCTTGCGGGCTTCGGGGTTTCCTTCGGGTTTCACGACTCTAGTATATTGATTATCAAGGAAATATTTCCCCTGTTCCAATTGGCGTACCGTCATTAATATGCCTTGTAATAAATCCACCGGCTCAAACCCGGTGACTACAATCGGAACTTTATATTTTCCGGCAATGGGATAATATTCGTCAATTCCCATAATGGTGCAAACATGCCCTGCTGCTAAAAATCCTTGAATTTGCGCTTCTTCATCATTCATAACTTCCTCAATAGCAGGCGGAACCAACACATGTGATGCTAAAATTGAATAATTTTTTACCCCTATATGATATGCATGTAATACTGACAAAGCATTGGCGGGAGCTGTCGTCTCAAAACCTACCGCAAAAAATACCACCTCGCGCTCCGGATGCGCTTGCGCCAACTTCACTGCCTCCAATGGCGAGTACAAAATCCGCACATCCGCGCCATTTGCCTTCGCTTCCAGCAAGCTGCGCTTTGAGCCGGGCACTCGCAACATATCACCAAAAGAACAAAGTATAACATCTTTTTCTTCAGCTAGATATACTGCTTTATCAATCAGATTCAAGGGCGTTACGCACACCGGGCAACCCGGACCATGCACCATTTGCACTTCCTTCGGCAACATATTGAGAATGCCATTTTTGACCAGACTATGCGTTTGTCCGCCGCATACTTCCATAATCGTCCACGGGCGGGTGACGGTTTTATGCAACTCCGCTAAATATTGTTCTACCAGCTCCGGGTCGCGATATTCGGACAAATACTTCATTTTTATAAAATTATGGATAGTATTTTATTAAAATATTATATATGCATCACAGTTATAAACGATGTGCCGCTTTCTGAAGCCTAAACTTCTTTAAAAAATGAGAAAATCCGACTGACTTTTGTCACCCACCCCATCATTTTTACTACTTTACCTCGAAAAATCAAAATTTAACGTTACTATTAATTGCCCAAAGGAAATATTTTCGTCGTTGGGCGATAATTTCTGATGAAAATATAAAGAAAATTCATCTTGTAAATAATGTATTATTAAATCTACCAATAATGCATTTTGAAAAACCCCGCCGCTAAATGTCAGCTTATTACATTGTGTCAAAAGGGCAATCTTTTTAATAATATTCACCAATGATACATGAAATTTAGCTGCAATGTAATGTTTTGGGACACCTTGTTTTAAATCAGTTATAATGTATTCTAATAATATTTTAGTCGAAATGATAAAATCAGGCTCGTCCGATATTACATAATTATCTTCCAAATGTAAAGAATGTTGCTGAAACCCCGTTTTTGCCAATACTTCCAGGTACATTGCCGCCTCGCCTTCGTAGCTTACTTGGTCCGCCAAACCCAATAGCGACGCCACTCCGTCAAATAAGCGCCCTATACTGGAAGTGTTTAATCGTTCCGGTTGTTGTAATAACTTATTATATAATTTCCATTCCGTTTCCGAAAATTTAGCTTTCGTATAATGAATGGCGTCCGGTATATCATAAGTGAGACAAAGCGCGGAAATCCTGGGTTCGCGTGGCATTTTATCGCCTAAAATAAATGGAAAATACGCCAAATGAGCCACTCGTGATAAAGTATTATTATGATAATAAAAAAACTCACCACCCCAAACCTGACCATCTTCGCCGTAGCCGGTGCCATCCCATATAATATTCAGCACGGGTTCTTTACAATCGAGTAAATAATTTTCACCCAAAACGGCTAATGCGTGGGCTTTATGATGTTGTATTTTAACAATCGGAATTTGCCATTCCTGCGCCAGTCGCTCGCCCAATTGCGTGGAGAAATACGCCGGATGTTGATCCGCAATTATCTTTTTCGGCTGACTATCAAACAATTGTAGAAAATGCTGTAAAGTATGTTCATAACTTTCCTGCGATTCAAAACCATCCAGATCACCTAAAAACTGACTGACATAAACGTTTTTATTATATAATAAAGAAAAGGTACTTTTTAAATTTGCCCCCATTGCTAAAACCGGTGGCATTGTATGATTAAAATGTTTAGCAATCGTTTCATTGATGAGAGACGGCGCGAGTCCCCGCGAACGGCGCAGCACGATAAGCTGCTGATAATGAGTCGTATAACGCAGCACTGAATCATCCTGCGGTATTACAATATCCCGATTATTGACCAAAATAAAATCGGCAATTGGCGCTAATTCCTGCAAGGCTTTTGCATCTTCATAAATCACCGGCGAGCCGCTGATATTGCCGCTCGTTGCCACTAAGGGCTTACCTATCACATTGATTATCAGTTCAAAAAGTGGCGCATAAGGCAGCATAACGCCGATTTGGGACAAGCCGGGCGCAATCCATTCGGTTTGAATCTGGCTGGCAATTTTATCTTTTAAAGATAATAATACAATCGGAGCGGCTGGACTTTGTAATAAATCTTTTTCCGCATCGCTTAATATTACATCTTCTTGTAGCATTGTTATATTTGGATATAATAATGCCAAGGGTTTAGTCGGACGATGCTTGCGTTTGCGTAATAACTGGATGGCTGCGGCGTTCGTGGCATCACATAATAATAAGTAACCGCCGATGCCTTTTACAGCGCCGATTTTACCATTTTGTAATAATGTAATTGCCGTTTGTAATGGATTTTCCAGGATATTACCCTCATTATCAAACAATTGCAATTGAATGCCACAGCTTGGACAGGAATTGGTCTGCGAAAAATAACGCCGATCCCTTACATCATGATATTCCGTGGCACAAGCTGAACACATTATAAAAGACTGCATCGTGGTGCGCTCGCGGTCGTACGGCAATTGCTGCACAATGGAAAAACGCGGTCCGCAATTGGTACAGGTAATAAACGGATAGCCGTAGCGGCGATTTATTACATCATGTAATTCCCGGCGGCAATCATTACATAAAGCAAAATCAGGCGTTAATAATAAATTTGCTTCCGTTTCTGCCTGACTTTCAACGATTTGAAAATCATTAAATATCTGTGGGGCGACTTCCTGCATCGTATGGGTAAGAATGCGTGCCAGTGCCGGTGCCTGTTCAATTATAATATTATAAAATTGTTGAGCTTGTTCCGCTTCCGCATTAAATTCAATATGTACCCCGTCGGGCGCATTGTTGACCCAGCCTTTCAACCCCGCCTGCTGTGCAAGCCGGAAAACGTAAGGACGGAAGCCCACGCCCTGCACCTGCCCGGTGATGTGAATATGAAAAGTGGAGCTGCGCACTGTACCGTGTTATAATATAAAAATTGATTTAAATGTAAATAATTCAACTTGCGATATAATATTCTTGTAGTATTATTACCCAATTATTAAATAAATTACGTTTCCTGCAATTTAAAGGGTCTTATCCACTGCCACCGGCGCTCGTTGAGCGGTTTTGCGGATATAATCTTTCGGTAAATGTTTTAATAAATCCTTTCTAAAGCGGTGATAATCAACTGTAATGGTGTGCCGCGGCGTATCAATTTGCCGATAATGCGGATGCGTGACCTCGCGTTCGCACAGCTGACGTATATTTTGGGGGCGTTGCCATTTACCCGCCAGCTCGCGGGCCATGATTTTACTTTGCAATTCCGCACCGGGCCAAATGCAGCCCAGCGGCTGAAACATGCCGATAAAATACAAATTATGATATTCGGGATGTAACATTTTTAAATACAGCGGCACCGGACCCGAACTGTAATCCAGAAAGTCTTTGGCAAAGAAAGGATGCGCCAACACATACCCCGTACAGGCGATGATGCTGTCAAAATCCTCGCAGCTGCCATCTTTGAAGTAAACGGTGTGCCCTTCGAAGCGCTGGATGTCGGGTTTGGGGTGAATTTTGCCGTGCCGAATCCGGTAGAATAGCTCTTCGTTGATGGTGGGATGCGTCGCACCGAATTTGACATCCGGTTCTGGCAGTCCATACAAGCGATTGGAGCCATTGATCAAGCGCACCAGCCACGCTGAAACCTTCTGACGGATAGCGGTAGGCAGCCAATTCAGCCGCTTGCCAATCACATCCGCCGGTTTACCCATGATAAATTTTGGCACAATGTAATAGCCACGCCGCCAGCTAATTGTCGTACGAGCGCTCACCCGACTCGTCTCTACCGCCACGTCACACGCCGAATTACCCCCGCCGATCACCAGTACCCGCTTATCGGCAAAAGGCGCTGCGCGTTTGTAGGCATGCGAATGCAGGAATTCACCCGTAAAATCGCCGGGATACTGCGGCATACGCGGCAACCAATGATGCCCATTGCACACCACCAGATCGGTGAAGTACTCGGTGCGTTGCACGCCGTGCTTTTCCAACTGCACTTCCCAGGTCTCCTCGTCCAAACGCTTGCAGTGCAGTACCATGGTTTCAAACTCGATGTGCGGATACAGGTCAAAATGCCGTGCATACGCCTGAAAATATTGCCGAAGCTCCGAATGCGAAGGATAATCTGCCACATTCGTAGCAAAATCTTCGAACGTAAAGTCATCGTATTGCGACAAGGTCTTGGAACTAATGATGTGCGTGGTATCAAACACACTTGAATGGCTTTCTGCTTCCGAAAATATCCAGTTGCCGCCAACTTCGTAGTTGCGGTCGAAAGCTACTGCTTTTAATCCCTCATCTAGCAGGTTTTTTAAAGCTGCAATGCCAGATGGTCCGGCTCCGATGACACAAATGCGCTTCTTTTTCATCCTCAACGTTGCTATTTTGAAACTTGATGGCAAAATAAAGCAAGCGCGTGGCTTTTCCTACGGGTCGGGGTAAATTTACTAAAGATCAGAAAGGAGGCAAAGCGATCCACGTAGCACCGCTTTGCCATTGCATTAAAACTTAGTGAAGCGCTGCGTATAGCTCTCGCCGGAAGCCGTGATGCCTCGCAGCAGGTACACACTGGCTGGCAGTTGGGTCACAGAAAGTTCGTAGTTGTGCCTGGGCGCTACGGGTTCGTTGTAACGCAACATTTCCTTACCGTTCAAATCATACACCACCAGCGTGGTCAACACTTGCTCCGATGCATTTACTATCGTCAATACATTGGCAACCGGATTGGGATAGAGCTGCAATGCACCTGAATATTTCAAAGCATTGTTGTCGTTGGATAGCAACGCACTTGGTACTGCCAGGGTATAATCTTCTACTTCACCCCTGGCGAAGGTTTCGCAGGGACTTGGTGCGGCGTCGCGCTTCATGGCTACCCGCATTCGGGTGGTCACGCCCGCTGCGCTGCTGGGAATCGTTAGGGTACCCGTACGCACGCCGCTTAGGGCGCTGCCCGCATCATACGCCAGCTCACCAGCATCGGTAAAGTCGCCGTCCACATTGTAATCAATCCAGATGCGCCAGTATTCGTTGCGGGCTGGACCCGAGTAGCCAGGCGTCAACGTCAGGTTATGGACACCTGGTGCCAGGGTTGCAGTCAACACGGTAAAATTAGTGTAACCTGCTTTGTTGGAGGTGTTTGTAAAGCTTCC
>JBKBWT010000048.1:0-6855 GCA_046314415.1 Saprospiraceae bacterium
GTTACCCTTGTCTGATTCCCTACGATAACATAAAATAATCACAAGAAGGATTTTTTTTCTAACAAGGTGTAACTTTTAAAAAATACCGCATTATAAAAGTGGTTTTTGAATCCAATCGTTGTTTTCATCAAACTAATTATTAAACGTAAAAAGATTATCACAATGAGTTTCGTAAAAAGCAAAGGTTTCAAGTACATCAAGAATTTGATTATCGGTGTTGGTGCAGCTTTAGTGTTGGCAGGGGCGCTCTTCAAAATCCAATCTTGGGAAGGTGCTGAATTTATGTTGACGGTAGGGATGTTGACAGAGGCAGCTATTTTCTTGTTCCTGGGCTTGATTGGTCCTGATCCTGATTACTACTGGAATAAACTCTATCCAGGTCTGGATGATTATAATGCACAAATTGCACCGGTAACCGCTGGTCCAATGGCACAAGCACCGGCGATGCAGCAATTGCCGCAATTGAATGGCGAAATCGTTGAACGTCAATTGGGTGGCATGCTGGTAGAACTGCAAAACATGTCTCGCAGCTTGTCTTCACTGAAAGCGTTACAAGAAGTTGACTTTAGCGGCACTAGCGATCAGATTAAAGCCATGAGCAACTTCTATGCAAAACTGAACGAAGCAATGGCTGACCTGAGCGATTCACTGGAAGACACCAAAGTCTATAAAGATCAGTTGGGTGCTTTGAACCGCAACCTGGGCAACCTGAACAATACTTACAGCGCCCTGAACTCTGTTTATGGCAACGTCATCTCTGCTATGGCAAACGTCGGCAGACAATAATCTGAATTACTGATTGTTGGTTGTTGATTGCTAGTTGCCGGTACATAGTCGCGCAGGAACGAGAAAAAATCAACAATTAACAATTAACAATTGACAATTAACAATCATTCTTATTTGTTTAATTTTCTAAAAGAATTATCATATGTCTATTCCAAAGGAACCTCGGCAGTTGATGATTAACATTATGTATCTGGTACTTACCGCCATGTTGGCACTCAACGTATCAGCCGAAATCATCAACGCCTTCTTCATGATTGATCGAGGTATCGCCGGTTCAAATAAAATTTTTGACCAATCCAATGCTTTTGCAATGGCGACCCTGGATAAGAGCGTAGCACAGGATGCCGCAAGATATGGCAAGCTGAAAGAAGCTGCTGCTCAGGTTCAATCCATTTCGAAAGAGTTCAATACTTATATTGATGGTATCCGTGAAGAAATCGTAAAAGAATCAGGCGGTTACTATCCCGAAACGGATGAGAAGCATCCAGGACAGCCTAAAGGCTATAAAAATAAAGATGTAACTACCCGCTTATTGGTGCAACAAGGCAAAGGGGCAGAATTGGAAAAGAAAATTTTGGATACCCGTGAGAAAATCCTGAGCATTATGAATGGGTTGAAGGGTATGGAAGGCACCAATATTACCGAACAAACCATTGCTGATCTCGAAAAAAGTATCACACTGAGTATAAGCGATGATTGGAAGAATGCGCATCCAAAGCGTCCAAGCTGGGCACATTTTACGTTCAATCAAATGCCGGTAGCTTCTATTTTCCCGATCTTCCGCAAGTTCCAGAACGATATGAAGAGTTCGGAAGCAGCAGTGTTAAATTACTTGGTAAGCCAGGTTGGTGCTCAGTCTTTCAAAGTGGACAATTTTATTCCAATTGCCTCAGCCCCAAAAAGTTATATCATTGCCGGTGATGAATATACGGCTGAAATTACGGCTGGTGCATCTAGTACTTCGGTTTATGAAAACATGAGCATTCGGGTAAATGGTAGTCCGCTGAAAGTAGAAAACGGTGTAGCAAAATTCTCAGCTAAACCAAATACGCCAGGGCTTCAGAAATACAAAGTGGATATTACCTTGACCAACCCAACGACGGGTAAAACCGACACTTATTCCAAAGAATTTGAATACGAAGTTGGTCGTCGCTCCGTAGCCGTAGCCGCTGACAAAATGAACGTATTCTACATTGGTGTGGACAATCCGGTATCGGTCTCCGCAGCAGGGGTTTCTTCCAATGATCTGAAAGTAAGCGCCAGCGGTGGTGGTATTCGCATGAGTAAAGTGAACGAAGGCAAATACAATGTAAATGTATCTGAACCTGGTGAAGCACGCATAACGGTATCTGGTGGTGGATTGACGCCTACCAACTTCGCTTTCCGGGTGAAGCGTATTCCTGACCCAGTGGCACAATTGGGCAGAAGCCGTGGTGGTAGCATGGGCAACGGTGAATTCAAAGCTCAGGAAGGTCTGGTAGCAATTCTGGAAAACTTCGACTTCCAGGCTCGTTGCGAAATTCAAGGTTTTGAATTGGTGTACATCGCTAAACGCGAAGACCCCGTGGACTCTTCTAACCCGGGCGGTCGCTTCAACGAAAAATCACAGCGTTTGGTAGCCAGAGCAAAACCAGGTGACACGTACTACTTTAACAACGTAAAGGCAAAATGCCCCGGTGACAAAGCAGGTCGTGACATTGGCACCATGGCATTCCAAATCAGATAATTCTGTAAATAATTTCTGTTAAGGTGTAATAGCGCATGGAGTTTATCCGTTAACTTTATGCGCTATTTTTTTAGACTGTAGATGTTAGACGATAGACTTTAGATTCACGCTTTAATGTCTAGCATCCAATGTCTAACTTCTAATGTCTATTATCTAAAGTCTAAAGTCTTTTAAAAATGAAGGAAATCATGAAACTTTTAACTCTAGTAGTGCTCGTGCTAGGCCTGGTAAGCCCGGCGCTGGCGCAAAGACCAGACGAAGTCATTATGACTGAATCGGGGGACACCATTGTAAAAAATACCCCGGTGGATGACATCGTAGAAAGACGTACTACCTTCGACAAGCGAGTGCTGCCTTATGACCCGGTTCGGGAAGCCGACATTTTCTGGGAAAAACGCATCTGGCGCGTACTCGATGTACGGGAAAAAGTAAACCTGCCTTTTGTGTATCCAGAGCGCCCATTCTTCACTATTCTGATGGATGCCGCTAAAGCTGGCGAAATCACAGTTTACAGCACAGAAGATGACAAATTCAAGCAGCCGCTTACAGCTGATGAAGTATCTGCCAAAGGCGCTTCTACCGATACCATTACTACCTTTGATCCTGAAACTTACGAAGAGAAAATTAAAATTGTGGTGAACGAGATAAACCCGGAAGATGTAAAACGCTTCCGTCTTAAAGAAGTATGGTTCTTCGACAAAGAGGCTTCTTCTTTGCAGGTACGTATTCTGGGTATTGCGCCGCTGCTGGATGTGAAAGACGATAATGGTAATTTCCTTTACGAGCAGCCGATGTTCTGGGTGTATTACCCCGATGCCCGTAAAGTACTGGCGAAAGAGCGCGTATTTAACATCACCGGCAATGATGCCAGCCCACTCTCCTGGGAAGATTTGATGGAAATGCGTTTCTTCTCAAGCTATATTATTAAAGAATCTAACGTCTTTGATCGTCGTTTGAACGATTATCTGAGCGGTGTAGATATTCTGCTGGAAGGCGAAAAGATCAAGCAAGCGATCTTCAACTTCGAGCAAGACCTTTGGTCATACTAATATAAACACCAAAGAAATGTTGGTCACAAAAAGCTCAAATTCACTTGAATTTGAGCTTTTTGCATTACCCTATAACCCTATCCTCCGCTCACCTAAAATAAACCCACGCGGATTGATATTCACCGAAAGTCTCCGCATAGCTCAAAAACGCTTCGTAAAATGCATGCCCGCCAACCGTAGCGCTATCTCCTACTACAATCAATTGCTTGCGCGCCCGCGTCATTGCTACATTCATCCGTCGGTAATCATTTAAAAATCCAATTTCATTTTTGCTATTGGAACGCACCAAAGAAATATACACTACATCCCGCTCTTGCCCTTGGAAAGCATCAATCGTGTTGACTGTTATCGGTAAACCAGCTAAGCGGACATCTTCTGCTACCGCCGTCTGCATCAATGCGACCTGTTCCCGGTAAGGGGAGATAATCGCAATCGAAGGTAGTTCCTTTTCCATAAATTCATCTAGCAAGAGGTACAAATGCTCACGCAGGATAAAAAACTCATCAGGATTGTACCGACTCTGATACAAAGCCTGCACTTTTTCTTCAAAACCGCACCCGGCGGTATCAATGAAAATCAAAGGTTGATTACTAGCAATCGGCAAACGATGATCTTTTAAACTTGCATCTGCGCGCAACGCATTATTATAAAATTGCTGATTGGAAAAACCCATAATGATTTCATTCATCCGATACTGCACATTCAACAAACTGGTACGTTCCAGCCGCTGCAAACATTTTTCAATCATGGTGACTGATAAGCCCTTGCGCTGTGCTTCCATTGACTTCACCGTAGGCGGCAACTGAAAGGGATCACCTGTCAAAATCACCTTAGACGCTTTTAAAATAGGAATCCAATTAGCCGGTTCCAATGCCTGTGCGGCTTCATCAATCACAACGGTACGGAAGTGGCGATGCTCCAGCAAGGGATGCGCCGCCCCTACCAAGGTACAGGTGATGACTTGTGCTCCGTCCAACAACTGATCTATCAGTCGATCTTCCAACTGATTTGCCCAAGCTGCCAATTCATTGGCTTCCTGAAACATCTGACGCCGTTCGCCGCTCTCCCAATTGCTGCGCTTGAAGCGACGCGCCTGCCGACGCAGCTCCGCCGCTTGTACTTTTACTTTTTTAATGTGCTTGCTTTCAGGATGTTGGGCTAATTGCACTTCCAAGGTATGCTGCAATAAATTTTCATCGACGCGAGAAATATTGCCAATGCGCACCACCCGCAACCCCTGATCTGCCAGCCGCTCCGTTAATAAATCCGCCGCCGCGTTGCTGGGGGCACATACCAAAATAGTGGATTCGGTTTCGCACAATAGTTTAATCGCTTGGATGAGGGTCGTGGTTTTCCCCGTACCTGGCGGACCATGCACCACGGCTACATCACGCGCTGCCAGGATTTCATTCACCGCGGCATTTTGGGAAGGATTCAAGCCTTTTACTTCAACGGGGTGCTTCAACTCATCAAAGCTGGCACTTTTTTCACCAAGCAAGACCGAGCGGAGTTCTGTCAGGCGTCCTTTTTGGGCACTCAACACTTTCGCCATGGCTTTTTCCATCTCCACATAAGTGCGTTTGTCAAATTGCAAATCCACGCCGATCTGCCCCATGCCCAACCAATCCGGTAAATCTTTTGCATTCAGGATAATCTTCATGCGGTTTTTGTCCACAAAATAGATGGTGCCACTGTACTCATGCCGATGTACGTTGGGTTGTTTGGTAAAAAGGCTCACCAGTTTACCACTGCGAAAGCCCCCTTCCGTCCCCCCAAGGGAGGAACCATCCTGCTCCCCCTTAGGAGCTTGGGGGGCACGTTCCACTATTACAAACGCCCGATCCCCAATACTGTAGCCCTTGCCTACTACCTGTACCGGGTACCAGGTAAAACCCTTGCTGCGCCGCTGTTCTAAGGGCAAGCTTTGCACTATTTGCCGATATTGCTCAAAATCTTCCTGCTTTTCAATTTTTAGAAGCTCCAGCAGGTCCTGTAATTCTTTTATCCCCTGATCTGTTAATTGCATACGCTTTAGAATGCCAGGGAATCCCAAAAGGTTTAAATTTTTGCATCCGCTTAGTAAAATCTGCTTACAGCCTGCTGATCAGAACCTATTGTACATGAGCTTACTTGGTTTATACAACTGCCGGGTTGTTGTACAAAGCTGCGCTGATGCTTGTAGTATCTGGCTTGATGTTATTGACAACTGCAAAGCTGTTTTTCTAATCTGTTTGGATGCTTGGAGTAGCTGGCTTGATGTCCGAAGTATTAGCGTTGATGTAGCTAAGTATCTTTTTTGATAGTAAGAATATCTAGCTTCACGCTTTTTGCATCAAGGATGATGTATGCAGGTATCTTTACTGATGCTTTTTGCATCTTCCCTGATAGGTAAAGGTATCTGGCTTCATGCTTTTTACATCAAAGCTGATGGGTGCAGGTATCTTCATTCATACTTTTTGCATCTTCCTTGATAGGTAAAGGCATCTGGCTTCATACTTTTTACATCAAAACTGATGGGTGCAGGTATCTTTACTGATGCTTTTTGCATCTTCCCTGATAGGTAAAGGTATCTCAAGTATCTTGTTAGCATCTTTCTTATTGGCAAAAATAGCCTGACAGATGTCAATAACGACATGCTGGATGTGCCAAATAGCTATTATGATACCTCAAAGATCAACAGTCTTGATTTTAATGGCAATCCTGATCAATAAAACGTACGTTGTGAATAAAAACCAGTATAAGCAATTGAAAAACTGTTACTTATCAATAATAAAAGATTAAAACGCCGCTTTACGCCGTTAGGCCTTTAATATCGGTAGCCGCCGGGTAAGGTGTGGCTTGTTCCGTTAGAAACTTAACCAAGCATCGTTAAGCTCCTAATGGAGCAGGCACGAGATTTCCTTTTTCTTCTACCAATATGTAAGCCCTAACGGGCTATTTTTATCCATCACTCACGTTAAATAAAAGTAGAAGGCAGCTGTTTTTATAAGCAATGTTTTACCTAAAAGCAGTGATAAAAATCCTTGTAAAATACCGATTATTCCCTTAATCTTGATTGGTAAATGATTTATCATAAATCCCTTCCATGAATACTTCAGCCCCAATCCCATTTCGTCTATGGTTGCGCCTAACGCCGCTAGTGGGGATTGTGTTATTTTTAGTGCTGTACATCGTTGCTGCTTTTTACTATCCGGGCGGTTCTAATGCCGACCACAGCGCTAAAGGTTTTAGCATTGTACATAATTACTGGTGTGATTTATTAGCCATTGGCGCAAAAAACGGACAAATAAATCA
>JBKBWT010000048.1:6865-22115 GCA_046314415.1 Saprospiraceae bacterium
GGTGACTGCTATGCTTGCGCTTTGTACAGCTTTATCGGTTTTTTGGTATTTTTTACCAAACTTACTGAACGCCGGGAAGCACCATTATACCCTGGTAAAATACACGGGTATTATTTCAATGATCTTTGCCAGTCTTTTATTTACCAATTATCATGATTTTATTATCAATATGGCAGTTATAAGCGGCATCATTGCCCTGACCGGCACTTACATTGCCCTGTATCGGAGCAAATCTTACCGAACTTTTTTATTTGGTATTTTTTGTCTGATCTTAATATTACTCAATGCCTATATTTATTACACCCGGCACTACGTTGCAGCCCTTCCACTGTTACAAAAACTTACTTTTTTGGCTTATTTGCTTTGGGTGGCGTTCATCGATCTGAAATTGTATTTCAAAGAAAAACTATATCATAAAACGCTGCGCCTTAAAAATCACCCTGCTTTATCACAACCCGACTAACCCGAACCAAAAAAGATCAGACCAGATCAAAAAAGCTACATCCTTGATTTGAAAATGTGGAACGGAGTGGCTATGTTTATCACCTTAACTTAGGCAAACTTGAACGCACGCCCCATTTAAATGATCGTTGCCAAAAAGAAGCATTCCAATATTTAAAACTAAATTTTATAATAATGAAACACCTTCTGATTTTAAGCGCTTTACTGCTGTGCATCAGCACTTTACCGGCACAGGGTTATAAAAAACTCTTCAATGGAAAGGATTTAAGCGGCTGGACACCCCACGGCACCGAGAAATGGTACGTGGAAAAAGGGACGCTTGTGTGCGAGAGTGGTCCGGACAAGCAATACGGTTATCTTTCTACCAATCAAAATTATGACAACTTCATTCTCAATCTGCAATTTAAGCTGGAAGCCAACGGCAACAGCGGCGTGTTTATTCGCTCCGGCATTGAGGGTGTAAAGATTAGCGGTTGGCAAGTAGAAGTAGCCCCGCCAGATCATCACACCGGCGGCATTTATGAATCTTACGGTCGCGGCTGGCTCATCCAACCCGATGCGGAAGGCGAGAAAGCTTTGAAAGCCAATGACTGGAACAAAATGCGTATTCAGGTAATCAATGATGAAGTGACGACCTGGCTAAATGGTAAGCAAATGGTGACGTTGAAAGACGAGAAAATCGGTCAGGGTAAGGGCTTTATCGCCTTGCAAATTCACGACGGCGGCGGCATTAAAGTCCGTTGGAAAAATATTAAAATCAAAGCGTTAAATTAAATGGTACACCGATTATTAAGATAATTATGATCTTACACTGATCTTAAATATCATAAAACTCAGTGTCCTACTATTTAATAACAAAACCATATTCATTATATGAAAAACACCTCTTCCGATTCCCGTAGAAAATTTATCAAAAGGCTTTCCGCTTCCTCCGCAGCGGTAGCGCTGGGTTCTTCGCTCTTTGGCGCCGAGAACAAAGAACGAATGATTGAATACTTGTCACGTCCGACCTACAGTGCCAATGATCAGATCAACATTGCCCTGATTGGCGCGGGTGGCATGGGCGTGCAGGATACCTTGACGGCGCTTGAAGTGCCCGGCACGAAGCTCGTGGCAGCTTGCGATTTGTATGATGGCAGACTCAAAGAAGCAAAAGATCGCTGGGGTAAAGATTTATATACAACCCGGCATTACAAAGACATCTTGAATCGAGCTGATGTGGACGCCGTAATTGTGGCAACGCCCGACCATTGGCATCAGCAGATTTCTATTGATGCAATGAAAGCCGGTAAACATGTGTATTGTGAAAAGCCGATGGTGCATGACATTACCGAAGGACCAGCCGTTATTAAAGCGCAACAAGAAACGGGTAAAGTTTTTCAAGTTGGCAGTCAGGGCGTCAGTTCACTGGGCAACGAAAAAGCAAAAGAACTTTTGAAAGCCGGTGTAATTGGTGAGTTGAATTATGCCGAAGGTTTCTGGGCACGGCATTCGCCCGTGGGCGCCTGGCAATACCCCATCCCCGCAGATGCTTCGCCGCAGACGGTTGATTGGGACACCTACATCAGCAATACAACGAAGCGCCCCTTTGATAAAACGCGTTTCTTCCGCTGGCGTAACTATCGTGATTATGGTACGGGCATGTCCGGTGATTTGTTTGTACACCTCTTTTCGAGTTTGCACTTCATCACCGATTCATTTGGTCCGAACAAAATTTATGCTGCCGGTGGCTTGCGGTATTGGAAGGACGGGCGCGAAGTGCCTGATGTGTTGATCGGCGTTTTTGATTACCCGGAAGCAAAAGCACACCCGGCGTTCAATTTATCTTTGCGTTGCAATTTTGTGGATGGCACGAGCGGTACCACTTATCTGAAGATAGTGGGTAGCTTAGGCTCGATGGATATTACCTGGGACAGTGTCACCGTGAAGCGCAACAAGTCAGTCGAAACCGACGATCCTTTTATGATTGAGCAGATGAAACGTGCCGGCACGCCCATCTCAGATCGTAAACGCATCATGGGACCAGAAGAATTCACCTACGAAGTAGAAAAAGGCTACAAAGGTGGACCGTACGACCACTTTGTGAATTTCTTTACTGCCATTCGTAATAATGGCAAGGTCGCGGAAGATGCGGTATTTGGCTACCGGGCAGCAGCACCAGCCTTGCTTTGCAATGATAGCTACAATCAGAATACGGCGATCCTCTGGGATCCGGAGAAAATGCAATTGATTAAAAAATAAAATTTTCTAAAAGTTGCTCGCAGATGCACGCAAATGTTCGCGCGGATGTTCGCTGAACCAAATAGTTAAAAGGCATTACCTAGTTTAATCTGCCTTGATCCGCGAAAGACATCAGCAGATAGCTGCGAGAAAAACAAAGAACTTTTTACTTAGATTTAAAATCCATATATCATGAAACCTGTCCTCATTTTTATACTCGCAGTAGCGTTGGCTTCCTGCAATAATGCTAAAAATACCACGGCTACCGCCGAAAGCGATAATCCACCTGATAGTATCCGAAGCGCTGAACCCGTGAGCTTGTTCGATGGTCAAAGTTTTAAGGGCTGGCATGGTTTTAACAAGACCGGAGAAATCAAAAACTGGGCGATTGAAGACGGCGCGTTGGTTTGTTTAGGTGCCGCCGCGGACGCTCATGGCGGCGACATCGTCACTGATGCGGAATACGAAAACTTTGAACTAAACTGGGAATGGAAAGTGACGCCCGGCGCTAACAGTGGGGTGATGTACCACGTCATTGAAGACCCAAAGTACCAGGCCCCGTATGAAACCGGACCGGAGTATCAGGTGATTGACGATGTTGGTTTCCCTGAAAAGCTCGAAGATTGGCAGAAAGCCGCCGCGGATTATGCCATGTACACACCCAATGAGAAAAAGCAACTCAAACCTGTCGGTGAGTGGAACAGCAGCAAGATTGTCTTCAATCGTGGACAGGTAGAACATTGGCTGAATGGCGAAAAGGTGATCGAATTCACCGCCTGGAATGACGAATGGACCAAACTGAAAACCGAAGGCAAATGGAAAGATTATCCTGACTACGGCTCCGCGAAGAAAGGACGCATTGCGCTGCAAGACCACGGCAATAAGGTATATTTTAGAAGTATCACGATTAGGGAATTGTAACAATAAGTACAAGCGCTGACCGTACCTGGAGGTATGAATTTTCAAATTAAATGATTGATAAATTTGATAGCAGCTTTTGAGAACCCCTTCGGGATTCCATGTTTATAGCAACCATGAAACGCAAGGGTACGACTCCTGCGGAGTCGAAGGTAAGCAACAAACCTGGTGCTATAAACATATGACTGCTTCGCAGTCAGCCCTACATTTATCTTAGCTGCGTTTGCAGGTTTAATTTATTGATTTTATATATGCCTACAGGGAAATACGGTCAGCGCTGTAATATATTAAAAGTTAAAACATAGTTTCCAAGGAATATATGAAGGATGAGCGGAGTTATATTTTAGTGATCTCCTAATCCTTATCTCTATGCAAAACAAGCCCTATCTATTTCTAATCTTACTTTTTGCTACTGCTGGATGCTCCAACACTGCTTTTGACGAGGAGCAATTACAAGGACTTTGGCAATCTTTAAATGATCCACACCGGGTTGTTTCAATTGATCGGTATGGCACTTATACTCTTTACCTAAAAGGTGAAAATTTTTCAAAAAATATAGCGGGGTTTGAGCAATTACAGTTTCAAATCGTCCAGACACAAGATGTCAGACACGCCGATTTTAATATTGTCAACCCTTCCAATGAATCTGTTTTTGTAAAAGGAAAGGTGGAGATGGTAAATGCCGATCGCATGCGCCTTTACTTTTTCAAACACAACAACATTTTAGACCTCGCTGACGAATATTATAAAACCGATGGCTTCGGCAATTTTGAAAAGATCATGGCAACTTTTGATACCAGCAAATGGTGAAATATGCTGATGTTGTTAAATTCAGTCCACATGTTACTAGCAAGCCAATTGCTGTAAATACTATCAATAAATAAGAAAGATTTATCCAATACGTTCTTTTTCTTTCCTACTTGCGGCTTGTTCTTACATTCGCTCATCCCCGGTGCAGCAGCGTAGCTTTGACAAACCCGTGACGATATTGTTATAATTTTTTGGTGTTAATAAACACTAAAACAATATATTTACAGTTCTTTTCGCAATCACCTTTTACAAATCTGGTTAAGAAAGTATTTGAATCGGCAGTACTAAACTGCTGGGGCAAAGTTTTTATTCATTTTTGAATGGTTTTTAAAATGCGCAACAATCGTAAAGTTATCAATCACGTAGGAGTCGGCAAGGACCTCCGGGAACAGCTTTTTGTGGCAGTGACCACCAATGGCAGCTACCAGAAAGGACAAATTTATCGGGTATTGATGGGCGGGGTCAACGCTGCAATGAATCAGTACAGCAAAGAACTGAAAGACTTGAATGGACAAGTAAAATTCTTGTTGCCTTCACAGCAGATTGTCTTCAATCAACATGAAGTGGAACGTTCTTTATGGCGTTTGCAAAACAACTGGCTGGTGAAGTTCCGCGCTCAATTACTGGGCATTCGCCTTCAACTGAGCTACGAGGATCAGGAAGATTTTGAGATGAAGTATGCTGAAAAACAGAAACCGCTGTATGTGCCTAAGCAGGCAGCATATGAGCATGTGTAAAGCAATGAATCTCAGGATATTTCGGATGATCGGTTGGTTGAAGCGATTGCTGTTTTACCGTGCACCTGAACATCCTGAGGTTACGATTTACTTTCCATAATGAACCCGGTAAATCACGTCATTGGTATCATCCGACACCAATAGGGAACCGTCCGTGTATTGAGCTAATCCAACGACCCGTCCAAAATGTGATTTGCCGTTTTCGATTCACCCGCCCGAGATAAAATCTGTAAACTTGGTGAGCTTACTCGCATCATCAAGTTCAATCTGTACTTTGTAGCCAACCGATTCACTTTAATTCCAGGAGATGTTCAGCTTAAAACTGTTTATCTTGTGGCATTATGAATCTTTCTGTTTTACAATTTATCCTACTTGCCGGTGCATTGCAGGGTGTACTATTAACCTTGTTGCTCTTAACAAGACGCACCAATATTTTAGCAAACCGCTTGTTAGGCGCCCTGGTATTCCTCATTTCCTTACAATCTGTGCTGGTAGCGTTTGATGAACGGGCATTCTTTATTCAGTTTCCGCACTTGAGTAAAATTGGTTGGCTCCTCCCTACCCTATTTGGACCTTTGGTATATTTATTTACCCAAAAACTGACCAGTGAAAAACCGCAGCTTTATTGGCGGGACGCTTTGCATTTATTGCCTTTTATGCTGTTTTTAGCTTTTTTAATGCCTTATTATCTTCAATCGTCGAGTGAAAAAATAGCTTATTTGAATGATTTTGAAAAAGCCCGGCAGGATGATTTTGGCTGGTTGAATCAGGTTTTGAATCTGTTGCACGTTTTTTATTTAGCCTTGTCGTTCCGAACCTTACAACAGTACCAACGCAATATTCTCAATCAGTTTTCCGAAACAGAACGGATTCGTCTGGAATGGCTGCGGCAGTTTTTATTATTTCTGCTGATTATCCTAGCACTTTCCGTTCCCATTTTTTATGCAAAGAAGTGGCAGATTCCTTATCTGTCCGATTTATATGGTTATCACTATTTATTAGTCATTGCTTACATTTACTGGATTGGTTACAAAGCATTAAGTCAGACTGCTATTTTTGACCTTTCCAAAGCAAGCGTTGCAGCTTTATTGGAATCGGAAGCACCAAATTTGCAATTAACAGCAGCAAAATACCAGAAAAGCCAGGTTTCGGAGGACTTGCTAGATGCGTATGAGTTACAAGTTCTTGCTTATATGGAACAGGCAAAACCTTATTTGCAGAATGATCTTACCATTCAGGAACTGGCGGCACTGACGAACATCCCGCGTCATCATTTATCACAAGTTATCAACAGTCGGCTGGATAAAAATTTTTACGATTTTGTAAACGGCTATCGGGTTAAAGCAGCCCAGGAGATGCTTCATGATCCCCGGTACAGCCATTGGACGAATCTTGCCATTGCCGAAGCAGCCGGCTTCAATTCCAAAGCAACTTTTAATGCCGTTTTTAAAAAAATGACCGGGCAAACTCCGTCTGAATTTGTAAAAAGTCAATCAGAAGTTGGCTGAACTTGTCGGATAAGACGACTTAGAAGTGCTATTCCCGCATCTTTGCCTTGAAATCACAGGGTTGCAACCCCAATTTAATAGAAGGATTATTCAACAATTAAAAACGACTGTTATGTTAAAATCACTCGGCTTGCTGGGGGCATGTCTGTTGCTTTTTGGTACGCTGTCCGCACAAATTCCCTCATCCGGCAATAGCTTTGGGTTTACCCTGGGCTATCGGCAATTGACTTTACGCGATCAGGCAAGCAGTGCCCTTACTTATCGCGGTAACTTGCCCACTTTAGGCTTGAACTGGACCCGTCATACCTCCCAACAGATTTGGGAAGCCAATCTCCAAGGCAGTTACGGCAAGTTCTTCCCCCAATCTGCACCTTCCCGCATGGTTATTTTTCTGGAGCGCAATTTAGATGGCTCGATTGATACCGTTCGGGTACAGGCTACGGGGAGTCATCTGATGCTCAAAGGAGATGTTGGCTTTTACCACAAACAAGATTTCAATCACCATTCGGATGCTTTTTGGGCAGTGGGGGCTCGTGTGTCCGAGGAATTATATTATCCGCAAGGCTTTGTCAGTCCAGGACTGACCAATGTAGCAGCGGTGTCGCCCCAGGTACTGGCTGGCGTGGGCAATTTTGATAAAGGGCTGTTTACAATAGGCATTGTAGTGCCCATTGCTGCTGTAGTGACCCGCCTTCCTTATCATCAAACCGTGTCTAAACCAGAGGGACCCTCGGCTACCAGAAGTTTTTTCAAGTACCACACAGCTGTGCGTACGCTCAACAAACATCAGGAGGTGAAATTTCGCTTAGGCTATCAGTATCAACTGGGTAATCACTTGTCGGGGGGATTCTTTTATGAGTATGCCTGGCTACGCGATTCCGATCCACGTCCTTTGCTCATGCGTACGAGTACATTCGCGGCAACGCTGGGATTTCATTAAAACCCTTATTGGTATTTTATTATCCATTTTTAAAATCATTCATCATGCAATATAAACTGCTTTTGTTTTTTACCTCCGGCTTGATGTTTTTATCCTCTTGTCAGAAGCCAACTATTGCTCAGGAAGTCAATACGCCAATCAATAATTTTGAATTATTGTGGAAAGACTTTGATCAATACTACGGCATGTTTGCCGTAAAGGGCATTGACTGGGATAGTATGTACGCCGTGTATCGTCCGCAGGTCAACGATCAAATGACAGAGCAGGAATTTTATACGGTTATCACGCAGTTATTAACGCCATTACAAGATAATCATGTCAGTTTGATTCCCACTAACTCCAATTTGCCTCGCTGGAGCAATGATCTGGAAAACGGATTGCCCAAATACGATCATTTATGGAGTCTTGACCTGCTCAAAAGCAAGTATTTAAAGGGTTTCAGAGAGTTTGGACCCATTGGCTACGGCTGGATGCAATCCCGCAATATTGGTTACCTTCACTTATCCGGTTTTGATGGTAGCTCCAAGGAGTATGCAGCTGTATTGGATGAGGCATTTGCTGCTTTTAAGAACGCGGAAGGTTTAGTGCTCGACATCCGGGATTGTCCGGGTGGCTTCGACCCTACTGCGCAATACGTTGCCGGAAGATTTGCCAAGCAAAGGGCTTTATACATGAGCACCCGCAAGCGCAATGGTCCTCGTCATACCGACTTTACAGAGAAAACGGAGTGGTACGTTTTGCCTACGGGCAGCTCGCAATTTACCAAACCAATTACTTTATTAACCACCCGCTTCACGCAAAGTGCCGGGGAGACCTTTACCTTGGCAATGCAGACTTTAGATCATGTCACAATAGTCGGCGATACTACATCCGGGGCGTTTTCAGATAACATTTACCGCGATTTGTACAATGGCTGGATGTTCAGTATTTCGGTCGGCGACTACCGGGCAGCGGATGGCAGGAGCTATGAAGGCATTGGCATTGCGCCGGATGTTCGCAGCATCAACACCCGAGCAAATGTCTTGAACGGACAAGATCAGGTACTGGAAAAAGCGCTGGAAATAATGCAATAAAAGCCTCCAAACAGGAATAAACTTCCATTTTTTAATCTGTATTAGCTCAAAGCTCGTTTGTACTAGCAAAAAGCTAATCTGCACTAGCAAAAAGCTCGTTTGTATTAGCAAAAAGCTAATCCGCATTAGCTCAAAGCTCGTTCATACTAGCTCAAAGCTCGTTCATACTAGCAAAAAGCTCGTTCGTATTAGCAAAAAGCTCGTTCGTACTAGCAAAAAGCTCGTTTGTACTAGCAAAAAGCTCGTTTGTACTAGCAAATAGCTCGTTTGTACTAGCAAATAGCTGATCTGCATTAGCTAAAAGCTGATCTACATTAGTAAAAAGCTGATCTGTATTAGTTAAAAGCTCGTTCTATTTAAAATTTTGGCTTATTGTACTATTCTGTACGATGCCCGTTTTTCACAATTGGTAAACTTTGGTTCTAATGAAGCCCTGCCTAAAATTTAATATCTTTGAGCCAAAACACGTACCATGGCTGCAAGCCCCTCTTTACTAAAGCGTTGGCGTTGGTTATTTATCACAATTGGCATTTTACTGATTGTTATTATTTTACTCTTTCAGCCCTGGGGCATTGCGGGTTTAAAATCGAATCCCCAACCCGTACAAAGCTACGTTGAAGCGGTGCAGCGCATCCAAGCCAATATTATAAAAGACTCCGCTACTTTAAATCCTTTGTGTCAGACGGTATTGCTCTCGCAGGGTCGTAAAGTGGAGCGTGTGATTGTCATGGTGCATGGTTATACCAGTTGTCCGCATCAGTTTTTTACCTTAGGGCAGCAGTTTTATGAGCTAGGCTATAACGTTTTGATTGCACCTATGCCCTATCATGGTTATAAAGATCGCCTGACGGAAGCGCATGCGAACCTTACCGCGGAAGACCTCGCCCGCTATGCCGATGAAGTGGTGGACATCGCACAAGGTTTGGGTGAAAAAGTGACGATGATGGGCTTATCCGTAGGAGGTGTGGTGACCGCCTGGGCAGCGCAACACCGCACGGATATGGAGTTGGCGGTTTTAATATCTCCCGCGTTTGGATATGGTCCGATTCCACCCCCAACTACAGCAGCCGTGATGAATGTCTTTCGTTTAATGCCCAATGGTTATGAATGGTGGAACCCGGAGAAACAAGCCCAAGGTGGCGTACCGCATGGCTATCCCCGCTACGCAAAACGCGCCTTGGCGGAAGCGCTGCGCCTGGGTTTTTCGGTGCAGCAAAGCGCCAAAAAGCTAAAGCCGAGTACCCCTTTGCTCGTCATCACCAACGCCAACGATCATCAGATTAACAATGAGCGAACCGCAGCAATCGTGGCGCTGTGGCGCAAGAATGGCGCGCAGCTAGAGACGTATGAATTTTCCGAAAATTTGCAATTGGTACACGATTTGATTGAGCCATTTTATCAAAAAGAGAAAGTAGAAAAACTGGTTTATCCCCGATTGCTTGAAATGACTTCAAAAATAAATCCCGACTCCTTAACCAAGGTGTATAAATTAATTACCAAAACTGAGCAGGCAGATATTAATTATGAAGCTATTCAAAATCTGGATGACCCTGAAAATGAATATTTTGCTCAAAAAGAAAAAGCATTTAGTCCGGTAAAAGGAAAATTCACCGTTTATCTCTTTAAAGCGAGCTTTCCCGGTTTTTCCTTCAAAGGAGATGGTTATTACATCTTCCATGATGTGTTGCTTATCAAGACTGATGCGAATAATAATATTGTAGATGCATTGCAGTACACTTTGGAATGGACGGAAGAACTTAGCGCGGATCTTTACCGCAGTACAGCTAAAAATGTAAAGTTGACAGATAGTTTAGATATTCGTTTACTACAATTAACCAGAGATTATGATACAGAATCGGACGAAAGCAACCTTTTAGAAGAGAACGGAATTTTACAATTCAATAAGTGATTAAAAAAATTAAAAGCTTTTTATAATAATTACATCATGACTGATCTAAAAGTCATCGCTTTTGATGCGGACGACACCTTGTGGGTGAACGAACCTTTTTTTCAGGAGACGGAACAGCGCTTTTGTGATCTGTTGGAAGCCTTTTTGCCCAGGCATACGATCTCGCGCGAGCTTTTGACGACAGAAATTGATAACTTGAAGCATTACGGCTACGGCATTAAGAGCTTCATTTTGTCCATGATTGAAACGGCAATCAGGGTTTCGGGCAAGACGATTAGCGTAGAGGTCATTGAAAAGATCATTACGCTCGGCAAGGAAATGCTGGACCATCCTATTGAACTGATTGACGGGGTGGAAGAAGTATTGCAAGCCTTGCAAGGCAAATACCGCCTGGTGATGGCGACCAAAGGCGACCTGCTGGATCAGGAAAAAAAACTGATTAAATCAGGGCTGGCGGCTTACTTTCACCATACGGAAATCGTTTCAGAAAAAAAGGAACCCGAATATCAAAAACTGATCAAACACCTTGATATTCAGCCACATCAATTTCTGATGATCGGCAACTCATTAAAATCGGACATCCTGCCGGTGCTGAATCTGGGCGGCTATGGTTTTCATGTGCCTTTTCATACCACCTGGGCGTACGAGCAAGTAGAAATTACCATTGACAATCCAAATTTCCGGCAGTTGACGAGCATTCGGGAGGTGTTGGAACATTTACCGTAGCAAAAGGCAGTAGAAAATAACTTCATGCAAACAGTAAAAAGCTGGAAGATTCAAGATAATAGCTTCAAGTCAGGAGACCGAAGCTCGTTTTATTAAAATTTTTTCATCAAATGGCAGCAAAAGCAGCCGATACCTGATATGATTCAACTCGGACAATATAATCTTTTAAAAGCCACGCGCGAAACGAAGTCGGGCTTATACCTGGCGGATGAAGAAGGTAAAGAAGTCTTGTTACCCGGTAAATACATTCCTCAAAATGTAAAAATCGGGGACAAATTGGAAGTTTTTATTTACAAAGACAGTGAAGATCGGCTCATTGCCACGACACAAACGCCCAAAATCACCTTACATCAGTTTGCTTATTTACCTGTAAAAGCGGTGAATGCGTATGCGGCATTCGTGGATTGGGGACTGGAAAAGGACTTGTTTGTGCCGTATAAAGAGCAGCCGCAAAAGCTGATTGCCGGTAACTCATATGTTTTTTATCTCTATGTAGATGAACAGACCGATCGTTTAGTCGCGTCGGCGAACGTAGATCGTTTTTTGAACAATGAAACACTGACAATTCAATCCGGAGAAGAGGTGGAGATCATTATCTGGCAAGCGACTGACCTGGGTTATAATGTGATTATCAACAATGTACATAAAGGCTTGATTTATAAAAATGAATTGTTTGCCCCCGTGCAAATTGGCGAGACGCGCAAAGCGTATATCAAGAAAATTCGGGAAGGCAACAGGATTGACGTGCAGTTACAAAAGTCCGGCTATGAAAATGTGGAACCCAATGCCGCTAAAATCCTGCAAAAATTAGCAGAAAACCACGGTTTCTTAGCGTTACATGACAACAGCGCCCCCGAAGACATCAGCCGGGAATTAGAAATGAGTAAAAAAACCTTTAAAAAAGCCATCGGATTATTATACAAACAACAAGCCATTCGCCTGACGGAGGACGGTATTTATTTGAATGAAGCCGAGTGATGCGGTCTGCTGCTACTCGACTCCGCTGTGCGTTTCCAGGGCATGCTTACAACTTAACGCGACTTAACTTTGCATACCGTCCGTCACATACCCGCCGTCCCGCTGGCGCATTTTGTCGCCCTCATCTGGATTTCGGAAGCCGGGCGCTTTGATTATGCCAATCTCACCCTGCCCATGCTGCACCACGAGTTGGTGATTAACTTCTCCGACCATTTTGCAGTGCATACTCAACGGGAAAAGCTCATAAACAATGATACCGCCTGGCTCGCCGGTCTGCAAACGCAGCCCATCCAAACCACCACCGGCGGCAAGCATTTCACGGTTGGCGTATTGTTTAAGCCCTGGGGCTTGCAGGCATTGACGGGCATTGACGCCATTGAACTACAGAACCAAGCCATTGATCTGGAAAGCATCTTCGGAGCCGCCGCCACCCAACTGGTTGCCCAAATCTACGAACAGCCCGATCCGCAGCACATCATTCCTATCCTGGAGCGCTTCTTATTACAACATTGGCAGGGGCGGCAGATACCCGCTTATGTCAGCGCCGGTCTGGAGCAATTGCAACAAGTGACTTTGCAGGATGGCATCGTTCAGCAAATTGCGCACCAGCTGGGCATTTCGGAAAAAACCTTCATACAGGCTTTCCGCAAATACATCGGCGTCACGCCCGGCAAATTACATCACTTATTCATTTTACAACGCCTGTTATTACATTTGGTAAATAACCCCGGACAATCTTTAACCGAGAGCGGCTACGCCCTGGATTTCTTCGATCAGGCACATTTCATCCGTTTTTTTAAGCAATACACCGGCTTCACCCCTTCGGCTTACGTGCGCGCCTATCAGGCTGGCAAAATCGTAGCAGCAGCGCCCTACTCCATTGAACTAGTACCCTAATCGCGCCTTTCTACCTTCATGTCCTAAAATGCTGCTGCGGTAAATTTTATACAATTCTCTTTCTATGACTTGCTGCAAATTTGCCAGCTAAAACTTTCTCATATGCGCAAGGTAAAACTCTACATCGCCGCAAGCTTAGACGGCAAGATCGCCCGCCCCGACGGCAGTATTGACTGGCTGCCTGATCCCAGCAGTGAAGATTATGGCTACGACGCTTTCTACGAAAACGTGGACGCCGTTGTGATGGGCTACAAAACCTACGAAGTTTGCCTCACTTTTGGAGAATGGTACTACAAAGGACGGGAATCGTACGTCTTCTCGCGCGACCCGCAGAAGTCCGTCATACCGGACGCGCAATTAGTCACGGAAAATCCGGTGGAATTTGTCAAACGCCTGAAACAACAGGCAGGAAAAGACATCTGGTTGGTTGGAGGCGGCGCAATCAATACCTTATTGCACGATGCCGGGCTGATTGATGAGTACATTTTGGCGTTTATTCCCGTTCTGTTGGGCGAAGGCATCGAATTATTCCCTGCACTCAAGCGGCAACAAAACTTACAGCTCACCCGCCACCAAGCATATGGCAACGGCTCGGTGATGCTTTACCTCGAACCGATTTAAGGAGGGTAATACAGAAGGGGCAATTGTAAATATTTACAATTACCCCTTTTTCCTTACACTTTAGCTGTTTTATAATTATTGCTTTGTTAAATCAACGGGTATGCCTGCTTCCAAATTATACCTGAGCAGCGCCCTTCCCAGCTGTGAAGCAGCTTGATACGAGGAAGGTCTTCCAATATAAACGCGGTACAAGATTTCTTCTCCATACTCATTATATACTGGCACTATTTCCACCGGATCATCAAATAAGCTTTCAAGCCGGGTAGCTAAGTTGGCAGCATTTTCATACTGCCCGAAACTACCTGCTTGCGTTTTGTAACGCGCAGCCTGGTCGAAGCGTTTTGGTTCCAGCCTATCTCCTTGATATTCCTCTTCTGCCACTTCAGGATATACAGCGTTGTCAGCTTCTCTATATTGTTTTGGAACGCTACGACGGCTCGGTTTGTCTTCTAATTCGTATATTCCAGTTCCTGCTTGACTTTGACCGCCATTTCCATAATCGCTACCATCCTTATCTTGCGAAGCATAGAGCGTTAGAACTATTATAACCCCCACGAACACTATAAAAGCCGCCAAAAACGGAGGGTTAGACGTAGATTGGCGCGGCTCGTACTCGTAAAACGGTTCCGGTAGATAAGGCTGGTATCCTCGTCTAGGCGGTGGCATCCATTGCGGTGGCTGATATGGCGTCGGGTATTGTGGCGGATAGTACGTGGGCAGATTCCTACGTTGCGAGTGGTAAATATCATAATACTCGTAGTCTTCCGGTGGGTAGTAACCTCTCCTGCGCGTGGATTCATTATACACAATGAAGGCAAAAATGATTGCCACAAAACAGATAACCCCCAGCAGCACCGGTACGAACGAAGCTAGTAATATCATGGCTTTCTTGTTTTGAGTGGTCAATAAATAAAAGTTAACTTACAACACCTTGCGAGTAAATAGGTAGGACTTTTACCAGGCGATTAACAGGGTAGTCGCTTGCTCAACTAATAAGTATGTAGTAACGGGACGCCACTAAGCACAATGTATGTACACAAGCTTTCCAGTACTTTCCAACTAGTAGGGTAAACGCTAAGTCTAACTTGTAATAATGAGTGGTTTGAATGTAATGGTTTTCTTTAATGGCTAACACAGTCGTATTATAAAAAGTTCTTTTCCCATTAAAATTTGTAATATTGCTTACATATTTAACAGATACTTTACATTCGGTTAATAAACTGGGCTATTCTGGCAAATATAGGCTCCTTACTGCCGAATTGTTTACAATTTATTTACACAAAGCCATCACTCTCTCGTTGTAGCTGCTGCCTGCAAAATAGGAGCTATTAAATTAGAGTTGCGTCCATGTAAATAGTTGAAAATCAAAGTTGATTAAATTTGGGGTTAAAAAAGGAGCATGAGCCTAAATTATAAAGCTATAAAAGAGGATCGACAATGGCGAGCGACCA
>JBKBWT010000049.1:0-12583 GCA_046314415.1 Saprospiraceae bacterium
GAAAGGGCAATTGCAAGCCTTTACCATGTTTATTGACTTGTCCGGTTTTACGCCACTGACCGAAGCCTTGATGAACCGGGGGAATCGAGGTGCGGAGGAGTTGTCTATCATCCTGAACGATATTTTTGCACCGCTGGTAAACCTCGTCTATGCTAAAGGAGGCTTTATTCCTTACTTTGCCGGCGATGCGTTTACCGCTATTTTCCCAGCACGGCAGACGGCGCTTACTCCGGTGGCGTTTTTACAAACAGCCCTGCAAGTGCGGCAATTGTTTAGCCGACGCGAATTCCAGTTTGGCAATTTTACCATTGGTCTGAAAATCGGCTTATCGTGGGGGCGCGTTGACTGGGGCATCGTCGGGCAACAGCATAAAGCCTATTATTTCCGGGGCATGCCGATCGATAATTGTGCGCATTGCCAAACGCGTGCGAACAATCAAGATATTATCCTGGACGAATCGTTGCGCCAATTGCTGGAACACTCGCCATTTGACCTCGAAGAAGTAGAACCGCATTTTTACCGCCTGATTAATAAAAAACCTTTCGAAGACTGGCAAAATAAACGGGTAGAGTTACCGGCTTCTGATATTGAAATTGAGCGGCAGTTCTTGCCGGAAACGGTGCTGGAATTCAATGGCGACGGGGAATTCCGCTCGGTTATTTCGGTCTTTATTTCTTTTTCCGGCGTGGATAATCATGAGTTGCTTGATCAGTTTGCCCATATTGTATTAGAAAAAATTAACAATTTTTCGGGTTATTTCAAAGAAATTGACTTTGGGGACAAAGGTGGCGTGATGGCTTGCTTTTTCGGGGCGCCGGTGTCGTTTGAAAATGGCGTAGATCGAGCGTTGGAATTCATTTGCAATATAGATGAAGAAAGTGCTCGCCTACAGCGGGAGCAAGGCTTACGCATTCGCATCGGCATGTCCATCGGTACAGCTTATGCCGGTTTTGTAGGAGGGGTAGAACGTTGTCAGTACGCCGTAGTGGGCAATCAGGTGAATTTAGCCGCCCGTATTATGATGTATGCAGATTGGGGGGAAACACTGGTGGATGCTGAAATTCGCAAGAATCGGCACTTTTTATTTGAACACAAAGGTGATATCAAGTATAAAGGCATTCGTGGCAATGTGCCTACTTTCAAACTTATTGGTCGGAATGCCGAAGAAGACCGGTCGGCTTTTATCGGACAAATGGTCGGGCGCGATTTGGAATTGACCAGTTTGCTTAATTTTGCCAGTCCACTTTTTGATAACCGAGCCGCCGGAGTTGCCTTTATCTTTGGAGAAGCGGGCATTGGCAAGAGCCGATTGACCCATGAGCTACGTCAGTTACTTTGTGAAGACAAGAAAGTAGAATGGCTGGTTTGCCAAACTGATCAGATCTTGCGCAAGCCTTTTAATCCCTTTATTTATTTTCTGCGAAATTATTTTGAACAAACCATTGATGGAGCGACCATCACAAGTAAAGAACGTTTTGAACTATGGTTTGAACAACTGTTGCATGATTTACAAAAAATAGAGGGTTATTCCGAAATCGAATTTATTCAAAAAGAACTACTCCGAACGAAGCCCATTCTTGCGGCTTTGATCGGCATTGATTATCCTGATTCTATCTGGGAACACCTGGATGCCAAAGGTCGCTATCAGAATACCATTCAATCTATTCTCACCCTCATCATTGCAGAATCGCTGGTACAACCGGTTGTATTGCAACTAGAAGATGCGCATTGGTTGGATGACAATTCGCGGGAATTATTACAAGAATTAAGTAAATATTTAGTTCGCTACCCCATTTTGCTGCTCATTACTTCACGCCTGCGTGACGACGGGCAAAAGCCAGTAATTTTGGACGAAGAGCAATTGCGCAGTAATGAAATTCCTAGGCTGGAGATCAATTTAAACATGCTGGAACCTGAGTCGGTGCGGCGCTTCGCTGAATCCTACTTACGCGGACCCATTAGTGAAGATCTTTATGAGTTGTTGCTGCGCACGACGAATAGTAATCCTTTTTACGTGGAGCAGATGCTGGAATATTTTTCCGAGAGCAATCTGGTAGAATTGGTGGACGGTACCTGGACGATCAAGGATAAAAACATTCGTTTATCGGGCTCAATTAATGCCATTTTGACCGCAAGAATTGACCGGCTGTCGAGTTTAGTCAAAGAAACCGTAAAAGCCGCGGCAGTCATCGGGCGGGAATTTGAAATTCCGGTGCTCACCGAAGTGATGAAGGGACAGGAAGAATTTCTACGCCACAATGGCAATGCCGGATCGCTGTTGAAAGAGCAAGTGCAATCGGCAGAGCGCGTGCAGATTTGGCACGCCATGAATGAGTTGCGCTATATTTTTCGGCATTCGCTGCTGCGCGAAGCAGCGTACAGCATGCAGTTGCGGACTCGGCTGAAACAATTGCACCAGTTGATTGCCGAAGCAATCGAGCGCATTTATGCGGATCGTTTGGATGAACGGTATTTTGACCTGGCTTTTCATTACGAACAGGCGAGTGTCTTTGATAAAACCTGTGAATACTTGCGTAAAGCCGCCGATTATGCCCGCCGAAATTATCAGAATCAACTGGCACTGGAATATTACGAAAAATTATTAAAAAAGCTAGGTAGTCAGGATGATTTTGAACGCCAGATTCGTACGTATTTGCAAAAAGGTAAAGTATTAGAATTAATCGGCAAATGGGACGAGTGTGAGCATACGTACAGCAAAGCCTTGCGATTGGCTAAGAAAACCCGTGATGTACTACTGCTGGGGCAGTGCAACAATAACATGGGGCGCTTGATGGTGTTGAAAGGTGACTATGCCACTGCTGCCAAATACTTGCAGACAGCCGTTCAATTGTTTGAACTACTGGAAGATCAAAGCGGTATTGCCCGCGTGTATGGCAATTTGGGCAATCTGCATTTCCGGCAAGGCGATTACAAATCGGCAAAATCTTACTTTACTCAAAGTATTGAAATCAGCCGCTCCATTTCTGAAATTCCCAATGCACAGATCGTAGCACACCTGGGTTTGACGCACATGAACCAGGGTAATTACGATGAAGCCATTCGTTGCCAACAAGAACAACTTGAGCTGTCGCGCCATAGAAACGACAAGCAGGGCATGGCGGATTTATATACTAAAATTGGCATTGTATATTTTGAAAAAGGCGAATATGATGCAGCGCTGGAAAATTATTTAAAAGGATTAGAATTGAGCGAAGAGCTTGGTAATAAGCAACTTACCGCCATTGCAACCGGCTGCATCGGAAGTGTTTATGAGCGTAAAGGCGACTACGACAAAGCGATGGCCAACTTTGAGCGCGATTTGCAATTGTGTGAAGAATTGGGCGATAAACAAGGCATCGCCATTGCCTTGGGCTTGATCGGGGAATTGCTGAGTTACAAAGGGGATTTTTATAAAGGAATCGATTATTTGCAAAAAAACCTGATGATTTGTGAAGAACTCGGCTATCAGAAAGGAATTGCTAAGGCGGTGAACACCCTTGCAGACATTTTTTTCTACCTCAAAGAATATGCTCGCGCTTTGCAATATTACAATCGGGCAATTGAAGTGACCCGAAAAATCGGGAATAAGCTGGTGCAAGGCTTCAGCCTCACCGAGAAGGGGGCTGTGCTGATTGAGACCGGATCACTACAGGAATTAAGCACGGTGGTGCAAGATGCCTTGTCCATTGCCATGGAATTGGGAAATCCCGATTTATTGTTTGAAGCACAAATTCTGTCAGCAAAATCCTTCCGCCTCTACGGCAATAAGCAACAAGCACAAGTAACGCTCAAAGGCTTGTTATCCAAGCCTTTACAAAAATCCCAGCAAGCTGCCGTATATGCAGAATTATATCGCCTGCTGTCACATGAAAAAACATATCAGGAAAAAGCCCTGGAAATCTATCAGGAATTATACGCGGCTACTCCCAAGTATAGCTTTAAAATGCAAATGGAAATATTAAAGAAAATGAAATAAATGATATTGCTAAAAGATAATAATCAGCACTTTACAAATTTAAAGGTTTAATAATAATATCTACCCGGCGATTACGGAGTTTGCCATCCCAGGTTTCATTACTATAAACGGGCGCTTGTTCACCAAAGTCGGCAATAGTGATAATATCTGAAGGTATGCCTTTTTGCAATAATTTATTAAATGCTGATTCACTGCGCATTTGGGAGAGCCACTGATTGTATTGCAAACTGCCGATATTATCGGTATGACTATGAATACTGATTTCGTGCGTTTCAATATTTTCGATACCGTCGATAAATTTATATAATTCGCCCACTTGCTCCTCGTCAATATAATAACTGCCGCCACCAAAGTAAATGCTGAAAATCCGAAATGCAGGCTGTTCTTGCTCCTGAGCTACCGTGGTGCTCAAACCAATACCCAGCAGGAGGATGATGAGTAGATATTTTTGCATTATACAACTTTTTCGAGTGATAAATAGGAAACGATCCTTTTGGCTTTCTGCCTAAAAAGAAAATTAAATTTAACTATATAAAGTTTTGATTTTGTATAAATTTAACGAAAAGCTGTATATGCCGCAAATAATTTTTTGAAAGTTTTTTGGTCACAAACGATAGAATAACCGTTTTTAATTTAATATATTAAAATTTATCAACATGTAAGTAATTCAATTTCAAAAGAAAATTGATCCTTCATAATTTATCCACTCCTGTTGCGATTAAAATTTTGGTGAGCTGAAAAACACCGATAAAAATACCAACGCCATTTTGGTAGGCAGGGTAATACTTTCATCCAGTTCATCCTCAATGATCCAATCGCTGGGATTGCCCTCCCAAGCGGTAAGCAGATTGAAAGTGCCGAGGTGACTACTGGCTATTGCCCATTCATCGAAGGTATTGCCGTAGCGGCTTTTCCAGTCAAAATTCTTATTCCCGATGATGCGCCACTCGCGAAAATTGCCATTCAACACCGTGCGCATGGTCACTACCTCATTGTTGCCGCGCACTTCCCATTCATTGGGATTATCTTTCCACTTCATGCGAATGGTGCCGGTTTCCTCACCGAGGCGGTATTCCCATTCGGTCCAGTTGTCAGTACTAAGCCAACGCAGGCGCAATTCACCCTCCAATTCCTGGTTATCCGTATAAATGGTCCATTCGCCAAAGGAATCGCTCCATTTAGAGCTAATACCGGTGAGCACCTGTGCCTGCACGCTTGCAGTCAGGAGTAAAGCGCTACTGAGCAGAATACCTTTCATGGTTTTTGGTTGTATTAATGATGGCAATAAAAAGTCTGGTTTTACTTCGGTAAAACGTTTAAATAGACATTTTGATCGGTATATCCGTTAAAAAGGCAGGTCGTCATCCGCAGCGGGCTCGTCCGCAGCTGTTGGGAAAGAACCAGCTTCAGCAGGGGTAGGTGCAGGAGCACTGGTTGTACCGGTTGCTTTTTCCACCCGCCATGCATTTAAATTGGTAAAATATTTCCCTTGCCACTCGCGTCCGCGGAGGTCAAAATGTACTTTAATCAAATCTCCTTCATTCATGCTGTCAATCAATGCACAGCGATCCTGTACCAATTGAAACTTTACAAATTGCGGGTAGTTGCCATCCGGTACTTCTAATACAAATTCTCTTGCCTGAAAAGAACTGGTTTTACTTTCTATATCAAACTTCTTGTGCAGTTTGCCTTCCACTTCGAAACTCATGTCGGTTTTGATTTTTCCTCAAAAATACGCAAAAGTAACAGGAAAAACGAGGATTTATTGCGTCAATTTGTAAATATCCGTTGGCGTACAGCATAATATAGCACGGTCGCCCCGCATAGCGATGGGTGCCTTAATAATAGCCGGGTTGTACTTCAATACGTTAATCCAATCTTCATCATTGAAGTCCCGTCCCCGAATATGCTGCTGATAATACGGATGCGCTTTATTCATCAATTCTTTTGGATGTACATTCAAAGCCTGTAATATTTGTTGCCAACTGGTGCCGGTAGAAGGCGACTTTTCAAAGGCATACGTTTTTAAATGCGGCACTACACTTTGCGCGTAAGCAATGGTTTTACGGTCGGAATTTGACTCCGGATTGTAATAAATCTGAATTTCTCTGGCATGGGTTTTCATAAGATAAGGCGAATTTGGTTAGGAAAGAATTGACAAAACAATATACTACGAATTCACCAATTTGTCAATATTTGTTAAGTGAAAATTGAATTTCACCAAAAAATATGCTTTAGCAAAAGGAAGTCTGGTTTACTTTTCACATCTCACATTTCAAATTTCATATTTCACATTTGGAACTACGCTTGCACGTACACCACAAACTTTTCCTGAAAATAATCCTCTTTGAAAAAATCAGAGATCGGATAGTCTTCTACGTAAGAATCTCGCGGCAAAGCCTTCACTTCTTCCTGAAAATTGCTGCCTTTTAGGGCGATCAAACCATTCGGTAAGCCATGTATTTGTTTATTTTTAATCACCCGGAAACTCCAATCCGTTAACTTGTCCAAAGTCGTCACTGCACGCGTCACTGCAAAATCAAATTGTGGTTTTTTAAAATCTTCGACCCGTTGGTGGAATGCTGTAATATTCTGTAAACCAATTGCTTCTGAGATCTCCTGCACTACTTTGATTTTTTTACCAATGCTATCTACCAAGGTAAATTGGGTCTCAGGAAATAAAATCGCCAACGGGATGCCCGGAAAACCGCCACCTGTGCCAATATCGAGCACTGTCGCACCCGATTTGAATTGTATTACTTTGGCAATGGCTAAAGAATGCAGCACATGGTGCAGGTACAAATTATCAATATCCTTGCGGGAAATGACGTTAATCTTGGCATTCCAATCACGGTAAAGCGGGTCAAGCTGTTCAAATTGAGCCTTTTGTGTATCGGTAAGATTTGGAAAGTATTTTAGAATCAATTCCATAATTGTTAAGAACTGTTATTCGTTATTTGGCACTTCGTCACCTAATCGCTCTTGCTCCAGGTCTTTTGAAAAAGCGTTCCACACTGCATCCTGCGTCGGCACCGGCGCTACAATCTCCTCCATTTCGTTGGAAACCGGATGCAAAAATCGCAATTTCCAGGCATGCAGGTGAATGGAATGATCAGGATTGCTGCGTTTAAAACCGTATTTGGTATCGCCTTTCACCGGACAACCGATAGCGCTGAGCTGCGCCCGAATCTGATGATGACGCCCCGTAATAAGTTGAATTTCAAGTAAATGATAATTATCGCTGCTGCCAAGCAGTTTATAATGCAGTTCGGCACGTTTTGAATGGGGCACTTCTTCGGTGCTTGCAATGGAGCGATTATCCTTGGCATTTTTACGCAGGTAATGCACCAACGTGCCTTCCGTATTTGGCGGCGCATCTTTGACAACGGCGAGATACGTTTTTTGCACCTGCCGGTTTTTGAATTGCTCATTGAGTGCAACCAGCGCGCCGTGCGTTTTAGCAAACAGCACTACGCCCGTAGCCGGTCGGTCGAGGCGGTGGATCACGTCTAATTTTGCTTTTGCATAAATTTCCGCGAGATTCAACAAGGATTTGTCGCCGGTTTTATCTTCCTGCACGGGCACATTCGCCGGTTTGTTGAAAGCGATGAGTTGGTTGTTTTTATACAAGACCAGATCGCCGATTTTAAATGCTAAATTTTCACTCATGTGTTCAGGTGTTCAGGTGTTCGTGTGCTCAGGTACACGCCACATATGCACAACTGAATACATGCGTACATAAACACATAAACACAATTTAAATCTTACTTTATATCCTCATAATCAATATAATCATCTTCTTTTTTCTTTTCCCGATTGATATTGATTTGAATATTGATTGGGCCTTTCTTTTCCCGCACTTGCTTGTGTTCCGAACCCGCTGCTAATTGTTTATTGGCCATTGCAAAATATCGGTAAACCCCATAAATGATCAGCCCTAACAACAATAACTTTAACATAATCAATGGTTTTTTACAAAAGTACCGCTCTTTGTTTGCTTTCGCAACCAACCAAATGAGAAATATGAAATGAGAAACTTCCTTCTTTCAAATTTCTCATTTCATATTTCATATTTCCCATTTATCATTCTTCTGCCACGACATTCGGCACACTCAGCACATTGCCAAAGAAAACCGCATTCAAAAACAGCCGAGACGTGCCGTGCCAGTAGCCCCGGAAATTGGGATTATCGGCGAACATAATGACTCGACCGCCACCGGAATTGCTTACCAAAACGGCTGCCGAATTGGCGAGTTTTTGCGCATTATCCTTTGATACAAAGCCACTTACCACGGGATTTGCCGGGTATTTCGCCACCGTCGCATACGGATTTATGCTGGGCTTGAAAACCAGTCGGCTATTTCTAAAAGTATATAAATTCCGATCTTCTACGCCAAAACCAATGGGATTGGTAATATCCAAATCTGCCTTCAGAATAGCGCCGCCAATATTAGTCGTTCCCTCAATTTCAGCAGCATTCACAAAATCAAAACGCTTGGTGCTGGTAGAATCAATTTTGGGTTGCATAATGAGTTTTTCACTCACAAGTCCTTGATTGATAGCCCATTGCGCAGCAGTTTTATACGTAATGAGTGTGCCGCCTGCACTGACCCAGCTTTTCAGCCGATCCATTACATTTTTATCAAAATCATAGTTGCCGCTGACCATGATAACCGTGCTGTAGCGATTGAAATCAGCGCGGCGCAGGGAACTGACATCAATTTTGGTGACCGGCATTTGCAGGTGATTATTTAGAACAAACCAGGTTTCGCCGGCTTCGTTCGCCTGTACGCCTTCGCCGATGATAAGGGCAACTTCCGGTTTCTTGACGGTGCGAATGTTGGCACTGCCCAAATCAATGCCCGCTACACTGAAACCTGTAGAAACTCCTGTTATTGTAATATTTACCTTTTTACCAATTTCATTTACTAAACGATATAATGAATCCGCCGAAATGGCCTGCAAACCAACCGGAATCACGATGCTGCCGTAACTGAAATCTTGCTTGCTGTTACCCAATTTTACACTGAAAGGCTTGAACGCTGCACGTGTGAGCACGCCCGCCGATTGCAGGTCGTACAACGCTTTGGAAGCATTGTAATCGTTCCAGCTAAAAATGTACGCATAGTCTGCTTTGCCATTGTCCACGCCGCCTTTGAGTGCAGGCACCTGCGTGACACGATTGCCTTTGCTGAATTTCGCATCTTTGATCGCTGCAAACGGAATGCCGTAACCTTGCGCCATCGAGTAGCCGGTAATGTCATAAAAAACACTGTCCACAAAGGAAGTCAAAGGTTCAAACAGGGAGTGAACGATGTAATATTGCTTTTGCCCGGAAGGAATGACATAAGCGCTGCCTTTTTCAAAATTTTTGCCTTCGAGCGTCAGATTTTGCGACAATTCATACACTTCCACTTTGTGCCGCAGGGCAAGTTCTAAAAATTTATTGGTAAGATTTTTATCCTTGGAATTGCCAAAAACAAAGGCTTTGTTCGGATTTTTTGCTGCGTCGTTCATTGCCGTTTTGAAAAATTCACGCTGCCCCTTCAACCAGAATTCACGCTCTTCCACCGCGCCGCGCACCGTAGCGAGTCCAGTTGCCGTGTGATTGCGAACTGTAACAGCAAATGTTTTCAAACCATCTCCACTTTCCTGCACCAGCCCACGCGAACTGCCAATTTCAAAAGTGACGCCCACCGCCCCATGAAAATCAGGATAAGTGGCGCCGTAAATCGGCGAAAAATTATCATATTGCTCTTTTGTGAAATATAAAACCCCCAGCTCATCCAGGGCTTTTGCGTGGAATTGAGCAAGTTTCACATTCCAAACCTCATACACCCAGCGCGGCAAAACCGGACTTTCGGAGCCTAGCGGCGGCGTTGGTTCAAAATAATAAGTGCCATTCGTGCCCATTTCATGAAAATCGGTCATGATGTTGGGATACCACTGGTGGAAAAAATCCACACGGGCTTTGCTTTCGGGGTGCACCACTGCCAGCCAGTCACGGTTGAGGTCAAACCAGTAGTGATTCGTGCGCCCATTGGGCCATACCTCGTTGTGCTCGCGATCAGTTGGATCCGCTACCGGCGGAAAGGATTTGTATTGATTATGAAAATTAGCAGCGCGGTCGCGTCCGTCCGGATTGAAGCAAGGATCAATGGTAACGACTGATTCACTCAGCCAGCGCCTGGTTTCCTCATTTTGAGAAGCAGTGAGATAATATGCTGTCATCATAGCCGCTTCGCTGCTGGAGGTCTCGTTACCGTGTACCCCGTAGCCCAAATGCACAATCACCGGCATGTTTTTATAATCCGGCTCTGGCAGAGTAGGATCCACCAATTTCATATGTTCCTGACGGATTTGCTCCAGGCGAGCATGATTCTGTGGCGAAGTAATCGTCAAAATGACCTGCAATCGTTCTTCATACGTTTTTCCGATCACTTGAAAGCTGACCTTATCCGAAAGCCGGTCGAGTTCGCGGAAATAGGCGACCAACTGGTCTTGTCTGGTAAAATGCGAACCGATGGGATAGCCCAAAAATTGCTCTGGCGTAGGAATACTTGGATCGAACGTACCCGTATATTTTGGAAAATAATAGGTGTTTTGCGCGGAGGCAAAGAGCGTCGCCCACAACAGGACAAGCCCAAGAAAGTAATATTTTTTCATGGTCAGAAAAATCGTTTTGTTTGAATAAAGGTTTAGATGAATGTATAATTACATATTTCACATTTCTAATTTCATATTTCAACTTTGGTATTAGACTGCTAAGAAAGAATATTTTATCCATCAAAAGTAAGCGTATGCAGTGACGATTTATTTAAAATCGAGAGGGAATGCTACAAAAATTTGCATCTTCCGTAAAAATAGCAATCATGCCGCTCAAACTCATTGCCTGGCGCATCATTTTACTGCTAGCTGCCGCCAAACTCCTGTTTCATCTTTTTACCAATGTCAATTATGGCTTTCACCGCGACGAAATGTTGTACCTGGCTTTAGGGCGACATCTGGACTTTGGTTATTGGTCTAACCCGCCGCTAGTCGGCTGGATTGCAGCATTTATTCAAGCAGTACTCGGCGATTCCATGTTTGCCGTCAGGCTGATTCCATCTTTATTTAGCACCGGCATTTTGATCCTCACTTGCCTGATGGCACGAGAAATGGGCGGCGGCAGATATGCACAGTTGCTGGCAGGACTCAGCATTTTACTTACCATCAGTTTTACCCGGAGCGGCTGGTTGTTTCAACCCGTTGGGGTGGATATGTTTTTCTGGACCTTGTTTTGTTATTTGGTATTGCGTTATTTGAATACCGAAAACCCTCGTTATTTGCTCGGCTTTGGTGTTGCTTTTGGGTTTGGATTTTTGAATAAATACCTGGTATTGTTTTTCCTGCTGGCGCTGCTCATTGGGTTATTACTCACGCCGCATCGGCGGGTGTTGTGGTCGAAATATACCCTTGGCGCTGTACTGATAGCGGCTATCATCATTTTACCGAATTTTATTTGGCAATACCAATACGGTTTTCCGGTGGTCACGCATATGCGCGAATTGTCGGAAACTCAATTGGCGAACGTTCAATATGCCGATTTTTTACTCGATCAAGTGCTGGCGAATCTACCGATTGCAATCATTTGGGTCGGCGGCTTGATTTATTTACTCTTGTATAAAAAAAGTAAACCGTATCGGCTGCTGGCTTACATTTTTATTACAACCATTGTGCTATTTTTATTATTAAAAGGCAAAAGCTATTACACCTTAGGCATTTATCCGGTAATGATTGGAGCAGGAGGCGTTTATTTTGAAAAAATATTACAACCCATTTGGTTAAAAGTAGCCTTACCAATCCTGATTGCCGCGTTGTTTTTTCCCTTGTTGCCGCTAGGTGTTCCTTACCTGTCCATTCCGAAAATGGTAGCATATTGTAACAATCTGCGCGAAAACTGGGGTATTGATGGCGCTACCCGCTGGGAAGATGGCGAGATCCACCCCTTGCCGCAAGATTATGCCGATATGTTGGGCTGGGAAGAATTGGCGCAGCATGTTACAAACGCTTATGCTCGAGTACCGGATAAAAGTCGCTGCCTGATTTATTGCGAAAATTATGGACAAGCCGGAGCCGTTGAATTATTTGCTAAAAACCTGCCGCCAGTCAATAGTTTCAATGATAGCTATCGCCTTTGGATACAAGAAGATACAAATGCAGATGTTTTGATTTATGTGAATGATGAATTGGGGGAAGATGTGCAAGCGCTTTTTGCAGATATTCAAATGATTGGAAAAATTGAAAACGCATATGCCCGGGAAAGGGGTACAACGGTTTATTTGTGCCAGCAACCGCGTCAACCTTTTGGCAGCTTGTGGAAAAGAAGAGTGCAGGAAGTGCTTGGTAAATAGCTATATTCAACCAAATTATATTTTGCTCTAAAAAAGTGTCTTTTTATAAAATCCTGCGTCAAAAAAGAAAAGCGAGTTCCGTCGTATGGAAAATTATTCCCAGCAAAATTTAACCATTAAAGCCTGGGCGGAAGAAGATCGCCCTCGTGAAAAATTATTGACCAAAGGCAAACAAAGTCTCTCCGATGCGGAATTGTTAGCCATTCTGCTTGGT
>JBKBWT010000049.1:12593-21860 GCA_046314415.1 Saprospiraceae bacterium
CGCGATGAAACAGCGGTGGGCTTGGCACAGCGCATTTTGAAATCGGTGGACAATGATTTGAATGATTTAGGTAAGCGTTCCATCGGTGAGCTGATGAAATTTAAAGGCATGGGCGAAGCCAAGTCTATTACGATTGTGGCAGCCATGGAATTGGGGCGGCGGCGTCAACTGACCGACATTCGCGAGCGCCCACAAATTCGCAGCAGCCGCGATGCGTATCAGGCAATTGCTGCTCAGCTGATGGATCTGCCACATGAAGAATTCTGGATATTGCTCTTGAATCGAGCCAATAAAATCATGGGGCGTGAGCAAATCAGCCTTGGCGGTGTAGCCGGAACGGTGGTGGACGCCAAAGTTGTGTTTCGCAAAGCGATTGAAGGCATGGCGTCAAGCATCATTTTGGTACATAATCATCCTTCGGGCAATTTACAGCCTAGCCAACAGGATATTGATTTAACCAAAAAATTAAAAAAAGCCGGTGAAACATTGGATATCACGGTTTTTGATCATTTAATTATCACCGATTCGGGTTATTTTAGTTTTGCCGATGAAAGTTTGATGTGATGATATGCTGATTTGCAATTCTGATCTTATCGGAACAAATGGTGGTGATATGCCAAAATTACCAGCATCACAAACCGCCAGCCCCTTACAACGCCATACCCAATTTCCCGCTTTCAACCATTTCGTACCGCTACTTGTCTAAAAAGGAAGCAGTTTTGTGCGAAAGTTGGTTAAATTTGCGTTTTGCAACACTGAAATTATAGATGCAGCAAAGATGGAGAAACTGAAAATAGGGATCAGTATCGGCGATATAAACGGCATCGGTCTGGAAGTCATTCTGAAAACCCTCTCGAATCCCCGAATTCTGAATTTTTGTACGCCCATTATTTACGGTTCGTCAAAAGTTGTTTCCTACCATAAAAATATTGTAGGGGTTGATTTTCAATTCCAAGGCACACGCAGTGCGCAGCAGTTGATCCCCGATAAAATCAATATTGTGAACTGTTGGCAAGATAATGTGAATATTACCTTGGGCAAACCTTCGGAAACAGGCGGCAGATACGCTTACACCGCGCTTCAAATGGCAGTGAAAGAATTGAAGCAAGGTTTCATTGATGCATTGGTAACAGCTCCGATCAACAAACACGCCATGCAGTTGGCAAATTTTCCGTTTCCAGGACACACCGAATATCTCACGCAGGAGCTAGGCAGGGGCGGAGAAAGTCTCATGATGATGGTAAGCGACGACTTGCGCATTGGGCTGGTTACGAACCACTTACCACTGCGCAATGTTACAGAAGTAATGTCAAAAGCGCTAATTGCCAAAAAATTGCAATTGCTGCATGATAGCTTACGGGTAGATTTCGATATTGAACGCCCGGTAATTGCGGTGCTTGGTTTGAATCCTCATGCCGGCGATGAAGGCGTCCTCGGTGATGAAGAGGAGACTATGATTCGCCCGGTAATTGAGAATGCAAAGGAAAAAGGTATGTTGGTGATGGGACCTTTCCCGGCAGATGGTTTTTTTGGTGCGCGCCAATACAAAAAATTTGACGCTATTCTGGCAATGTACCACGACCAAGGGTTGATTCCTTTCAAAGCTTTATCTTTTGGTAGTGGCGTCAACTTTACAGCTGGCTTGGACTATGTACGGACTTCACCCGACCACGGGACGGCTTATGATATTGCCGGTAAAAATGAAGCAGATCCGGCGTCCTTCCAACAAGCTTTGTTCTTAGCTGTTGAAATTGCCAAGAATCGTGCTGAATATGCACAAAACCATGCCAATCCATTGGTGCGTAAAGAAAAACTCCGCGAAGAAGAAGGCGACGAAGCCGTCATTGAAGAGCAAGGGGAAGAATTATAGTGCAAACCTTGTCTAACAATTTTACGTTATTGGTAAATTGGTATTCGTTATTGGTTATTCGTTGTTTGGCATTCTTTTCCAGAATTTTCCAGATGACAATTAACAAATCACAAAATTTACAATATTTTGAGCAAGTCAATAAAAGTGACGCTGATTATTTTCCTGGTATTACTAATCGACCAGGTAGTAAAAATATGGATAAAAACCAGTATGACCTATGGTGAAGAATTTCAAATTCTAGGACTGGACTGGGCACGTATTCACTTTGTTGAAAATCCAGGTATGGCATTCGGCATTGAGTTTGGAGGGGGTTATGGAAAACTTGCGCTCAGCCTTTTTCGCATTATAGCGGTAGTATTTCTCATTTATTATATTCGTCAATTAATCAAAGCCGAAGCTCCCAGTGGTTTGCTGGTCAGTTTTGCATTGATCCTGGCAGGTGCCTTTGGTAACATTATTGACAGTGCTTTCTACGGTTTGATTTTCTCCGAATCGACGTATCATGGCGCTCCGGCTACACTATTCCCGCCAGAAGGCGGATACGCTGGTTTTCTGCATGGGCGAGTGGTAGATATGTTTTACTTCCCAATTTATGAAGGTACATTGCCTAATTGGTTTCCACTCTGGGCTGGTCAGGATGTACTGTTTTTCCGACCCGTTTTTAACATAGCTGATTCAGCTATTACCTGCGGTGTACTGAGCATTTTGTTATTTCAACGTAGCTTCTTCAGCGTTAAGAAAGAAGACGAAGCGCATTTGCAACCGGCTTTGGAAACAACCAATCCATCCAGTGGCTCCGAGTTCCCTTCGGAAATTGTTGAACCTCAACCAGATAAACCAGAAAATTAAAGAATGAATAATGAAAGAATGAATATTACGTGCATTTCATTCTTTCATTATTCATTTATTTCATTTCTTTACTACAATATTCACCTCCAGATTCAATTCCTTCAACTGCTCGTCGGCAATCTCCGACGGCGCATCAATCATCATATCGCGTCCCTGGTTATTTTTCGGGAAGGCAATAAAATCACGAATCGAAGTCTGCCCTGACATCACCGCGCATAAACGGTCAAAACCAAACGCAATCCCCCCGTGCGGCGGCGCGCCATATTCAAACGCACCAAGCAAGAAACCAAACTGATTTTCAGCCTGTTGTGGTGTAAATCCTAACAAACGGAAATTCTTCATTTGCAAATCCCGATCGTGGATACGAATCGAGCCACCCCCGATTTCCACACCGTTCAACACTAAGTCGTATGCATCCGCGCGCAAGCCTTTGAGGGTTTCGTGGTCATCCGACTGCATTTTTGCAATATCTTCGGGCTTTGGCGAAGTAAAAGGATGGTGCATCGCGTAGAAACGCTGTGTATCCTCATCCCATTCCAACAGCGGGAAATCCACTACCCACAAGGGTTTGAAATTTTTCGGATCACGCAAGCCGAGCCGTGTGCCCATTTCCAGTCGCAGTTCATTGAGTTGCTTCCGCGTTTTTTCTTCTTCACCCGCCAAGATCAAGAGTAAGTCGCCCTGCTTCGCACCGGCGCGTTCCAGCCAGACTTTCAAATCCTCTTGCGCGTAAAATTTGTCCACCGAAGACTTCACGCCTTCCGCATCCCAACGCACATACACCAAGCCCTTCGCCCCAATCTGCGGACGCTTCACAAAATCTGTCAACTCATCGATCTGCTTCCGCGAATAACCCGCCGCACCTTCCGCTACCACGCCCACCACGATTTCCGCACTATCAAACACGCCAAAATTCTTGCCGCTTGTCAAGTCCACGGACTCCCCTCCTTGGGAGGGGCTGGGGGAGGCTTTCAAATACACAAACTCCATCCCAAACCGCAAATCCGGCTTATCTGAACCATAGCGCTGCATCGCCTCATCATAGCTCATGCGCGGAAAATCAGCGAGTTCAATATTCAAAATTGCTTTAAATAAATGCTTCGTCAATCCTTCAAAAGTATTCAGCACATTTTCCCGCGTTACAAACGCCATTTCACAGTCGATCTGCGTAAATTCCGGCTGCCGGTCTGCCCGCAAATCCTCGTCGCGGAAGCATTTTACAATTTGAAAATACTTGTCCAAACCCGCCACCATCAAAATCTGCTTGAACGTCTGTGGAGACTGCGGTAAGGCATAAAACTGCCCCGGATTCATTCGACTCGGCACCACAAAATCCCGCGCACCTTCCGGCGTGCTTTTGATCAAAAACGGCGTTTCAATCTCGGCAAAACCCTCGCCCGCCAAATATTTGCGCACTTCAATGCCCATGCGGCTTCTAAACAGAATATTCTGCTGCACCGGCGTCCGACGCAAATCCAGGTACCGATATTTCATGCGCAGGTCATCGCCGCCATCCGTATCATCTTCAATCGTAAACGGCGGCACCTTCGACGCATTCAGCACCCGCATGCTTTTCACCTCAATTTCAATATCGCCCGTCGCCCGGTTCGGATTTTTATTCGTCCGCTCACGCACCACGCCCGTCGCCGTTACCACAAACTCGCGCCCCAATTCCCGCGCCTGCGCACTCAGCCCCGCATCATCCTCCACGTCAAATACCAGCTGCGTAATGCCGTAACGGTCGCGCAAATCCACAAACGTAAGCGCGCCAAAATCCCGGCTGGCTTGCACCCAACCACTCAAAGTCACTTCTTGCCCAACATGGCTCATGCGGAGTTCCCCGCAGGTGTGCGTACGATACATTTTTGTAAAGTTTAAAAGTTTGAAAGTTTGGTATTTGGAAGTTTTTCAAAAACCGCACAAAAATAACCCAAAGCGCGATAGTCGCAAATAACTTTCACATTTCATATTTCACATTTCCTATTTTTTCTGGGCGCGTGCCGCCAGCCATTAGCAGAGTGGATGGGGTTCCCCCTTGGGGGGTGGGGGGTTAGGGGGCTGGCGCCACCGGGCTATCCGCTATTACCGCCATCCCTTCCTCCCCTTGGGGGTCGGGGGCTGTCGCTACCCGCTCCTATCCCTCGCGCAAGTCCACGTTTTCAAATTGGGAAATCATTTTCCTCTTATTCAAAATCAAAAAAACAACTGCCGAAATCCATCCCCTCCCATGATTTTTATCATCAAAACCCACCTTTTTTCACCCAATCTTTGTACCATGCCAGTTTTGTTATGTAATAAAAATAGACCAAAATACCCCATTACCAAGCACCAAGTACTAAATACCATTAACCAAGTACTAAATACTGAATACCAAACAACCAACAACCTTCTTTAGACAATTTCCAAATAAACAGCCAAATTTTCGATTGACAGAACGGTGACACACGCCCAACAACCATTCGTTAATTTTGCAGGTATAAACATAAACAAACGAACAAACAATATTAAAGCATTCGATCTAGTGCCATGACAATGCGGAATTTGAAAATACTTACGGTCACTCATAAGTCAGCTAAGTTGAAGGAAATCGGGGAGTTTGTAGTAAGACCTTCTGACAGCACCACCCTCAAAACTGAATTGCAAACACTCCAAACGACGTTTGCACTCGAAGAATTATTCTATGTCGCTACCTGCAATCGGGTGCTTTACTTCTTTGTAAGCGATGAAGCTTTGGATAGCAATTTTACAAGCCGCTTTTTTCATTATATCAATCCTAATCTTTCCGAAGAAACTTTACAATCCGTTTTACAACTCGAAGGCGAAGCCGCCATTGCGCACTTGTTTGAAGTGGCTGCCTCTATCGATTCTCTGGTAGTCGGTGAGCGCCAGATTTTGGGTCAGCTTCGTGAAGCGTATGATCAGTGCCACGCCTGGGGTTTGACGGGTGATTCGATTCGCCTGGCATTCCAACAAGCGGTCGTTGCTGCAAAAGAAATTTACGCGCAAACCCGCATTGGCGATAAACCGGTGTCGGTCGCTTCTCTGGCAGTGCGTAAGATGATGTCCGCTCATTTGCCAAAAGACGCCCGTATTTTATTGATTGGTGCCGGACAAACAAATGCTTTGGTTGCCAAATTTTTAAATAAGCATACTTTTACTAATGTAACTGTTTTCAACCGCAGCGCCCAAAAAGCAGAAGAACTCGCCACCTTGGTCGGCGGCACCGCTCGTTTGCTTACGGATATCGACCAATACAAAGAGGGCTTCGATTGCCTCATCGTTTGCACGGGTGCCATTGATCCTATTATTACCACTGAAGTTTACCAGCAATTACTCAATGGCGAAGCTGGTGAAAAAATGATTATTGATCTTGCCATTCCGCATAATGTGGAAGAAGCCGTTGTGCAAAATTTCCCGATTCGTTACATTGAAATTGAAGGCTTGCGCGCGCTTGCCCAGGAAAATATGGCGTTCCGCGAAGATGAAGTCGAAAAAGCTAAAATTTTATTGGGTAAACACATTGAAGATTTCCCTGCTATTTTCAAACAACGTCAACTCACCCGCGCGATGAGCCGCGTACCGGATGAGATTAAAGCCGTGAAAAACAAGGCGTTGAATGAAGTTTTCCGCAAGGACGTTGAAAATCTCGACGCCCCGACCCGCGAATTGCTCGAAAAAATGCTCACTTACATGGAGCAAAAATGCATCGCCGTGCCGATGAAAGTGGCGCGGGAAATGGCGGTGTAAGCGAAGTACGAAGTTGGAAGTACGAAGGTAGAGGTACGATTCAGGCAGTTTTTAATTTCAGTTGTTGTAAAAACTGCCGCGTTTGCTTCGGTGAATTGAAGACGAGAATATTCTTTCGATTTTTTAAACCTTCCAATTTTTCCAAAATGCCCGGACGGCGCGTCTTCCGATAAGTCCAAATCCAACTCAGAAATTGCAGGTCAATTTTTTCCTGGCAGCCCTCGCCCATATCCGGTCGGGTTTTTCCTCGGTATTTCCAGCGTCTTTTAAGTACCCGCCAGAAGCACAACCACGTCGGATAATCCAAAAAAATAACCGTATCGGCTGCTTGCAATCGAATGCGCATGGTGTTACTATAATTTCCATCCATGATCCAAGATTCTGCTTGTACCAGTTTTTCCTGAATAGTTTCCCATTCTTTCAATGGCGTAGGCGTCCAATTGGGTTTCCAATACAAAGCGTCCAAATGATACACTGGAATTTTTAATATATCCCCCAAGTGCCGCGCCAATGTTGACTTTCCGGTGCCGCCGGAGCCGATGATTGCGATTTTTTGCATGATTTTGCTGCGCATTTAATTGTAGAAAGGCAGGAAAAAAGACATGTGCGAAGGTAAAAAGTTGTAACAATCGCTATGAAAAACACATTTAGAAAATCAACAATCCGATTGCCCTGGTTTCCAACCGGTTGCCTGCGTCCAAAAATGAGCCTGTTGCAGGGTTTGCCAGATAAAAGGCGTTTTTTCCTCCAAATACCGTCCCGATCATCGCCAAAGCGTTGCATCAGATCATATTTGAGCGCGGCATATTCCGCGCATGCTGCCGGATGTGCCCTCAGGTAATCCCTGAAAAGCAACGCCAATTGTTCGGAATAGCTGCCCGCCTCGCGCACATGCAGGTGCGTGCGCCGCATGCCGGCACCTTCCCGAAAATAATGTTTGGTTTGGTCTGGATTTTCTGCACGATATTTCAATCCAATACTTTCCAATGCACTTTGAATCGGCTCCAACGATTTTAAATCAGCTACCGAAATCTGAATATCAATGACCGGCTTTGCCGCCAAACCTTCCACCGAAGTAGAACCTACATGGTCAATCCGCAAAGCCAGCGAGCCAAGCGCCACGCGTATTTGCCTGGCAATCAATTGAAATTCTTCCTTCCAATGAGGATCATAAGGTACGACGATGATGGGGTCAGCTATTTTCGACATTGTTTATACTTTATACAATGGTTTTAATCTTTATTACTATAATCATTACATAATATAATGTATTTACCTCCCCCCCGTCACATCAATAAACGCGCCCGTCGAATACGATGCCTCTTCCGAAAGCAGCCAAAGAATGGCATGCGCCACTTCCTCCGGGTAGCCGCCGCGCTTCATGGGCACGCTGTCTTTGATGCGATCTACGCGATTGGGTTCGTCGCCGCTGGCGTGAATGTCGGTATAAATAAATGCCGGACGCACCGAATTGACGCGAATGCCTTCGTCCGCCACTTCTTTAGAAAGCCCGAGGGTAAAGGCGTCCAGCGCACCTTTAGAGGCAGCATAATCCACATATTCGCCAGGCGCACCGGTGCGGGCGGCAATGGAAGATACATTGACAATAGCGCCGCCGATGCCGCCATGCTTGGTGGACATGCGTTTGACCGCTTCTTTAGCGCATAAAAAAGGGCTTATGATATTATTATTAAAAACACGATACAACCGATCTACCGACATATGTTCTACGCGCATTTGCGTTTCCAGAATACCGGCGTTATTTACTAAAGCATGTAATATTCCAAAATGCTGATCTACAAATTGAAATAATTTAATTACATCCGATTCAATGGAGACGTCCGCCGCAAATGCCATCGCCTTGCCGCCTTGTTCTTGTATTTTATGAACCAATTGTGCCGCTGCTTCCTGATTTTTTAAATAATTGATGCAAACCTGATAGCCTTTCTGAGCTGCCAAAAGCGCCGTTGCTGCGCCAATACCGCGACTTCCGCCGGTGATTAGGATTGTTTTTTTCATAATCTGACAGGTGATTTTTACAAAAATTTTGGGGTTAATATAGCTTTTTTACTTCTTTTGCATGCTTTGTCAACAACAAAAATACCCGTGCAATTAACGTCACATCGCTATTTCATCATTCACAAGCCATATAATATGGTGTCCCAATTCGTCAGTTCCGATAAGGTAAGGCTGTTGGGCGAACTGGATTTTGACTTTCCGGAAGGCACGCACGCCATCGGCAGATTGGACAGCCATTCGGAAGGGTTATTAATTTTAACGACGAATAAAAAAGTGACGCGCTTATTATTTGAAAGTGATATACCGCATCAAAGAACTTATTTAGTGCAGGTAAAAAATGTAATAAGCGAGGAAAAAGTACAGCAATTGAGAACCGGCGTACCGATTATTGTGGAAAATAAAGAAACATACATTACAAAACCTTGCGATGTTCGGGTGGTAGCAAGTCCCAAAGAGTGGGCACCCGGCGTCACCGAAATCCCAAGAGAATACCCTCATACCTGGCTGGAAATCAATTTAGTAGAAGGAAAGTTTCATCAGGTGCGCAAAATGGTGGCAGCCGTGGGGCATCCGTGTCGGCGTTTAATTCGTGTAGCGATTGAAGACTTAACATTGGGAGACTTACCGCCCGGCGGCGTGCGCGAAATCGAAGAGCAATTGTTTTTTCATTTACTAAAAATCGAAAATTATTGATGGTACGCTGATTTTTATGATTATTTAAGATTAGTTATGATTTAAATTATAAAGACATCATACATATCAATGTACTATTTGCATATTGG
>JBKBWT010000050.1:0-21755 GCA_046314415.1 Saprospiraceae bacterium
TCTGCCCCTAATTCATACAAATTAATGACTTTATCAAGTAAATTAACTATGCCCGCGTCAGGCTGCGGTATTTGATTCGGTGCGGCTGATCGGCATCGTTACCAAGACGGCGGCGACGGTCAGCTTCATATTCGCTGTAATTGCCGTCGAAATAAACGACCTGTGAATCGCCCTCGAATGCAAGGATATGTGTTGCTATACGATCCATAAACCAAGGGTCGTGGCTGATTACAACGGCACAGCCTGCAAAGTTTTCAAGCGCCTCTTCCAAAGCGCGCATGGTATTGACATCCAGGTCGTTCGTAGGTTCGTCCAGCAACAAGATATCGGGGTTGCCGAAGAGCGCCTGCGCCAACAATACCTTCACTTTCTCGGGACTATTGAGTTCCTTCATCTGGCGATAGTGCAAATCTTCTTTAATCCCCAGATTGCTCAACAATTCTGCGGCGTCACTTTCCGCTGTCCAGCCACCCATTTCGCCATATTTATTTTCCAAATCCGCTGCACGCAAGCCCTCTTCCTCCGTTGCATCGGGATTCATATAAATGGCATTTTTCTCTAACATGATATCGTACAATTCCCGATAACCCATCATCACCGTATCCAGTACCGTTTCTTCATCAAATTCAAAGTGGTTTTGTTTCAGCACTGCCATACGATTGCCCGGTTCAATCGAAACATTGCCACGAGTCGGGTCTAATTTTCCGGATAAAATCTTTAAAAAAGTAGATTTACCGGCACCGTTTGCGCCGATGACTCCATAGCAGTTGCCTGGCGAGAACACCAGATTTACTTCATCAAAAAGCGTACGTTTGCCGTATTGAAAAGCGAGATCATTAACGTTCAGCATTCTAAGTTTTTGTTATCTGTTATATGCTATTGCTTAGCCGTCAACATGTAGCGGAGTTGTAATACCATAACCTGTCAACAAATAACCAATAACATTGATTTTTAAAAGAAGGTGCAAAAATACGATAATTTAGTAGAACTAACGACAACTTTCGTCTAATTACCCTAACACAAACGCCTGAAAATCTATAAAGTTCCTATATTTAGGACTTTTCAAAATCAATTTTTACCATAAAAAACACGCATTTTATTTTTTAATTATAAACATTCCTTCAATTTCAACTAATCAAATTTTCTAAGATGATGAAAAAACTGTTTTTTTTATTACTGTTAGGATTGGCTTGGAATGCAAATGCCCAATCTGCTCAGAAGCAGTTGCCTGAACTGAATTTAGCCAAAGCCGAAGTGGAAGCACATATGCGGTTTCTGGCTTCGGACGAACTGGAGGGGCGCCGCACCGGCTCACGCGGCAACAACGTGGCGGCTCGTTACATCGCTACCCAACTCGAATTGTACGGCGTGAAGCCAGTACCGGGTGCACAAGGTTATTATCAGCCAGTACCTTTTGAATCGGTAGCGCCACCACAGGTGAATACGCTCCAACTGGATCAAAACAGCTATGAAAGCAAAAAAGACTTTCTGTGGCTCAGCGGCGATGCCAAAGAGGTGAAAACCACCGCTGTATTTGCCAACTATGGTTGGGTAGATGCTGCAAACGGACGAGACGATTTTAAAAATGTCGATGTCAAAGGTAAAGTCGTATTTGTATTGCCGGGCACCAGCGAAGCGGACGCCGCTAATCCACAGGCAATTTTCGAGGCTTCTGCCAAAAAACGGCAGTGGGCAGCAGAAAAAGGAGCGGTAGCTTTGGTGGAATTGTACCGCATTTCTTTTCCTTGGAATTTCTTCACGAATTATTTTGGCAAAGAAAGTTTGCAACTGGCTGAAGATCAAGAAAATGATCAAAATACATCCCTGGCTTATGGCTGGTTTAAAGAACCCTCGACCAATCCTTTGGCTGACCTGATTAGCGGTAAAACGAGTACTATTCCAATTACTTTTTCGGCTACCGGTGGCAAGCGCGACAAAGTGATGTCACAAAATGTGATTGGTGTGATCGAAGGCTCCGATCCAAAGTTGAAAAACGAGTATATTTTGCTGAGTGCACATTACGACCATGTGGGTGTGGGCAAACAAGGCGGTGGCGCGTACACACCACAAGACAGTATTTTCAATGGTGCGCGTGACAATGCATTTGGCACGACTGCCGTACTGGCTGCCGCGAAAGCCTTTGCGCAAAAACCGCCTAAAAGATCGGTGATTATTTTATTGGTAACGGGAGAAGAAATTGGTCTGCTGGGCAGTCAATATTACGCCAACCATCCGTTGATTCCATTAAACAAAGTCGTTTTCAATCTGAATTGTGATGCTGCCGGCTATAACGATACCGGACTGGTTACCATTTTTGGTCTGGGACGTACCGGTACTGATGAGCAAATTCGCACCGGCGCGAAACAGTTTGGCTTAAATGTAAATGCCGACCCGGCACCGGAACAAAACCTGTTTGATCGTTCAGATAATGTTTCTTTTGCCGCCAAAGGCATACCGGCATTGACGTTTAGCCCAGGTTTTACTGCGTTTGACCAGGCAATTCTGCAATATTATCATCAGGCTACGGATAATCCCGAAACCATTGATTTTAATTATTTGCATAAGTACAGCCAGGCTTACATTCATACTGCCCGTTTAATCGGTGACCGTGCGCAGCGTCCTACCTGGAAAGAAGGGGATAAATACGAAAAAGCCGGTAAAGAATTGTATAATAATGTAAAGCCTTAATGATTCATTTTATTTAAAAAGCATAATAATAAAATAAAAAAAATGCTGGCAATATTAAATACTGCCAGCATTTTTGTTATAAAGGTGAGGGTATGTATAAAATCTACGCCCCCCTATCCTAATTATTTATTTACACTAAACTTCTTTGTACCAGCGCCTTCCTCGGTCACTACCTGGAGGAAGTAAGTACCACTGCTCAGATTGCTTACATTGTACTGATAACGCTCTTTTTGTACATTATCATAGCGCCACTGGTTCAGCAATCTTCCTGAGATATCAAACATACGTACCGTTGCCGTTTGCGTCTGATTCTTCAGATTCAGTTGCAGATTAAGTGCATCAGCAGTTGGGTTCGGGAATACCAGGAATTCTTTTTCCAGCTTGTTCAGGTCTTTCGCGCTGCTCGGCGTTGCACCTACGCGCATCCGCACGATTGGGATATTGACATAAACGCTACCGGTAAATCCACTTGGTGCATAATCTTCCTCTGCCAGGTTACCACCTACGGCAATAATACCTGCATAACGGTATCTGCCGGTAGAGTCGCCTAGTACTGCTGCTGTAGCTGCATAATCCAGGTCATCGCTGTAAACAATCGCCAGATCACTTTGATCAGTCGGTACCCATTCTACCATTACCAGGTAGTTGGTGTTGTTTTCCAATTGTACCGGCTCATCGCCTTCGAATGGGAAAGGTACGGTAATCAAGCGGTCAGCTGCCTCGTTACCCGTAACAGTATAGCTGGTAATGCCCAACAATTCTCTTTCATCCGGGCTAGCGAGTTGATCGCCATTATCATCTACCCACTTATACACTGACAAGAGTACATCCTGACCAATTGCGCTATCATCCTGTGGATCGACCCCAAAGCTAAGTTCCTGAATATAATTACCCGCAGCATTTGGCACATAATAGTGTACGCCCCAGGCCCAGGCATGCGGTTCGTTGCCTTCCCAGCTAGCTGATGAAGGCAAGGTAGCACCAGCTGGTCCGTTGTAATCTTTGGAGAAGAGATTCTGCGTAACCAGGAAAGCATATTGCTGCACGTTGTTGGTAGTATCAAAATCGGCATTCGGAGAAGTAACACTATACGTTACAAAATAAGTACCAACCTGCGTTGGCGTAAAGGTTTGCGGGAAAACCCGGTTTTCAATCGTTGAATTAGCAGGAATCGTGCCATAAGGCAAGGTAGCAGTGAATACTTGGGTCAACGGTTGATTTTGCGATGCGCGATAATCAACGCGTACATTCAGATTCACGTTGCTTTGAGCCGAAGCACCCCGGTTGCCCACATCCGCCAGGAAGTAGATCGGTTCTACGTGTGCCAGCGGCGTAGCGGCATTCGGCGCTACTGCAAAGAAATCGTTCACACTCAGGTTGAATCCTTCTTGCTCGATGATTTTGACGTCATCAATGATCCAATAGTAGTAATTTGCGTCATACATAAACTTCACGCGCAGACTATCCGCACCAGCCGTACCCAATAAAGGCACACGGATCACCTCTGAGAAGGGGCTGGCGTTTACCACCAGGTCCTGGTTGATTTCGGTCGTATCCAGCCAGGTTGCACCGCCGTCAATCGACCAGCTTACATAATAGCCACTCTGGAATTGGCGAGTCGTTTGATAGAACTTCAAGCTGAAACCGGCTGCATTGGACTGGCTAACGTCAATGTTCGGAGACAGTAACTCACCGTATTGTGGTTGAGGGCAAGGCCCGCCACCCTGATTCGCGGTATTGCCACCATTATCATAGAAATCACTTTCAAATGCTGCCGCGCCATTGCACAAAGTAGGTGAAGTAATAGTTGTACCACCAAAAGCACCCCGACTAGCCGCGCCTCGGGCAACCCATTTCCAGGTTTTGAAGGTATCCTGACCGCTGGTGCCAAAGCAATCGTTGTTGATCGAAGTCCAGCCATTCAGCCCATTGTTGAAATCACCCTGTCCTGGTTGATTCCCCCACACCACTACATCACCGCTATCAATAATATCGTTTCTTCTGATATTAACCGTAACGCCCGCTGCCAGTGCCGCTTTGATTTTGTTGCCATCTGCCTGCGAGATCATAAAGCTCGGAATGGTAGTAAGTGCAGCGAAAGGTGCAGCGGCTGCCATCGAGAAGATCGGCGTTGCCTGGTTATTCACAATGATTACAGCGATTGCGCCTTTTAGTTGGGCATTGTAAGCCTTTTCATTAAAACCACATACCCCTCTATCAATCACCGCAATTTTACCGGTCAGGTCAGTAGAAATACTACCGCAACCTCTGGCAGACATAGCAGTGTCGGAAACGATTTGCAAGGTTCCTGCAATATCGGCACTTGCTTCGCAGTAGCCAGGGCCAAAACTAGCAATTTGTGCAGCATAGTTGCCAGCAACCGTAGCCGGCGTATTTACTACCAGCGTATGTGTCTGAGCCTTTAACAAGGTACCACCTGCCATCAAAAGAAGCGCTACGAGCAGGAATACTGATTTTTTAAGATTTGTCTGAGTAAAATTCATCATACATTTAGATGTTTTGGTTGTAAACAAAATATAAGAAAGTCAGTGATCACAATTTATTGATAATTAATAATTGTCGATTGATGACTAAGTAGTCGAGCAGCATTAATTATAATTTTCAATTCTAGAAAAAGTCTGATCATCACTCATTAAAAACGTCAAATGAATAACTAAAATGCTCAATTACTTGAATTTGATATTGAAATGCTGCACAACATTTATCAATAATCAATCATCGATAGTCAATGTAATTGTCGCTGTTGGGCGGTCAAAATACGTATTTTCTATTTTTTTAACCCTTTTCTGATCAATTAAAATGGGGATTTGTCGTCAAACTCCAAAATTGCATTGTTAGTAAGGGTAATTTGTAACCTTTTTTATTGCAGCAGCACGTCCTTCGGATACCGCAGTCCCGTTTGCATCCGTATGCGATCCATGGTTTCCATAATATCCAGCGAAAAACCGTGCGTCAGCAGTGGATTTTCAATACGTTCCTGACGGATACATTCAGTTGCTTCGATGATTTCCAGGTAAAATCCATGTCCTGGCAGATTAAAAGTAAATTCCTGCGGCGCTTGCCCCTCAAGATAAAGTGTAAATGCACTGGGGGCATTCCATTTGCCACCGATATGAATATGTCCTCGTTCTCCATAGATAACCGCCTCATTCTGAGTTGCTTCAGTAATAGAACTATAAATTTCGGCTTTTCTGCCGTTTTCGTATAAGAAGGTAGCACGGGTTGCTTCATCTATTCCATTGGCATTGATGCGCGACTCGGCTTCGATGGCATCGGGTCTGCCCAGCAGTAAATGCGCCAGAAACACCGGATATACGCCAATATCGAGCAAAGCGCCGCCGCCCAACTCCGGGTCAAACAGGCGCTGATTGGGTCTTTGCTGCCCATCAAAACCCAGGGTCGCTTTTACGGTATGTACCCTGCCCAGTTGATTGGCGTCTATAAGGTCCAGGATTTTTTGCATGTGCGGTAGAAAACGGGTCCACATGGCTTCCATCAAAAAAGTTTGTGTGCGTTGCGACCATGCTACCATGGCTTGTGCTTCGTGCAGGTTGATCGCCAGGGGCTTTTCACACAATACCGGAATACCGTTTTCCAGACAAAGAATGCTCAATTCGGCATGGGAGGCGTGCGGAGTGGCGATATACACTGCATCTAGATCGGGCAAGTTTAGCAGGTCTTCATAACGACCAAAGTAATGTTGTACCCTGTATTCATCGGCAAAAGCCCGGGCATTATCCAAGGAGCGGGAGGCGACCGCGTGCAGGCGGGCATTGTCTAAAATGGCGAGGTCTTTGGCAAATGTATGCGCAATTCTACCTAAGCCAATAATTCCCCAGTTAATCATGACAGGTGTTTATAGGTGATGGATGATGCTTTGCGAACGATCTGGAGTATAGTTATAATCATCTTATTAGATAAGCAAACGCATTAATACCAATGGAGTTCAGTACAGCGCTGCCGGTATAATTAATTCAAAGGACTTGCTCCTGCAAAATGCGAAAAATCGCTTCAACATCCTGCTTTTGACAAAGCCCCGTTCCTTCATTCATCGTGGTAGCCGTGCCACACGCGACCCCATATTGCAATACCCGCCGACAGTCCCAACCTTGCGCCAATGCCCATACCATACCTGCTACCATACTATCCCCTGCCCCAACGGTACTACGCACCTTCACGGTAGGAGGTGTAGCATATACAATACCTTCCCGCGATGCCAACATAGCGCCCCGCGCCCCCAGCGACACCACGACCATTTCACATTTTCCTTCGGCAATCAATTGCTTTGCCATGGCTTCCTGCTCCTCGTGTACTACTTCGGCTTTACCGGTTAAAGCGCTGAGTTCTTTCAAATTGGGCTTAATCATAAACACGCCCGCTTCCACTGCTGCTTTCAGACCAGGACCTGAGGTATCCACAATGAGCTTCGTGTCTAATTCTTTTGCCAGCTGCGCTAAATCAGCGTAGAAGCTGACCGGCACCCCCGGTGGTAAACTGCCACTACCGACCAAAAACGCCGGCACCTCCGGCAAATCCCGAATCGCCTGAAAAAATGCCTGACACTCTGCTTCCGACAAGGTGGGTCCGGGCAACACAAAACGATATTGCAAGCCATTGCCTTTATCCAGCACCGTCACGCTCTCGCGCGTCCATTCCTGGGTAGGCACCGATTGATAGGCTACCCCTTCTCCCTGTAACAATTGCTCGATCTTCGCACCAGGTGAACCACTCGATTGCAGCACCGCCAAGGCTTCTCCGCCCAATCTTTTGATCACCCGCGCTACATTCACCCCTCCCCCACCCGGATCGTAGCGGGGCGCTTCGCAGCGCAACTTAGCTTCCGGCAACAACTTATCTACCGCCGTGCTAATATCCAATGCAGCATTCACCGTCAAGGTCACTATTTTCATAGTATAAATCGTAAATCGTAAATCGTAAATCGTAAATCGTAAATCGTAAATCGTAAATCGTAAATCGTAAATCGTAAATCGTAAATCGTAAATCGTAAATTATTTATTTCTTCCGAAACATCCAGATAAAGGTAAAGATACCGATGATAGTAACAAAACCCATGATATAAAAGATCAAATTTTCCAGGCTGACCTGTTTTAATTGGGTTTCAAAGAAGATACCGACCAACACATATAAAATGACGTAAGCAGCCGATGACAATGCATTCAACACGGTAAAACGCAGCCAGGGAATACCCGCCGCCGCTGCCATAAAAGGCGTGAGAAAACGCAGTTTCGGAAAAAAGGACAAGAGTAGAATGGTTTGCCAGTCGTGTTCCTGGATGCGCGTCTGAAAACGCTGCATGGTACGCACCACTTTGGGCTTCTTTAAGCGTTTGAACAAATACTTACCCGAGCGCGCCAAGCCAAAATATACATTGTCAATAATGATCAAGCCCAGCAGCGCCGCAGCTACACCCGCAAAGGGATTCAATAAACCCTGATTAGCCGCAAAGCCCATCGAAATTAAAATCAATTCCTCCGGTATCGGCGTTACCTGATCAAAAAACACAAACCACAAAAAAATACCGAGGTACGAATACTGTACAATCAGCGCTTGAAAATCCGTCATAGCCACCTTTTTCGATGTACCTCTAAAGATACACAAATAACCGGAGCACGCCTTTGCGTTTCCTCATGCCCAACGTTGACAAACCGCACTCATACCTTGTTTAAATTCCACCACTTAGGGCACTTAGATTGGTTAGTTTTTTTTGATCCTGTCAAACGCGCCGTGGTTAAAATATATTCTAACGGATGTTCCGCAGCCCACATCACAACAATGGCAACGCGGACGACGCGGAGAACACGGACGCTCGCCGACTTTTATGAAAACGAACAAATTGCGCTGTCCCCAAGGGATGGCTTTGCCATATAAATCTGCGTCAATCAGTGTCGTCCGTGTCGTCCGCGTTCCTATTACTGTGGAAAGGGTGCATAACATGAGTTCTAAACGAGTAAATTTCTACTTCCCTTTTATCCGATAGCGCTTTACCCCCTCATTGGTAATAACCACCGGCTTTATGAATCCTTTTTCATCAAAGTACATCCGCTCCATGCAGGTCACCCGCGCATTGCGATCCGTTTCCGTCAAGGGTCTTCGATGATATACAATATAATATTGATCTTTATTCGGAATCTGAATCACCGAATGATGCCCCGCCCCAGTCGCAATCTTGGGGTCTTGTTGTAAAATCTTGCCCACCCGCTGAAAGGGACCAAACGGCGAATCCGCCACGGCGTACGCCACGCTGTAATCCGGTCCCGTCCAGCCGCCTTCCGACCACATAAAATAATACTTCCCCCCGCGCATGAACATAAACGGACCTTCCACGTAGCCCTCCGGCGTGATTTCTTTAAACACCGTCCCATCCTCAAAAGGAACAAACCCGGTGAAATCAGGCTTTAACTTTGCAATATTACAATGCCGCCAGCCGCCGTAGATCATATAATATTGCCCGTCTTTATCCTTGAATACAAACTGATCAATCGGTTGCGCCCCATTGTGAAACTTGTCAATCAAAGGTTTACCCAGATAATCCTTAAACGGACCTTCGGGTTTGTCCGCCACCGCCACACCGATACCGCCCAATTCCGCATCACTTTGAATATCATTCGCCGCAAAAAACAAATAATATTTACCGCCCTTTTCGACGATTGCCGGTGCCCACATCGCCCGCTTCGCCCACTTTACCGCCGCCGTATCCAATATGCGGGCATGCTTCGTCCACTTCACCAAATCCCGTGATGAAAACGCATCCAAAAACACCTGTGCATCATAAGGCGCCGAGTACGTCGGGTAAATCCAGTACGTCTTACCAAAAATCGTGCCCTCCGGGTCGGCGTACCAGCCGGGGAAGAGGGGGTTGCCCGCCTTTTTTTGTGCGTATAATGAAAGATGTAATATTATCAGTAAATAAATCAGGAATAGCTTGCGCATGGGTATAATGGATTTGGTGTAGCGACAAAGAAAGGTATCACCAGATGATTAGACAAGTTTTTTTACGGTATTTTTATAAATCAAAGTTTTAGGGCTATTTCGAGTAATTGGTAAGAAAAGAAAGATAAAAGCTGCGATTAGCGAAACAGCTTTAGCAAACCACCTGTAAAGTCAATGTTAAATTTTAAAAATTTAACTAAATGATACTTGCCAAATTAATCTATATTTTTTAATATTGTAAATATTCTTGATCTAAAAATTATCAAAATGACCGTTTGTTATCATAGTTGTGTCATTCGCATCATGCGAGTGTACGCTCTTCTGCTCATTTCATTTACTTTATTCATTCCTGCTTATTTAGCTGCTCAAACCGAGCGTGGCTCCTGGACGATTGGCGGCTTTGTTTCCTATCGTACTCAAAGAAATCCTGAGGTACAGAAAGCCTTTTATGTTGCACCTGAATTTGGATATTTCCCCATTCGTAATTTAGTAGTAGGACTCAAACCAGGGCTTGATATTACAAATACTAATCCTGGTACAATCGATGAACGCAAGGCAAGATTTTACATTCTACAACCTTATGCGAGATATTTTATCGGAAATGGATTGAAAGTGAGACCATTTACAGGGATTTCTTATGGTTTATACACTTCTACGTGGCACATTAAGAATCAACTGATTGCTGATACAGACGGGACAATATTTGAAGGGACGGTAGGAGTCATATTATTTTTGAATAAATCACTGGGTATTGAAAATGCGATTGTTTACAGAGACACCCGGAGTAAAGTTCAAAATCTTAATCAACAGTATCAGTCAGGAGTTGTAAGTTTTAATGTTGGTATTAACTTTTTTTTATAACTAAAAAGCCTTATTATGAAAACCTTTGTTACTTTTCTCGTAGCATTCTTGATCTCTTTTCATTTAATAGCTCAAAATGTGACTATATCGGGACCAACAGGAGTATGTCCTGATTCTGAACAAACTTATTACGTTAATGGTAATCAAATCACTCCTTTCAAAAATCAATGGTATGTCAGTGGTGGTGTATTTACCGAAAATGGTAGTACATATATTGAAAAGAATGCAAATTTACCCGTGCAAATTACATGGGGGAGTACGCCATTAGTGGGATCAGTTTATGTTTTCAACGCACAGAATTATGACGATGACTTAAATGTTGACATAGGTACATTTTTAAATATTGTAGGACCAAGTAGTGCAGTTCCGTATCAACAAATAGATTTTTCTGCATATCGTGGCGACGTGACTAATCTTACTTGGACAATAAGCTCAGGTTCAGTGGTCTGGTCTAACTCTGATAAAACCTGGGTTAAAATTGTTTTTTATGGGACTGGTAATAAATTAGTTACCTTACAGGGAGTAGATACTTATTGTGGCGACACCTATACCGATCAAATTTATGTAAATGTATCAGGAGGTTCTGTTAAAGATAATGATGATAATACTTCTCATAATCTTTCATTAGTCGGAGAAAGCTTAGGAAATGCAAATACTTTATCTGTCTTTCCTAATCCGGTAAAACAATACTCAAATGTATCCATAAATTTTCCTGCTGGAAAAGGTATTGGAGAAGCAACAAAGGTGCGGCTCATAAGCTCAGACGGTCGAGTATTGAAAGAAATAGTAACTGCAAATGCACAGATGAACTTAAATACTTCCGAAATCAATAAAGGCTATTACATTCTACAGGTCATTTCAGGCAAATATAGCGAATCCGTTCCTGTGGTAATTCATTAAAAATTGTAAAAGATACAGCTAGTACCATCTACTACTAGCTGTATCTTTTTAAAGTTTTATAGATATGAGATTGATTACAATCATTTTTGTTTTGTTTTTGATAAAAGATTTAAATGCCCAAACGCAGAAAGGCTCCTGGATGCTGGGTGGCAGTATTAGTTCTAATCTGATTTTTGCTGAAGATGCTTTTAATTTTAATATTTCACCGGGTGCAGGCTATTTTGTCTTGAATGGCTTGGCGCTTGGATTGCAACCGAGTTGGGGCTATGCGCGTTCAGAAACACCCAATACCGGTTTTTTTAAAAGTTATGATTATGCATTAACGCCCAGTGCGAAATATTTTTTAAAAGTGAATAAAGTGATTTATCCGTTTGCCGGTTTGTCATACGGCTGGAACCGCACCATTGGCAGAAGTGAAAAAGGTACGCTGGATTATGATTACAGCGGCAATATGTTAGAATTTGATACTGGCATTCTATTATTTGTAAATGATTTCATCGGTATTGAAAATGCAGCCGTTTACCAGCGAAATGATTCGGAGGCTACTTTTACCGTTAGAAAAAACTGGACTTTCAGAATAGGAGTACGCGCTTTTTTACCTCAAAAAGCTCCCAGAAACTAAATAAAAACCGAGTGCAGTCTTCTCCGCCAGCGCCACCCCGCTAGCGCTGGACTCCGTCCAGTGTTTTACCCCCTTGCCCATCTCCCCCGAAAATCCTACATTTGTAGAAAACCATTGTGTATGTCCAAAATACAGGTACAGGCGGAAGTAGATGTGCAGTCGCTGCTAGCGCAAATGGATACGGATGAGTTGGAGGGCTTGGTGCGGGAAGCATCGGCGCTGTTGACGCAACGCAAATCCGACCGCAATAAAAGCCAGGTAACACAATTATTGCAGCAATTGAATGAGGAATGTGCTTTACCTGAAGCGCATTGGCAAGCTTTTCACGCTTTGTTGCAAAAAAGAGCAACACAAACACTTTCGGAAGCAGATCAAGCCCAATTGGATGCCTTGATTCAGGAAGAGGAAAAACTACGTTTGAAGCGCATTCAAATCCTGGGGGAATTGGCGGAAATAAAGGGTATTTCCATTCAACAAATGGCAGCGGAATTAGGCATTCATCCAACCGACTAAAACTTGTATGACGCAGGAAATCCGAAAGCTGGTCAAAGAACGGGCAAACTACTTGTGCGAATATTGTTTAGCATTAAGTACTTTCTCCTTTCACCCTTTTCCTATCGATCATATCATTCCTTTGTCGCAAAATGGTACAAGTGATCCTGACAACCTTGCCCTCGCCTGTCAACATTGTAATAATTGTAAGTATAATAAATCTGCCGATTTAGACCCATTAACCGGAAAAGTAAACCCGCTTTTTAATCCACGACTGGAAAGTTGGTCTGATCATTTTACATGGAATGAAGACTTTACGCTGATTATCGGCACCAGCGCGGTAGGTAGAACTACCGTTAACTGTTTGAAAATGAACCGACAAGAAGCTGTCAACCTCAGGAAAGCCTTGCATCATTTTGGCGTACACCCACCATTTTAAAATTGTCTAAATACCCGACATCCGATGTTTTTAAAACTTCGGATGTCGGGCACGCCCTCGGCTTTTTCGCTTTTCGCCTGCCTTTTTATTCCCGGCGCTCAATTGATGAACTTGTTGGGGTAATCTAAAGCACCTCCGTAGGTGCTGCATGGAACCTGTATAGCCTCTCCCCCAGTACCCGCCTCCATCCGGGTGCGCTCGCATAAAATCTCACCTGTTACTGAGAAAGCTACACTTTAGAAAAATTTTATTTTAATAATTTTTATTATTTCAATTCTATCCTGTACATTTGCTGCGCTTCAGTCGGGCATGGCTTACTGGCGAGTGCCCATTCACAAATCTCTAGAGCGAAAATCAGTCAGCACCTCATTTACAGTCATCCTTGCGTATTATTTCATCAAATGATCCAAGCATCAGGCATCTTAGTGATTGCTAAGGCATAGTCATTAAATTCATTTATTTACCAGTAAAACCGATTTATTATGCAATTCAGACGTGTATTACTCGCATCTATTGCAGGTGCATTGCTATTGTGCTTACCTGGCCAATCTCTACTGGCTAATTGTTTGATTCTCAATCTTAATGTGAGTGGTCCAACCTCCTGTGTGTCGAAAGGCGTGGCTCAGACGTACACGGCATCACATGTTGGCTCTTCTGCTTGTACTTTTTACGAGTGGTCCGTTACCGGTGGCTCCATTATTTACAATGGAAACAACGTCGGTAGCTCTTTGTGTGTAATGGAAGCGCTTTCCTGTGCTTCCAAAGCAACTTGCAGCAGTCCATTTGTCAATGCAGGCATCGGAAGTGGCATGAGCATCCAGGTGGTCTGGAATGCTTCCACTACTAATGGCAGCGTCAAGGTTAAAGTCAAGGAAAGCGGTACGATTACCTTATCCTGTGAACAAACCCTGACGGTGAATTGGCCAGTGGTGACGGACATTACCCAGACCAGCACGGGGTGTAATTCTTCTACATTTTCTGCGACCTTATCGCCTTCTTGCTCTGGTGCTACGGTACAATGGTTTTTAGGCAATGGCACGACTCCGGTAGCAACGGGTAATCCGGTGACTATCAACACCAGCAGTGTCACTACGCCGTTCTACAATGTACGCGCCCGCGCCGTTTTTGGGGGTGGCAATACGTCGGAATATTCCGAACAATACACTAATCCGCGACCAGTGGCTATTTCGGGTCCTTCATCGGTCAATGAAGGGTCGCTTGGTTCATTCCGCATCGATGGTGGCATTAACTTAACGAGTATTAACTGGAGTCCACCGTTCGGATTAGGAAGCATTGTATGGAATGGCGGCACCGTTGTGGATATTCAATTCAACAATGTCAGCTCTAACCAATCGGGTACTGTTTCTGCAAATGGGCAAGGTATCTGCGGTAGTTTTTCGCTTTTCCGCTCTGTAACTGTTATAAATACCAATCCGTTACTGATCAGTAATAATCCGCTGGAGGCAAGGGCTCCGGAGCATACCAGTGTAGTGGTTTACCCTACTTTATTGAGTCGGGGTCAGGGCACGCCCGTAGTTGTCAATTTTTCAGAGACCGCTCCAACGTATGAAGTGCAGGTCTTTGATTTGAGTGGTCGGGTACAACTGCGCACCGTCAGCGCCGATCAGCAATTGAGTCTGGACCTCAGTGCTTTACCCGCTGGCTTATACCTGCTCAATGTACGATCAGGGGTATTGTCAGAAACCACCAAAATTGTCATTCAGGATTAAGCATTTGATTTGTCAGCCATCCGAAGTTTTTAAAACTTCGGATGGCTGTTGTGCCATTCCTTCCTTGCATAAAATTCAAACCTTAAGCCGCTCCAAGGCAGCGAATCTCATCTATTTTGTTGCTACCAACATTGAAGCCCTCGCGGGCTAAGCATCCCTTGCACTACGCCGGCGACGTTGCACCCACTTATTGAGTTACTTCGGCGGAGCAAAACTCGCTGATTTTCAGTCTTTTGCCGATATTTTTTATCCTTAACAGTCTGCAAATGAACCTGCCAAGGTAAGTTAAAGAACCTGTTGGGGTAAGATAAAGAACCTATAGAGGTGCTGCATTGAACCTGTATAGGTTCTCCGTTCAACCTCCATAGGTTATCGGTTGAACCTATAAAGCATCTTCATTTAACCTATAGAGGTTCTTCCTTGAACCTAGATAGCATCTTGGTTGAACCTTTAGAGGTTCTCCATTGAACCTGTATAGGTTATCGGTTGAACCTATGAAGCATCTTTATTCAACCTATAAAGGTTCTGCATTGAACCTGTATAGCATCTTGGTTGAACCTATATAGGTTCTCCCTTGAACCTCTATAGGTTCTTTATCTTACCCTGACAGGTTCTTTTTGGGAGATTTACCAGATTTCCAAATTTGGGCAAATCATGGACGGTAACTGCAAAGCAGTCAGGTATTCCTGGCAATTTGATAGAAATAATCAGTTGAAATAGTGCTTGCCGGTAGTTTGCCAAGTGCCGAGCAAGTGGTAGGTAGGTAGAGGATAGTACCCTGGAAGCTTCTACCGAGATGGGTAAGTGGTGGAAATGCGAAGCTTCCAGGATAACAGCGGTGGATTACATCGATACCGCGCTCAGTGGCTGCGGTTGTGGCACGACGTTTTTCACCGGTTTGAGCGATTTCAAATAGGTAAACATCGCTTTGACGTCCTCATCGCTGATGTTGACGTAGTTTTGCCAGGGCATCGGCGGCAGCAGCGGACGCGTGCCATCCATACCTTTAGATTTGCCTTCCTTGATGGCTTTTTTGAATTGTTCCTCCGTCCAGTTGGCAATACCCGTGTCATCAGGCGTAAGGTTGGCGGAGTAGGTCACGCCCCAAGGACCGACGGCAGCAGTGAGCGTTGGCGCAAAAAACGCCCAATCTTTGAGCATCGTAGTATCGACTTTACCCAGCGGCTGTTCTGCCGGATGCCCGGAAAGCAGGCGGGACTGGTCGAGTTCAGGACCGTTCGGACCCATTACTTTCGGCGTGTGGCAATCATTGCAACCCATGGTGGTGATGAGGTATTCGCCACGTTTGACGAGGTCTTCCTGCGTAGGCGCAGCTGCTTCCGCGGTGGTTTTCGGCTGTTCGTTGCAAGCCAGGATTAGCGCGGCAGCACTCGCGAGGAAGGCGAGTAAGACAATACGGTTTTTCATTTTCGAATGTTTTAGAGCGTATTCAAAGTGGCGACAAATGTAGAATTTTTGCAGCATATTCTATTCATAACTGCCAACCAAGTACGCGCATTCACATTTTTATGCGATTAAACCCATATGTCCCATCCTCCTATCCTCCTATCTTCCCATCCACCTTCTGTTGCAATTCCCGAATCGCCTGCGTCAGCATTCCAATCTCGGTTTTCAATTCCGCTACTTCCGCCGAACCGGCGACCGGCGCGTCTTTTTCCTCGGCATCCCGACCGATGAAGTAGGTTGCCAGTGTAGCCGTGACGTAGCCAAAGATGGTGTAGCCAAACAGCGCTAATAAAAACTCCAGCGCTCTGCCCTCGGCAGTCAAAGGGAAATAAGCGCTACCCGCCGTGATGACGCGCATGGCGGTCCACCACAGCGCCATACTATAGCTTTGAAAGCCTTCATTGCCGCGCTCAATGGCGTACATGCCCGCCGCTCCACCAAAGGTCACCACCAGCGTAAGCGCGAATACGTAGGCAAAGCCTCGCCGTTGCATGGTAGCACCCAGGCTTTTGATGCTGCGGTTGAGGGATGATACAATGCGGATGAGGCGTACACCGCGCAGGCTGCGCAGCAGGCGTACAAAGCGAAAAGCGCGAAAAATACGTAGCGCCGGAATGACCAGGGAAATGAGGGTGAGCCAGTTGCGTTTTAAAAACTTCAGCTTTTCTGGTGCCAGCCAGAAGGTGAGGATAAAGTGCAGAATAAAAAGCATCCAAATGCCGAGGCTCAGGTATTCCAGCGTAGGGGGTAAACGCCAGATCAATTCTACCACCAGTAGAATGAGCCATACAAAACCCAGGAATATCATCGGTCCTTCGAGTAGGGATTCAATGGAGCGGAGCAGTTGATAGCGTTCGCGTTGGAGTTGTGCCTTCATGCCGTACGTCTTTTGAAAGTTCAACGGACGAAAAGGGGAAGGGTTAGACCGGTAGCATCATTTTGTAAAATGATAAATGGAATAATGGATTGTTAAAGTTTTATTTACTTAACATTTTCTAAACATATAATATTTGCATTTTACTTTATCTTTCCAACGATAAAATTTTACATCAAACCCTAAAATGTATTAAAAATGAAAAACATTCTGTTGTTAATTTTAGTCGTGATTTTACCGCTGGCGCTCTGGGCGCAGCTCACCCCCGGTACCAAGTATATAGGTGGCGGGATGAACGTTTCTTTCTCGCAAGAAAATGATGTTTTATTGGGTAGGCTATTCAACAACTCAACGGGACTGTTGGAACCTTATTACGGAACTACTAAACAAACCTATGCTTCCTTCAACACTGGTTTAGGCGTGTTCATCACCCCCAATGGCGCACTTGGAGCAAGAGTAGGCTATAGCTACCGCCAGACCAAAAGCAATGCTGATTTCGATCCCTTGAATCCGTTTAGTAGTTTTACTTACAAGGATCATTCTTTTTACATCGCTCCGTTTTACCGGCGGAATCTGCCGCTCAGTGAGCGGCTTGGCGCTTTTTTAGATATGAGTTGCAGTGTGGGACTAGGCTCGAGTAGAAATAGAAGTGATAATACGGAAGTGAGTAAGTCTCGTTCGTTTAGTCTTCAACCGACGGTAGCACCAGGGATTTATTTTTTTCTTTCTGATCGCTTTCTGGTGGAGACCAATCTGGGTGCACTTTATTACAGCCGGCAACGCATCAAGCCGGAAAATGCCGACGCACGCACCAGCAATCAGATTAGCTTTAGTTTTACCAATGGCATATTCTTAGCATTACAATATTATTTTGGCGGAAAAGCGTAAATAAAAATGCCGATTTATAATATCTGCTCCAGCATTTATTATAAATCGGCAACTTATATCAAATAAGCATATTGCGCTATATTATAGAAGCGTTATTATATACTGCTTATTCATTTACTTCCTCCAGCTTGAGGGAGCGCAGGTACGTATTGAGGCGTTCCATCGGCTTCACAACAGCCACCCGCCCCGAGCGGACAAATTCGTAAATACCGGTTTGCTGCAATTCAGCCAGCAGCGCTTCGGTTTCCCGCTCGTGTCCGGTTTTTTCAATGACGATGTACTCCGGCTCAATGTCGAGGATACGCGCATTGTGCCGACGCACGATTTCTTCGATGCGGTTGTCGCCGGTGTAAAGATTGGTTGGCACTTTGTACAAGGCAATTTCCTGATACACAATCTCATCGCGTCCGTAGTAAAAAGCTTTGATGACGTCCACCTGCTTTTCAAGTTGCGCCACCAATTTGCGTACGGTTTCCTCGGGCACATTGACGACAATCGTAAAACGGTGAATCCCCGGTACGGAAGATTGTGAAGTGGTAAGGCTTTCTACATTGATATGCCGCCGTGTAAAGATCGAAACCACCCGCGAGAGTAAGCCCGTGAAGTGTTCGGTGAAGACGGTGATGGTATATTCGTTATTCATTTTTGAAAAGATGGGAAGATGGGAAGATAGGAGGATAGGCATCACTCCAAAGTCCTTCTTCAAATTTTATAATTTAGAAGATAGCGGAATGAAAAACAGGAAAATTTTATAGGTGCAATCTTCCCATTTTCCAATCCTCCCATCCTCCTATTCCAAAACAATCTCATCCACCGCGGCGCCACTCGGCACCATCGGGAAGATGTTTTCTTCTTTTTCAACGGAAATGTGCAAGAGGTAAGGACCTTCTTGCGCGAGCATTTCAGCCACTGCGGGAGTAAGTTCTTCAGGTTTCGAGATTTTCTTACCTGGCACGCCGAAGCCTTTGGCAATGGTGATAAAATCCGGATTTTTTAATTCCACCGAAGAATAGCGCCGGTCGAAGAACAATTGCTGCCACTGCCGCACCATACCCAGGAAGTTGTTGTCGAGCAACACAATTTTTACCCCTACATTCCACTGTGCACACATGCCCAATTCCTGAATGGTCATTTGAAAACCGCCGTCGCCAATGAATGCCACGACTTCGCGCTCCGGCTGTGCCAACTTTGCGCCAAACGCCGCCGGTAAACCATAACCCATCGTGCCTGCGCCGCCACTCGACACCCACTGATTGGTTTCTTTGAATTCGTAGTAACGTGCCGCCACCATTTGATGCTGACCAACATCGGTTGCTACCACGGCTTTGCCTTCGGTTTGCCGAGAGATTTCCTTCACCGCCATCGCCATCTTGATTTGCCCATCGGCTGAAGGTTGCAGGTCTTTTTGAATCACTTTTTCAAACTCAATGTCATCGTGGCGCTTAAATTCGGCAATCCACTCTGGGTAAGATTTTTCATTTACTAAAGGTAATAACTCTTGCAAAGCCAATTTTGCATCCGATAAAATCGGCACATGCGCATGGACATTTTTATTAATCTCCGAAGGATCAATTTCGATGTGAATGACCTTGGCTTGTTTGGCGTAGCTGCTCAGACGCCCCGTCACCCGATCATCAAAACGCATTCCAATGGCAATCAACACGTCGCATTGATTTTGCAGCATATTCGGACCATAATTGCCGTGCATGCCCAACATACCCATGTGTAATGGGTGATCATTCGGAATCGTGGACAAGCCATGAATCGTGCAAGCCAACGGAATACCCGCTTTTTCCACAAATGCCTTGAAAACCTCCTGCGCGTGCGCAATTTGAATGCCATGCCCGGCGAGGATCATTGGACGCTGCGCGTTGTTAATCAACTCCGCGGCGGCTTGCAATGATTCTTGAGTAGGTTTTGGCTTTGGATGGTAACTGCGAATGACGGGACGACGTTTGTACTCAAACTCCATCTCCTCGAACTGCGCATTTTTAGTAATGTCCACCAGTACGGGTCCCGGTCTGCCGGAATTGGCAATATAAAAAGCCTTGGCGAAAGCCGCCGGAATATCCGCTGCTTTCGTCACCTGAATATTCCATTTTGTCACCGGCATGGTACAGTTGATCACATCCGTTTCCTGAAAGGCATCAGAACCCAATAAGGACAAGGCTACTTGCCCGGTAATTGCCACCAGTGGCGTCGAATCGAGTAGTGCATCGGCTAAGCCTGTGACCAAATTCATTGCCCCCGGTCCTGATGTTGCCATGCACACGCCCGTCTTGCGCGTCACCCGCGCGTAGCCTTCTGCCGCGTGTATCGCACCCTGCTCATGTCTTGGCAAAATATGTCGCAGTCGATCCTGATAATGCCACAGGGCATCATACACCGGCATAATTGCCCCCCCCGGATAGCCGAAAATTGTATCCACGTCTTCTTCCAACAGGCAGCGCAACACCGCCTCGGCGCCGGTTATTTTTTCTTTTGTTTCGGGCTTTGCCCCAACGACTGGTGACTCTTCCAAAATTAAATTCTTACTCATGGCTTTTATTTGGTTTAAGCGTTGAAGGGTTGAGGGGTTGAAGCCGTGACGGGCATCAACCTATCAACCCTTCAACCTATCAACTAGATTTCATCCGTCACACATCCCTCACTTGCCGAAGACACAATCCGCGCATACTTCCGCAGCCAGCCTTGCTGTACATTCAACACCGGTGGAATCCAATGCAAGCGTCTTGCCTGAATTTCTGCTTCGGTCAGGTTGGCGTGTAATAAGTTCCTTTCCGCATCAATCGTAATCTCGTCGCCATCTTTCAACAACGCAATCAATCCCCCCGCTGCCGCTTCGGGCGTGATATGACCTACCACAAACCCATGCGTGCCGCCGCTAAAGCGACCATCGGTAATCAACGCGACCTTATCCCCCAAACCTTCACCCATAATCGCTGCCGTTGGCTTCAACATTTCGGGCATACCCGGACCACCTTTCGGACCCACGTAGCGAATGACGACCACATCACCGGGTTTGATTTGCTTGTTTAATATCGCCGCATTCACCGCCGGTTCATCATCAAAAACCCGCGCTATGCCTGTAAATTTCAATCCTTCTTTGCCGGTAATCTTTGCCACCGCACCCTGCTCCGCCAGATTGCCATACAAAATTTGAATATGCCCGCTCGGTTTAATCGGATTATCCAGGGAATGCACCACATCCTGTCCTTCTTTCAAACTCGCCACTTCCGCCAGGTTTTCGGCAATGGTTTTACCCGTCACCGTCATACAATCGCCGTGCAGCATGCCATTTTCCAGCATGAGCTTCATCACGCCAGGCACACCGCCTACATGGTGCAGATCCTCCATCACATACTTACCACTGGGTTTCAAATCCGCCAAAAACGGCGTCGAATCGCTAATCGCTTGGAAGTCATCAATGGTGAGCTTTACGCCCGCTGCTTTCGCCATGGCAAGCATATGCAGCACGGCATTTGTAGAACCGCCGAGTACCGTAATCACCCGAATGGCATTCTCAAACGCCTCCCGCGTCATAATATCGCGTGGCTTAATATCTTTTTCCATCAGGTTGCGAATCGCCGCGCCCACGCGCAAGCAATCGCCTTTCTTTTCGTCCGTAATTGCCGGATATGACGAGTTGTAAGGCAAACTCATGCCCATCGCTTCTATCGCCGACGCCATTGTATTCGCCGTGTACATGCCCCCGCAGGCACCCGGCCCCGGACACGCGTGCCGCACTACGCCTTTGAATTCTTCGTCTGTAATCTTGCCCGCTACCTTCTGCCCGAGCGCCTCCAACGCCGACACAATGTC
>JBKBWT010000051.1:0-14813 GCA_046314415.1 Saprospiraceae bacterium
CTTTGTTCGACAAAACCCCTGTCAATCAACTGTTTGAACATTATTCACTACAAAATCAACAAAGTGTAAATGATAACCAATTGAATCTCTTTGACTTATAACCGGACATTAGTGAATCATAGTATGAAAAAACTCCTATTCTTATTTATCTGCCTGCTGTTTTATTACACTATCCACAGCCAAACATTTACTTTACAGCAAATTCTGAGTAGCCCGTTTCCGGAACATTTAGTAGCTGCGCCGAAAGGTACGCGCTTCGCCTGGGCGCAGAATCATGAGGGCAAACGCAACGTCTGGGTTTCCGAAGGTCCAAATTTTACAGGTAAACAAATTACCATATATAATGAAGATGATGGTCAGGAGATTGCAACGATAGAATTTTCGCCGGATGGGAATACCATCGCGTATGTGCGCGGAGGAGGTGCAAATCGGCAGGGCGAAATTCCAAATCCAACGAGCGACCCGGACGGTGCCAAGCAGGAAATTTATTTACTTCCATTTAGTGGCGGCACCCCGAAATTATTAAGCGAGGGCAGTTCACCGACGTTTTCACCAGATGGAAAAAAGATTGCATTTGTAAAGAAAGGGCAAGTTTGGTTAGCCGATTTAAATAATGATTTGAAATCAGCGCAATTATTCACCATTCGCGGCAGTGCGGGTAGTTTGCGTTGGTCGCCCGATGGCACGAGATTGGCGTTTGTGAGCAGTCGCGGCGATCATAGCTACATAGGTATTTATAATGTTACAGAAAAATCTTTACAATATTTAAATCCAAGTGTCGATCGAGATGGTAGTCCGGTATGGTCGCCGGATGGTAAGAAGCTAGCATTGCTGCGCCTTCCGAATCAAAAACAGAATTTACCGTTTATTGAAAAACGCGAAGGACTGCCCTGGTCGATTATTACACATGATGTAAATAATAACCAGACTAAAGTAATTTGGACAGCTAAACCCGGTGCCGGTTCTAATTTTTGGAGCATTTCTGCTGAAAATCAATTGTTTTGGAGCGCCGATAATCAAATCGTTTTTCCGTATGAAGGCGATGGCTGGCTGCATTTGTATGCAGTTCCGGCGAGTGGCGGCAATGCGCGTTTGTTGACGCCCGGCAATTTTGAAGTGCAGTATGTCACAATGTTACCCGACGGAAAATCCATGATATACTCGTCAAACCAAGATGATATTGACCGGCAACATATTTGGAAAGTGGATATTGCGAGCGGCAAACCGCAGGCGCTGACGGGTGGCGAAAGTATTCAGTGGCTCCCGGCGGTGGCGGCGGATGGCACGGTGGCGTTTTTGGCTTCGACCGCTACGCAACCGGCTTTTGCAGCGTATTTGAATGGTAAGGGTGAAATTCGTCCGTTGGCTCCCGGTACTTTGCCAAAAGATTTCCCGAGCGCACATTTGGTTGAACCCGAACAAGTTATCATCTCGGCGGCGGATGGGATGAAAATTCATTGTCAACTGTTTAAACCCAAAAATAGCAAGCCTGGTGAAAAATTACCGGCTTTATTATTCTTCCACGGCGGGTCGCGGCGGCAGATGTACTTGGGTTTTCATGATCGCGGCTATTATCACAATGCGTATGCAATGAATCAATACCTTGCTAATCAAGGCTATATTGTGCTGTCGGTCAATTACCGCAGCGGCATCGGCTACGGTATGGAATTTCGGGAAGCCTTGAATTACGGGGCGAATGGCGCGAGTGAATTCAATGATGTGCTGGGTGCGGGCTTGTATTTGCGCGGTCGCAATGATGTCGATCCGACGAAAATTGGCTTGTGGGGCGGTTCGTATGGCGGCTATTTGACGGCAATGGGATTGGCAAAAGCCTCAGATTTATTCGCGGCGGGCGTTGATTTTCATGGCGTGCATGACTGGAATGTGGTGATTCGGAATTTTGTACCCGGCTATGATCCTCAAAAATCGGCAGACATTGCCAAACGCGCATTTGACTCATCGCCAATGGCTTATGTGGATGGCTGGCGTTCGCCGGTACTGCTGATTCATGCCGATGATGACCGGAATGTGCCATTCAGTGAAAGCGTTGACATTGCGGAATCGCTGCGGCGCAAGGGCGTTTATTTTGAGCAATTGATTTTCCCGGATGATGTGCATGGTTTTTTATTACATAAAAATTGGCTGGCGTCTTATGCAGCGACGGCAACATTTTTTGATAAAATGTTAAAAAATAAGAAGCCGTAACTCATTGATTCTATTTTACTTTTGAAGCGCAGCATAAATTATTCATTTTATTTAGCAACTAATAAATAACTCATTTTTAATAAAATTTTCAAGTTTGATAAATGTGGCACATTTATGAAATGTGCCACATTTAGAATAGCAATACGCCACACGGCTTTTATATTGAAATGAAAGATTTACAACATTATTGGTATGCTTTATTGCCTGCTGATCATTTCGATCCGATGCTGGTGAATACTTTTTTTAATAATCTTCTTAAAAATTATAATTCCTCGAAACGACATTATCATAATGATACACACATTATTAACATGTTAAATTTATCAGATGAGTATAAAACTCATTTACAGCAAAAAGACATCGTTGATCTGGCTATTTTTTACCATGATGTTATTTATAACCCTTTACGAAAAGATAATGAAGTACGCAGCGCCAAGCGGGCAGTGCAGGAATTAACGCAATTGAAAGTTGCCCAAGAAAAAATTGATTTAGTAGAATTTTATATTCTCGCTACCAAAACTCATGATTTACAAGGCTTTAGTAATGAAAGCGATTTGGCATATTTTTTAGATTTTGACTTGTCGGTGCTTGGTGCAGACCGGGACACTTATTTACAATATGCTAAAAGTATTCGCAAAGAATATCATATTTATCCTGATTTGATTTATAATCCAGGAAGGATTAAGGTATTGCAGCATTTTTTAGAAAAGCCGACCATTTATTATACAAAAGCGTTCCGCGAGCATCGAGAAATGCAGGCGAGAATAAACCTTCAGTGGGAATACCAACAATTACAAGCCTTGTAAAAAGAAATTGGAAGAATGAAATGAATCATCCTTCCAATTATTATAATATGAAGTATCTTTTCCTTTATGATAAATGCTAGCTCAAAGCAGCCGCCAAGGCTGAGGTAGAAGGTTCTACTTCTTCGTCTTTAAAGCCGACGGTTTCATCGTGTTGGCTCAGGTCGAGTCCTTCGACTTCCTGCGCTTCGCTTACGCGCAACGGCGTAATGAGGGCAGTCACTTTATATACGAGCCAGGAACCTACTGAAGTATATACCAGTACAATCGCCAATGCCAGTAAGTGCTTAAACAGTAGATCGGGTGAGCCGCTCGTCAGCAATCCACCATTCAGCGCAAAAACAGCCGTCAGCAACATGCCCACAATACCACCAATACCGTGGCAAGGGAATACGTCGAGGGTGTCGTCTAATGCAGTGCGTGCTTTGCGTACAACGGCATAGTTAGACACTACTGCGGCGATGAAGCCAATGAATACGCTGGGTCCGAGCGCGACATATCCTGCTGCCGGTGTAATGGCAACCAGACCAACCACCGCACCAATCGAAGCGCCCAGGGCTCTTGGCTTACGACCACGCATTAAGTCCACCAACATCCAGCCAATCATCGCGGTTGCCGAAGCAATATTGGTATTAATAAAAGCGTCAATTGCCTGACCGTTAGCAGCTACTGCCGAACCTGCGTTGAAGCCAAACCAGCCAAACCACAGTAAACCCGTACCCAGCAATACATAGGGCGTATTCACCGGGGTAAAGGATTCGCCCTCTTTGTGCGACTTACGACGTCCTAACACCAATGCTCCTACAAACGCTGCCGAGCCTGCGGCAATGTGTACCACAGTACCACCGGCAAAGTCAAGTACGCCCATTTTGAAAAGGAAGCCATCCGGATGCCAGGTCCAGTGCGCCAGCGGGCAATAAATGAGCAAGCTCCATAAACCCATAAAAATAATGTATCCCCAGAATCGTACGCGTTCTGCAAATGAACCGGTAATAAGCGCCGGGGTGATGATGGCAAATTTTAATTGGAAAATGGCAAACAGCATAAAAGGAATGCCGGTTGCAATGGTTTGATGCGGTGCAATGCCGACGTTATCGAAAAAGAGGTGCGACATGGGGTTGCCAATGAACCCGCCAATGCTGTCACCAAATGCCAGGCTAAATCCAACCACATACCACAAAAAGCTAATAAAGCCCAGGGCAATAAAGCTTTGCAGCATCGTGGAAATAATATTTTTCGGATGTACCATCCCGCCATAAAAGAAGGACAGCCCCGGCGTCATCAATAATACTAAACCCGATGCGACCAACATCCAGGCTACGTCGCCACTATTGAGCGTAACGCCTTCCGGCAAGCCCGGGTGCGATACCGGATATAATGCCGCGAAAATGCTAATGATCAGAAACGCGAGGAAAATCGCGGAAGCTAATGGTTTGCTTGTAATCATTTCTTTCATAATACTGTCCAGACTTGTTATTGATAAAATATTTTTAATACCACATTGACTGATGCAGACTTCAGCATCATTGGTATTCAGCAGCAGGGAAGACACTAGCACTTATTCACGCCGGCGCAGCTTGCCAAAGCGTTGTATTTGTTATTTTGTAGGTAAAGACAGTCCGTTCTTAGTGTAAGATTGACAACAACGAAATTAGTACAAAAAACAAGCTTTTGCAAATCTAGGCTTTGGCTATCAGGGTGTTAGCAAAAATGCACCAATTCTGTTCCTTGTTTTAATTCTACGATCTGGGTATTTGGGAGTATAAAAATTACATTTTACTTCTATTTTTAAATTTTTATTTTAAAATCATTTTTTCAAGAATTTAAAAAAAAATTATCCCATCGTAAATAAAGCAAAACAACGATTATTGAACCACGCCGAGCATTCTAATACCCTTTCACCGGAGTCCCTCAGCATCGCCCGTACCTTTGTCCACCTCCGTACACTTATTGTATCAAAACCGAACACTTTGCCCCAAAGCTCATTGCTAAACATTTAATTATGAATGTATTACGAAATTGGCACGCTTTTTCTAATAGTTTGTGCAGGACGATTATTGTAATTAAAAAAACGTACAATCGTGGATCGAAAAATAGAAAAGAAATTCTGGACCAGAGGACGCGTCTTTAGCATTGTGGGCGTAGTAGCCGTAGTCGCGCTAGCCGGTGCGGCTTATTTTCAAACCATTGGTAGCAATCGCCGGGTAAATGTTCAAGCCGAACGCATCACCGTTGGTGAAGTAAAACAAGGGATTTTTAAAGAAACCATCCCGGTGAACGGCGTAGTACTTCCCATTACCACCATTTATCTGGACGTGTTAGAAGGTGGGCGCGTGGAAGAAAAATATGTAGAAGACGGTGCTATCCTCAAAGAGAAAGATCCGATTATCCGCTTATCCAATACCGACCTCGAATTAGACCTCGTGAACCGCGAAACGGCTGTGTATGACCTGATTACAAATATGCAAAATACCCGAAATTTAGCGGAGCAGAACACCATTCGCCTGCAAAATCAACTCGCTGATGTGGACAATGCGTTGGCGGAAGCGAAGCGGGTGTATGACTTAAATAAAGGTTTGTACGAGCAAAAAGTGATTTCGCAGCAAGACTTTCAGTCCTCGAAAAATATGTACGAGTATCAGGTGCGCCGCAAAGACCTTACCGAACGCCAGCTCAAAGCTGACGCCGCTACTTTCGCCCAGCAAATCAAGCAAATGGAGCAATCCATCGCGCGCACACAGGTAGGTTTGCAAATCATGCGTAAAAAATCGGACGACTTGACCGTACGCGCTCCGGTAGCCGGTCAGTTGACTTCTTTGGATGCAGAATATGGACAATCCATCACGCCGGGTACCCGCATTGGTCAGATCGACGTCCTGAGCGGCTTCAAAGTACAGGCGGATATTGACGAACACTATATTTCGCGGGTGTTTACCGGTTTGGAAGGTGAATTTACTTTCAATGGTAAAAATTATAAACTCGAAGTAAAGAAGATTTATTCGCAGGTGACCAACGGTCGTTTCCAGGTAGATATGGAATTCAAAGGTGCAGTTCCTGAAGGCATTCGCCGTGGACAAACCCTACAGGTGCGCCTGGCTTTGAGTGCCGAAACAACCGCCTTGCTCTTGCCGCGTGGCGGATTCTATCAGCAAACCGGTGGCAACTGGATTTTCAAAGTAGATGAGTCTGGTAATAAAGCATATCGGGTTGATATTCAGTTAGGTCGGCAAAGCCCTGATTACTATGAAGTGCTCGGCGGATTGCAGGACGGCGATAAAGTAGTGACTTCCAGCTACGAAAATTACGGCGATATGCAGGAACTCGTAATACGTGGCGACGGCGGAGAACAACAATAAGATTATCGAAGCTTATAATAAACTGTAACTAAACGAAAAAAAAAGAGTCTTTATGAACGGATATATTATATGGCTTTTACGCTTGGTCATCATACAAATCCTGGAAAGACTTTTTTAATTATAAAACAGGATGGCTGGGGCAGCGGAATTCCTTCCGGTAGCTATCGGAATCCAACATTCCAGCATTCTTAATTTCCACCATTCCAAAATAGAATAATATGTCAGCATTTATTCAAATTAAAGACCTGGAAAAAACGTATCGCACGACGGAAGTAGAAACTTCGGCGCTGAATAAGGTATCGCTGGATGTACAGCATGGCGAATTCGTTGCCATCATGGGTCCATCGGGTTGTGGCAAGTCCACACTGCTCAATATTTTAGGCTTGATTGACGAGCCGGATGGCGGTAGCTATGTCTTCGACGGTACGGAAGTAGCCGACTTCAATGAGCGCAAACGTGCTATGCTGCGCAAGAACAACATCGGTTTCGTGTTCCAGAGCTTTAACCTGATTGACGAACTCACCGTTTTTGAAAACGTAGAATTACCGCTGCTCTACGTAGGCGTAAAAGCATCCGACCGCAAAAAACGGGTGGAGGAAGTGCTGGAAAAAATGCAAATTATGCACCGCCGCAACCACTTCCCGCAACAATTGTCGGGTGGTCAACAACAGCGTGTTGCCGTAGCGCGGGCAGTCGTCAACAATCCTAAACTCATCCTCGCGGACGAACCTACGGGTAACCTTGACTCCAGCAATGGGAATGAGGTGATGCAGTTGCTCACTGAATTGAATGAAGCCGGTACGACGGTTATTATGGTAACACACTCCGAACATGATGCCCGTTATAGCTCACGCATTGTAAGAATGCTTGATGGTCAGGTTGTTACAGAAAACATCCTAACTTAATATAACAACGATAGTAATCTAGGTAAATAAAATATAATATACTTGGGGAAGTGGTTGAATGTTGACTGCTTCCCTTGGGTTTCTATTTTTAAATCCGGTAGAAATCACCCACTTTTTGATGAAAGAATTAATGAATGAAATAATGAATAATGAATGTTTTCCGGGAGTAACCCCTTATAAAGCATTGATAATAAATTTATAAAGTATTATTTTTTCTTTAATTCCACAAAATTTTTAAGTGCCAGATCACAAAAACAAACAATTATTAATGATCAATCACTTAATGCTTCATACTTTCATTATTCACCCTTTCATTTTTAATTCTTATCCATTTCCATTCATTCTTCATTATATAATAGTACCCGTCATATGTGGCAAAACTATTTAAAAATTGCGCTGCGTAACCTTTGGAAAAACCGGACTTTTACTTTGGTAAATGTCATTGGTGTTGGCTTTTCTCTGGCTGCTTTTTTATTTATTTTAGAATACATTAGCTTTGAGCGTAATGTAAATAACTTTCACGTTAATTTGCCTAATTTATATCGGCTGATGTACCAGGGGAGCGACGGCAAGGCTTATGGCTGGACGCGCAACCCGCTGCCATCCGCCATGCAGCAGCAATTCAAGGAAGTAAAAGGCTACTGCCGCATTGTGCCGAGTGCAAACGTTACAGGCATTATTACATATTCCGCCGATAACACCGCCGAACCACCGCGCTCTTTTCACGAGGAAAATATTATATTTGCTGATCAGGATTTTTTTAAGTTATTCTCTTTTAAGGTTTTAGAAGGAAAATCCAGTTTAGAGCAACCTAATCTGGTCGCTATTGCTGCATCCCAGGCAAAAAAATATTTTGCTAATGAAAATCCGATTGGCAAGGTCTTAATACTGAATAATCAATTTGGCAAAGCCTTATATACCGTATCTGCTGTTTTTGAAGACGTGCCACAAGATTCTGATTTACAGTTTGATATGGTATTTTCTTTAGCAACATTGGCAAATCCGGTAAATTTAAATGGGAACGATTGGGCAAGATTAGATACCTGGGGTTCGACTTATTTACATGGATATGTAATGTTAGAAAAAAATACGGATATAGCTGCACTGGAGAAGCAAGCAACGGCTATTGTCAAACAAAATCTGCCCTCCTTTGATCAGCAGATTATATTGCAACCCATGCGCTATATGCACCTGGGGCGCAATTTGAATGATAATAATGAAACATTTGGTAATCTGGGCTTTATTTATTTAATCGGCAGCATCGGATTATTAATTTTAATCATTGCCTGGCTAAATTATATCAATCTCTCCACCGCCAGTTCCTTGAAACGCGCCAAAGAAGTGGGCATTCGCAAAGTGGTGGGCGCTAATCGCAGCCAACTTATCGGGCAATTTTTAGGCGAATCTTTTTTACTCAATCTCTATGGTTTTGCCCTGGCAATCATCATTGTTAAAATATTACAAACGCCTTTTAATCAATTAATTGGGAAAAATTTATCTTTAAATACTTTATTACAAAATAGCTCCTGGCTGTTTGGTACCATGCTGGTAGTAAGTGGATTGGTAATATCTGGCACTTATGTTGCTTATGTATTATCTTCATTTTCAACAGCTTATACCTTAAAAGGCACATTTAGCCGTTCGCTCAAAGGCGTTTTTCTACGCAAATCACTGGTCGTTTTCCAATTTACTATTTCTTTAATATTAATTGCTGCAACGCTGATATTATATCGCCAGTTACAATTTATGCAAAATAAGAGCCTAGGCATGAATATTGAGCAAAAAGTTGTAATAACAGGACCAGAAATCGTGGAGGAAGGCACTTATCAGAGCAAAAATGCGGCATATTTACAAGCGGTATCACAATTTCCTTTTGTAAAAAAATATTCGAGCGCCGGCGTTGTTCCTGGCAAATGGTACAATTGGTCGATGGCAGGCATCACGCGGCTCAATCCTAAACCCGACGATGATAAAAAGAATTATAATATGGCGATTATTGATGATCGTTATTTTGATTTATATGATATAAAATTCGCTGTTGGTAATAACTTTACACCTTTCATGTGTGAGCAGGGCTGGGACAAAGCCAAACGCGTAATACTCAATGAAAAAGCCGCGAAAGAATTGGGCTTTGCTTCGGCACAAGAGGCTGTGGGACAACAGGTTACAACGGGTGAACCCTTTGAAATCATCGGTGTGGTAAAAGATTATCATCACATGTCTTTACAACAAGCGATTGAGCCTATTATATTTTTGCCGCGCCTTTATAGCCAAAATATTACATTAGAACTGCCGACCGATCAGATTCAAACCTCGATGCGCAAGCTCGAAAGCCTTTATAAACAGACATTTCCGGGCAATCCGTTTGAATATTTCTTCGTAGATGATGCTTTTAATGAGCAGTATAAAACCGAACAACAATATGGATTAATTTTTATGATCGCTTCCGGTTTAGCCATTTTAATTTCTTGTCTGGGTTTATTTGGTTTGGCAACTTTCAGTGTCGAACAAAAAACAAAAGAAATCGGAATACGTAAAGTAATGGGCGCCAGCGTAGAACAAATTGTAACTTTATTAACACAAGATTTTCTGATTTTAGTAGGCATTGCTTTTGTCATTGCTACCCCGCTTGCGTGGTGGATGGCAAGTAAATGGTTGGAGGATTTTGCGTATCGTACTGAATTGAGTTGGTGGATTTTCGGCATCGCCGGTGCAATGGCAGGCTTGATTGCCATTATAACCGTGAGTTTTCATGCAGTGAAAGCGGCAGTCGCAAATCCGGTGGAAAGCCTTAAAAGTGAATAGTGAAGGGAAGGAATGAGCATTGAAAGAATGAAGGAGTGAATAATGAAGGAATAAATAATTATTCATTATTAATCATACATTATTAATTATTTATTATGCATTCCCTATCCGCTTCCCGGAAGTTTTGAACCATCAAATACTAAAGCTATGTTACAAAACTATTTTAAAATTGCTATTCGAACCCTGCTCAAGCAGCGGGCTTTCTCCGTCGTGAATATCATAGGATTATCAATAGGCATGGCGGCTTCGCTCCTAATTTTAAATTATTTAAATTTTGAGCAGCGTTATGATACATTCCATGATAAAGCCGACCGGATTTACCGTGTTCCGATGGAAATTACGGAGAAAGGAGGAGTGACTCAAACTTTTGCGTTCACCTACCCACCCGTCGCACCTACCATGATGAAAGACTTTCCTGAGGTAGAAAATGCGGTGCGCTGGCGCAGACAAAGCGGGGTGGTGCAGATAGGCGATCAGGTATTTACAGAGGATGGTGCTATTTTTTTCGTCGATAAATCCGTTTTTGATATTTTTTCTTTTCCTTTTATAAAAGGTGATAAAACAACCGCTTTAAAAGAACTAAATGATATAGTAATAACCGAGCGGATTGCTAAAAAATATTTTGGTGGGAATGAGGCAATCGGTAAAACCATTCGTTATAATGAACAAGATTTTATCGTAAAAGGTGTACTGGCAGATGTTCCTCAAAACTCTCATATTCAATTTGGTTTACTTTTCAATTTTGATAAATATATCCAAACGGTGGAAGCCCAGGGTGGGCGATTCGGGACAACTGGGGCTGGTCGGATTATTATACCTATATTTTATTAAAACCTGGCACGGATGTAAAATCCTTACAGGCAAAAATGCCCGCCTTCGCCGAACGCTACAAGGGGGAAGATATGAAGGAAACCAATTATACGATGCAATTTGTATTACAACCCTTACAAGATATTCACTTAAAATCAAAATATGATTATGAATTTCCGGGTAACGGGAATTTTAAATATCTGGGATTTCTGGGCATTGCAGGGGTTTTAATATTAATAATTGCCTGGATTAATTACATCAATTTGTCCACGGCACGGGCGCTCGACCGCTCCAAAGAAGTGGGCATACGCAAGGTAGTTGGGGCTTTCCGACATCAGTTAATCCGACAATTTTTAGCGGAGTCTTTTTTAGTCAATATCATATCCGTATTACTCGGTGTAATGATATTCCAATTTTCCATGCCCTACTTCCGAGAATTGGTCGGTAAAGAGATTCCAGGATTTAGCTTAATGAATTGGCAGTTCTGGGCGGCTTTGGCGGCAATGTTTGTCGTTGGTTCGCTTTTGGCAGGATTTTATCCGGCATTTATTATGTCTGCTTTCCGTCCGATTCAGGTTTTAAAAGGCGGAACCATTATAGAAACGGGTCGTAGTGGCAATAATTTATTACGTAAAGTACTGGTTGTCGGGCAGTTTGCAGCAGCAATCATGTTGATAGCGGGTGTAGTGGGTTTGTACCGGCAAATGCAGTATATGCGCAGTTTGGATTTAGGTGTGCACATTGACCAAACCCTTGTGATTCAGGAAGTTGTAAACAGAGATAGCGTAGGGTTATTGAAAATAAAGTCGTTTCTTGCCGAATTAGAACGTCAACCGGAAATTGTATCCGCTTCGGCTTCAACGGATGTTCCGGGTAAGGAAGTGGGCAATTCTACTACGTTTTGGAAAAAAGGCACGCGCAACGAAAAACGCTCACGCACACTAGGAGTAGATACGAAATTTTTAGACAATTATGGCTTGAAAGTAATAGCCGGGCGGCAATTTGGTGAAGATTTTGGCACTGAGCAAACGAACGTGATTTTGAATGAGACGGCAGCAGAAGTATTGGGGTTTGCGACGCCACAAGAAGCTATTGGTCAACAGATTACGTATTCAGGTGGAGATTTAACCGTAGTAGGGATATTAGAAGATTATCATCAGGAATCATTGCGATATGATTATGATCCCATCGTTTTTTATGCAAATACCGGCGGCTGGGATTTTTATTCGCTAAAAATAAAGACCAACGACATGCAACAAACGCTGGCAAAGGTCGAAAATACCTGGAAATCCTGGTTTCCGGACAATCCCTTCCAATCTTTTTTCCTGGATGAATTTTATAATGCACAATACAAAGCAGATCAGCAGTTTAATACGATTTTATGGAGTTTTACGCTGCTGGCAATCGTCGTGGCATGTTTGGGTTTATTGGGATTATCCGCTTTTACATTGGCTAAAAAATCAAAAGAAATCAGCATTCGTAAAGTATTGGGAGCGAGCGCCGGACAAATCGTTTCATTGGTTACTAAAGAATATTTTATATTAATATTAATAGCTTGTGTAATAGCCCTGCCATTTGCTTATTACCTGATGAATAACTGGCTGCAAAGTTATGCTTTCCGCATTGAGTTGGGTTGGTGGTTTTTTATAATACCATTGATTGGAATTATTGTCATCGCTGCAATAACCATCAGTTGGCAGAGTTTGCGGGCAGCAGCGGCGAATCCGGCAGAGGCACTGAAGAATGAATAATTTATAATAAAAAAATGAAAGAATTAAGAATTAAGAATTAAGAATTAAGAATTAAGAATTAAATATCCCTATCGTGATTCGCAATTATTTTAAAATAGCAGTTCGTAATTTACTGAAAAACAAGGCTTTTTCAGCAATTAATATTATTGGACTATCGGTCAGTATGGGCGTTTGTTTATTAATTATTTTAATGATAGCCGATCAGTACAGCCTGGATAGTTATAATAATAATAAAAGCAACGTATATCGCATTACCTCTCTGGCTAAAATGCAGGATGGCGCTATGATTCATTTTGCACCAGCACCGTTCAATTTAGTGGAGCGACTCCAACAAGAATCGAGTGCAGTGGATAAAGTAGCAGTTGCCCGGCGTTTTTCTTTGCCGGTAAATGCCGATGGCGAATCATTACAACTTGCTGGTTTTCATGCGAATCCAGATTTTTTAGCGGTTTTTGATAAAAAATTGACAGCGGGCAATCCGATAACGGCATTAACCGAGCCGAACACCATTGTGCTGACTGCGAAAACAGCCGCCAAGCTTTTTAATCAGGAAAATCCTGTTGGCAAAGTGCTGGCGATGGAAGACAGCGAAGGCAAAGTCATTGGTAATCTGACAGTTACGGGGGTGCTGGAAGATAAAGCGGAGCGTTCGCATTTGAATTATGATGCGCTGATTTCTTTTTCTAGCATCGATAAAGACACCAAAGATCGCATTAGCGATTGGTTGAATGTGTATGAATGTTGGGTATATGCGTTATTAAAACCGCAAGCTGATATTACATTATTAAAAAGTACCTTAAATCAAATTGCAAAAACCGAATGCCAAAAACCTGATGTTTTTCCGCAGCTTACGCTTGAAACCCAGGCACTGCGCAGCATCAATCCTTCGGATCAGCAATTGGCAAATGAGCCTGGACCCACCATGCCTTCCTGGGTGATGTATTTTTTCTCGGGTTTGGCATTGATTATCATTACCTTAGCTTGTTTTAATTATGCCAATCTTTCGCTGGCGCGTTCGCTCAAACGAGCAAAAGAAGTAGGCATTCGCAAGGTGACCGGAGCATTCCGCCATCAGATTATCGGGCAATTTTTGACTGAATCGGTGGTTATGGCTTTGTTGGCGCTGGGTGGAGCTTTGCTTTTATTAAAATTCCTCATTCCGGCATTTTATAGCTTAGACGCAGAAACCAGGCAAATTTTTAATTTAGAAGCGAAAGGGTTTATTTATATCTGGTTTTTCATTTTTGCAATAACAATCGGTTTACTGGCGGGCTTATCTCCTGCCCTATTACTATCGCGTTTCCGACCGGTACAAACCCTGCGCAAACTGGCGAATGTGAAAATATTCTCCCAATTGAATGTGCGTAAGGGGTTGATTGTGACCCAATTCGCTGTATCACTGATTTTTATTATTACTACGGTGACAATGAATCGTCAGTTTCATCATATGATGAATGTGGATTTAGGCTTTAATAAAGATAATATTATTCACGTCGAATTACAAAATCAGTCCTATTCTATTTACCAACAAGCCATTAGCCAGCATAAAGATGTAAAATCGGTTTCGGCTTCTTCGATCATTCCGGCAACCAACGGTTTATCCGGGGTACACGCACGTAAAAGCGGCAGCGCCGACTCGGTATATCTGGCGTATGTGTCGGTGGATCCGAATTATATTCCAAATATGGAGCTGAAATTACTCGCGGGTCGTAATTTTGAGAGTGTAGATTCAGCTGATAATGAGCGGTTTGTAATTTTAAATGAAAAAGCGATTAAAGATTTTAAACTGGGCACACCGCAGGAAGCGATTGGGCAATCGATTACCGTAGAGGATAGAAACCTGGAAGTAATTGGTGTTGTGAATGATTTTGTAATAATGAGTGTAAATGAGCCGATGCGGGCAATTGCACTGCGCAATTATGCCGAATTTTATACCTATGTAAATGTGCGGGTAAGCGGCTACGAAACGCAGGAAACCTTGCAGGCGCTTGAAGCTGCCTGGAAAAGTCTGGGTACACGACGTCCATTCCGGTATCAATTTTATGATGAAGCCCTGGCGAATGCCAATCTGGGGATGATTATTACGATGAAAGTGGTTGGTTTTGCTGGGTTCCTGGCGATTTTGATTGCCTGCATGGGCTTACTGGGTATGGTGATGTACACCACCGAAACCCGCCT
>JBKBWT010000051.1:14823-21580 GCA_046314415.1 Saprospiraceae bacterium
GTAAGTATCCGCAAGGTATTGGGCGCAGACGTGGCTTCGCTGGCATATTTATTGTCACAATCTTTTTTAAAGTTGATGTTAATTGCCATTGCCATAGGGGCACCGGCGGCTTTTTTCATCAATAATATGTGGCTGCAAAGTTACACGTATCGCATTCATATTGGTTTTAATATTTTATCGGTGAGCATCGCTGCATTATTGGGCTTGGCTTTATTAACCATTGGTTCTCAAGTACTTAAAGCGGCTTATGCCAATCCGGTGGAAAACCTTAGTAATGAATAGTGAAATAGTTAAATAATGTAAGAATGAATAATTAAAGAATTAAGGAATGAAGGAATGAATAATTGAATAATAGAATGTTAGCATAATGAAAGATGATAATTATTCATTGTCTTAATTATTCATTCTTTCATTTAATTTCATTCTTTCATTCATAAATCGCGCACTCTGTTTTTTCCAAAAAATGCACCCCGGATCAGTGAAAACTGGCTTTACAATTTTTAAAACATTAAAAAACAACGAATCATGATTAGCAATTACCTCAAGGTGGCGCTGCGCAATCTTTGGAAAAACAAGGCGTATTCATTTATCAACATTTTTGGGCTGGCGCTGGGCTTGACCTGCTGTTTGCTCATGTTGATGTATGTAGTGGACGAATTGAGTTATGACCGTTTTCATACAAATGCGGATCGGATTTACCGGGCTAATGGCGACATTAAATTTGGCGGCAATCATTTTGTACTGGCGGTAGCGTCTGATCCACTGGGATTTACACTTAAAAAAGATTATCCACAGGTAGAAAATGCGGTACGTTTTCGCAGCTACGGCAGCAATTTGGTGAAGCGCAACGGCGGCGCAGAAAACTTCAAAGAAGACGCAGTAATTTACGCCGATTCTACCCTGTTTGATGTATTCACTTTTCCATTGTTACACGGAAATCCGAAAACGGCATTAACCGAACCCAATTCAGTTGTAATAACCGAACGCACTGCGCAGAAGTATTTTAAACGTTCGGATGTAGTAGGCGAAACGTTGATTTTTGATAACCGGAATAATTATAAAATTACCGGGGTGATGAAAAACATCCCGCATAATTCGCATATCCGATTCGACTTTTTTATTGCAATGGCCACTACCGACGAAAGTCGGCAGAATAATTGGGTGTCGAATAATTTTAATACGTATATCCTTCTGAAAGAAGGCGCTGATATTGACAAATTAGAAGCAGAAATGCCGGGGCTGATCAGGCGCTATGTGGGTCCGGTGGTACAACAATTGATGCAGATTGATTTGGAACAGTTTGAAGCCTCGGGCAATTACTTGCGCTATGATTTTATGCCAATGACCGATATTCATTTGCATTCCAATCGTACAGCGGAGCTATCGCCCAATAGCAATATTCAATATGTGTATATTTTCTCAGCGATTGCATTTTTTGTGCTGCTGATTGCCTGTATCAATTTTATGAACCTGGCGACGGCGCGTTCTGCGGGGCGCGCGCGGGAAGTGGGCATCCGTAAAGTACTGGGTTCGGTAAAATCCAGTTTAATCGGACAATTTTTGACCGAATCCATGCTGATGACGCTGCTAGCCTTTGCATTGGCGCTGTTATCGGCACAATTATTACTACCCTGGTTTAATGAACTTTCGGGCAAGGAAATCGCGCTGAATTCCTTTGTCCAAGCGTCTATTTTACCCTTTTTGCTATTGTTTGTTGTTAGCACCGGGTTGCTCGCAGGGAGCTACCCGGCTTTTTTCTTATCCTCGTTCCAACCCATCAAAGTACTGAAAGGCAGACTGGCAGGAGGTACAAAGAGTGGCTGGTTGCGCAGTTCGCTCGTAGTTTTTCAATTTATTACATCGGTATTATTAATTATTGGTACGATTGTAATATATCGCCAGCTAAATTATATCCAGACCAAGCAACTGGGTTTTGATAAAGAACAAGTATTGATTATAAATGATGCGTATGCTTTGGGCGAGCAGGTAAAAGCATTTAAAGAAGAGGTACTACGCGAAAACGGCGTGATGAATGGCTCGGTAAGTAGTTTTCTGCCGGTGGCGTCGGATCGGAGCGACAGTCCTTTTTTCCCTTCAGCAACACTCGATCAGTCCAAAGCTGTTTCTACGCAAGTGTGGCGGGTGGATGAGGACTATGTGGAAACGATGGGCATGGAAATAAAGGCAGGACGGGATTTTTCAAAAGAATTCGGCACCGATTCAACCGCGGTTGTCATGAACGAAGCAGCTGCCCGGCTTTTCAACTTTGATAATCCAATAGGAAAACAAGTGTATTATCTGACCGATGTAACTGCTAATTCGATGGTGGCGTATAATGTAATTGGCGTTGTAAAAGATTTCCATTTTGAATCCTTACGACAAAATATTACACCGGTTGTATTTTTATTAGGCAATAGTCTGGGCGCTATTTCTTTCCGCTTAAAAAGCGATAATCCGGCGGCTTTGGTGAAGCGCATTGAGGAAAAATGGCGTTCTTTCGCTGCTGGTCAGCCCTTCAATTACCAATTCATGGACGAAGCCTTCGACCAGATGTACCGCGCCGAGCAGCGCGTGGGGAATATTTTCATTTCGTTTGCCATTCTCGCCATATTTATTGCCTGTCTGGGTTTATTTGGACTTGCCGCATTTACTGCCGAGCAACGCACCAAGGAAATTGGCATTCGTAAAGTGTTGGGTGCCAGCGTTGGAAATATTGTTGCGATGCTTTCCAAAGATTTTGTACGACTGGTCATTATTGCTGCTATCATTGCATTTCCACTGGCGTGGTGGGGCATGACCAAATGGCTCGAAGATTATGCTTACCGCACGAAAATTGAATGGTGGATGTTTGCAGTGGCGGGTATCAGCGCATTGACCATCGCCTTGTTAACCGTGAGTTTTCAGGCTGTTCGGGCAGCTTTGACGAATCCGGTGGAGAGCCTTAAAAGTGAATAATTGATAATGAAGAATGAATAGCGAAAGAGGGAATAGCTGGTGTTATAGTGTTTTGGTGTTGTAGCACCATCGCACTATAACACTATAGCACCAAAACACTTAAACCCCATCCCACCCCAACACCACCCTACTTTGCAACTTTTTCTCCCTTCCGGCATCTTTCCAAGAAATGGATGGCAGCTTCCTGTAACCTTTTTACAATGCAGGGGTATTGCTTACATATCATCTCGACTCAACAACCATTATCATGCTACAAAACTATTTCAAAATCGCCTGGCGTCATCTGCTCCAAAGCAAACTTTTCAGTTTAATTAATATCCTGGGACTGGCAGTTGGTATGACCGTTGCCATGCTGATTGGACTGTGGATTCACGATGAACTCACGTTTAATCGTTTTCACAAGCATTATGATCGGCTGGCACAAGTCTGGATCAATCAGCGTTTTAACGACGTTACTGGTTCGGGTAATGCCATTTCCATTCCAACGGGTGGCGCTTTGCGCAATGATTTTGCAGCAGATTTTAAACACGTGGCGCTCGCTTCCTGGAGTTATGAACATATCCTTGCCTACGGCGATAAAAAAATCATTCAAGTAGGCATGTATGCTGAACCCGACATGCCACGCATGCTCACTTTGCAAATGCGGCAAGGCGACTATGAGCATGCACTGAAAGAACCAAATTCTATCCTGATTGCCCAATCGGTGGCTACTGCCCTGTTCGGCAATGACAATCCGATGGGTAAGATCATTAGGGTGGGTAACAGAACCAACGTGCAGGTGACGGGCGTCTTTGCTGATCTGCCCTTCAATTCCAGCCTCTACGAGACTAAATTTTATATGCCCTGGTCGCTTTATCTTACTGAACAGGAATGGGTGAAAGCAGCGCAGGACGAGCAGCAGTGGGGTAATCACTCTTTCCAATTGTTTGTGCAAATCAGAGACAATGCGGTAATGGATAAAGTATCCAAAAAAATCAAAGACGTAGAGGTGGTGCACAATAAAGATGGCAATCCTCAGCTTTTCCTGCACCCAATGCCCAAATGGCATTTGTATGGCGAGTTTAAAAACGGACAAAACATCGGCGGGCGCATTCGCTTTGTCTGGCTGTTTGGCATCATTGGTGTATTTGTACTGCTGCTGGCTTGTATCAATTTTATGAATCTTGCCACCGCTCGCTCCGAGAAGCGGGCAAGAGAAGTGGGCATTCGTAAAACGGTGGGCTCCATTCGGGGGCAGTTGGTCGCGCAGTTTCTGAGCGAATCGCTATTAGTGGTTTGCCTCGCAGTGCTATTTTCCTTGTTATTTGTACAATTATCCCTGCCGGGTTTCAACGAATTGGCAGATAAAGAAATCCACCTTCCCTGGCGGCAGCCGGTTTTCTGGATGCTCTTAGCAAGTTTTATACTCATCACGGGCTTTCTGGCAGGCAGCTATCCGGCATTCTATTTATCTTCTTTTCAACCGGTGCGGGTACTCAAGGGCACTTTCCGCGCTGGGCGCTGGGCATCGTTGCCACGCAAAGTACTTGTTGTGTTGCAGTTCACGGTTTCTATTGCCTTGATCATTGGTACCATTGTCGTATTCAATCAAATTCAGCACGCCAAGAACCGCCCGGTAGGCTACGACCGCGAGGGGCTGTTACAAATTTTCCTCACTACGCCCGATCTGGAAGGCAAGTATGATGTGCTGCGCAATGAATTGTTGCAAACCGGCGCTGTGTATGAAATGAGTCAATCCTCCAGCCCTACTACAGGCGTTTGGTCCAACCAAATCGGTTTTGACTGGGAGGGCAAAGACCCGAATAGCCTGCCACTGTTTGGCATTGTTGCCTGCACGCATGATTTTGGCAAGAGCATCGGCTGGACGATGAAAGAAGGACGCGACTTCTCCCGGGAATTTGCCACCGATACCTCGGCTTTGATTCTGAATGAAGCTGCGATTGAACTCATTGGCATCAAAGACATGGTAGGTAAAACCATTCGTTGGAATGACCAACCCTGCCAGGTGATCGGCGTTGTGAAAAACCTCGTGATGGAATCGCCCTATGAGCCTATCAAGCCCACCATTTTTACGCTGAACTACGACTGGGCAAACCTGCTCAACGTCAAGCTCACGCCGGGAATGCCGGTACAGGAAGCGTTGAAAAAAGTAGAAGCTGTTTTTAAACAATATAACCCTGGTAGTCCTTTCGACTTTAAATTCGCCGATGCCGAATACAATGAGAAGTTCCGTGCGGAGGAACGCATTGGCAAGCTATCGCGGGTCTTTGCCGTACTGGCGATTTTCATCTCCTGCCTCGGCTTGTTTGGCTTGTCGGCTTATGTAGCGGAGCAACGTAGCAAAGAAGTGAGCATTCGCAAGGTGTTGGGCGCCTCCATTGCCGATGTAATGGCATTGCTGTCGCGCGACTTTGTACTGCTGGTGGTCATTGCCATTGCCCTCGCCATACCCTTTGCCTGGTGGGCAATGCATCAATGGTTGCAAGATTACACTTACCGCATCAGCCTGCAATGGTGGATTTTTGCAATGGCGGGCATCGTAGCCTTGTGCATCGCCCTGGCAACCGTGAGTTTTCAGGCATTTCGTGCTGCGGTGACCAATCCGGCAAATAATCTGAAGAGCGAGTAAGCATTCAAAAACATATCCTGCCCCAAAGGAGCGGTGAGCGCGTTAGGCTTCATCGCTCCTTTTTTTTGCTCCATTCAACCTGTCAGAACTGTTTCCAGTAAGTTTTTAAACCTTCTAGTATCAGGCGCAAACAATTGAACTCTGGGCGCATCCATTTAAAGTCCTGGTACATACAATTAAACTCTTAGCGCATCCATTTAAACTCTTGGTACATACATTTGAACTTCTGGTACATACAATTAAAGTCTTGGCGCATCCAATTAAACTCCTGGTACATACAATTGAACTCTTGGCGCATACATTTAAAGTTTTGGTACATACAATTGAACTCTTGGCGCAAACTTTTTATTTTTAACTACGGCTTTTCAAAGTTTTTGTACAAATTTTTAAACTTTCATTGCAAAAAATGCAATAATCATTGCCGGTTTTACCCGCTGGAAGAAAAAACGTATTTTCAAGTCAGTCGACACCCGACTTCTAAAAGGCTATTTCCAATCACTTGATTATCAACACAAACAAAGGCTTCCGGAGTATTCCCCGAAAGCCTTCATCGTCGCAAAAAGCAATTTTTCGCTTTATATGCAGCAGCGTCTATTAACGATTACCACCCAGTAGGAAACCAAGCGTTAAAGCAATAGCGCGGGTACGCAGGTAGGGTTCATCATCATTGGCGCCACCGGTGCCAATATCATCATCGAGTAAGTTGTTGATACCCAGGTCATAACGCAGATCCAACATCATCGGACCAATGCCTACGCCTAAACCAAAAGCGGCACCCCAGTCAACGCGACGCGTATTATCCGTGTCATCAAAGTTGATATCGGTTTCCGTTTCCGTCTCACCGATTTCTGTGCGGATATTGCCATTCAGCGCATAGCTGATAAAAGGACCACCGTAGAAGAACAAACCTACACCAGTACCATCGGTGTTACCGGCTTTTACCTTTGCCAGAATGGGCACTTCAATGTAGTTGTAACGGGTATTGCGTTCGGTTTCCGCGCCCAGTACGTTGGTAAATTCAGTTTTGCCGCCTTTCTGTACCCAGAGTAATTCCGGTGCAATCGAAAAAGCATCGCCCAGCGGTAATTCGGTAAATATACCAGCGGTAAAGCCAATTGTAGATCTTTCTTCAAATTCATCAACGCCCGATTCAAAGGCATCCTGTGACACATT
>JBKBWT010000052.1:0-16210 GCA_046314415.1 Saprospiraceae bacterium
AAGCGGAGATTGAGCGCATTTTTAATACAAAGACTAAAATGACCATTTTCACTTGGGAAGGCGACAAAGAAGTGGAAATGACACCGCTCGACTCGGTTAAATATGCGTTCTGTTTGTTGCAAGTGGGCTTTATTGCAATGGAGCCGTACACCGGGCATATTCGTGCCTGGATTGGTGGAGTTGATTTTGACCATTACAAATATGATCACGTACTGGCACGGCGGCAGGTTGGCTCGGCATTCAAACCGATGGTTTATACCCAAGCTTTACTGAATGGAATTGATCCCTGTGAGCAGATTACCAACGAATTGATCTCCTATCATCAATATGCTAAAGGCGAGTGGGCAAGAAAAGACTGGCGACGCGAAGACCCGGAGCCTAATTTTGATGAAAATGGCAAAGACCTCGACGATTGGCTGCCACAGAATGCCGATGGCAAATACGGTGGCTCCTATTCGATGGAAGGGGCACTCACCAACTCGATTAATACCGTGACAGTGAAGCTAATGATGCAAGTAGGCTATGAAAATGTGATCAATCTGGTGCATCGGATGGGCATTGACACCGTGGGTATGCCAAGGGAGCCTTCGATTGCCTTAGGCACCGCACAGATTCCTTTGAAAGATATGGTGACCGCATTCGGCGTTTTTGCCAGCCGAGGGCAGCGGGTTCGTCCAACCATTATTACTAAAATCGAAACCAGAGATGGCGAAGTGTTGGTGAATTTTGAAAAGCCGATAGAAGAACAGGTAATAGATACGCTGCATGCGGATATGATTACACAAATGCTGCAATCGGTGACGCAATATGGCACGGCTAGTCGGATTCGCTGGAAATATAATTTGCTTAATCCGCTCGCTGGAAAGACAGGTACTTCGCAAAACCATGCCGATGGATGGTTTGTAGGGTTTATTCCTAATCTGGTAGCGGGTGCCTGGGTAGGTGGCGATTCACCTTTGGTGCGTTTTCGCAATTACCAAAATGGACAAGGTGCCAATACTGCGCTGCCGGTGTGGGCAATTTTTGTACGAAAATTATTGGAAGAACCCGATTTTGCAAGTTGGAAAGATGCACAATTCAAAGAATTGTCACCCGAAGTAAAAGGCATGTTGGACTGTCCGCACCGAATTCCTTCGGCGGCAGAATTGCTGGCGGATTCGCTGGCGCAGGATAGCTTAATCATCGAGGAGTTTCTACCCATAGAAAATATAGAACAAATCGAACAACTCAGTCCGGATATTCGTAGGTAATAAACAAGTACTTATCTTAACCAGACCAATATTCCAAGAATATTTGTTGCTTCAAGTGACGAACATCATTGCCATACAGTGCAGAATCGAAGTAGCTTGCATAGCGGTTCAAAACCACTCCTCATGACGCCAGATGTCTCAACTTTAAAAGAAAGGATTCGCCATATACTGAATCTGGTTATTCAGACCGAAAATAAGTTTGCTGATTTATTGCAGCTTGTGCAGCCGCATTATTATGAAAGTGCTCGTAACCTAGTGCATTATCTGGCATTGCGCACGTTTGATCTGCATCAAATTCAGGAAGAACTATCTACCCTTAGTATTTCCTCGCTCAGCCATTCCGAAGGCTATACCCTGACAAATTTGCAAAATATTCTGAGTCTGTTACAGTTACTAAATGGGGAGAAAATTACAGATAATCATTTCCGTTCGCCTTTTGATTATCGCAAAAGTAAATCGCAATTACAGCATAATACCTTAGAGCTTTTTGGACGACATCATCGGGGAGAGGGCTCACGCATCATGGTGACCATGCCAACTGAAGCGGCTGAAGATTACGAACTAATTCGCTCCCTGTTGCTGGCAGGAATGGACATTGCCCGTATTAACACCAGCCATGATAATGCTTTATCCTGGTTTCGTATGATTGCTAATATTAAAAAAGGCGAACAGGAAACCGGAAAATCTTGCTTGATTTATATGGATTTGTCAGGTCCTAAATTCCGCACCGAAACAGTATATCCGGTAGTACCGGAAAAAAATTACGTCCGCTTGTTTGAAAGCGATCTGATTTACTTGGTACGGGAAATTCCGCCGTTCCCCGAAACGAATCGCATTTATGTTTCGGTACAACTGCCGGAAATATTTCACGATACGAAACCTGGTGAACGGATTTTTTTTGACGATGGTAAAATAAGTGGATTGATCACGGAAGTAAACCCTGACCTGATTAAAGTGAAAATTACGGAAGCAGCAGTAAAAGGCAGTAAACTCCGTGCGGATAAAGGCATTAATCTGCCGGATAGTGATTTATCGCTACCCTCGCTTACAGAGGCAGATTTGGTAAATTTACCTTTTATTGCTGCCCATGCCGATATTATTGGCTATTCTTTTGCGCGCAATCCAAAAGATGTAGAGTATTTACAAGCCGAATTGAAAAAATTGAATCGTGCCGATATTGGCATTACCTTGAAAATTGAGACCGAAGAAGCATTTGAAAGTCTGCCTATGATGTTGCTCACCGCTATGCAGAGTTCCAAAGTCGGGGTAATGATTGCTCGGGGCGACCTCGCAGTGGAAATTGGCTTTGAGCGCAGCGCCGAAGTACAGGAAGAAATATTATGGATTTGCGAAGCCGCCCATGTGCCGGGCATTTGGGCAACGCAGGTGCTGGAAAAACTGGTGCGCAAAGGCAACCCTACTCGCGCGGAAGTGACCGATGCCGCTATGGCAGCACGTGCGGAATGTGTAATGCTCAATAAAGGACCCTTTATTGTCGAAGGTGTAAAAACCCTGGATGATATTATTCGTCGAATGGAAAAACATCAGTTCAAACGCAAGGGCAACCTGCGTCCACTGAGTGTAGCCAAGCGTTTTTTGCAACCCCAGATTGACAATGCCTTTCACCTGCCGCTTAAAAGCGAAGATTAAATATAATGTTTAACCTTAATTTGTGCTAGCTTTGAGGCTTATCAGTTTTCTTTTTACCAAACACCATAAGTATAATTACCGTCGGAATGCCTAGTAATACTAGTGTTGTAAAAATCATAAGCGCATTTGCCTGAAACCAGTCAATCAGAAACATACGATAAAGGATTTTAGTGAGCTTGTAAAATACAATTGAGTCCCGTATAATTTTTATGACAATCCTCAGACTCAATAAGTGATTTTTATCATTTTCCAGGCAATAAATGTTTTTAAACAAACCGCTTCAAGCCTCGTTCTATCAAAAGCAATAAACACCGCTCGTTTCCACCCAAGTAATTTTTGAAAGATCCAAAAACCAATGATATGTCAAAACAACTGGCTGAGGAATTCATTCAGGCTTTACAGGATTTAGAAGCTTCCCGCAATACCCAATCGATCATTACGCTTTTTGCAGATGAGTGCGAGGTAAGTAATGTCGTGTCACCCCGCAATTACGTTGGGAAAGTAGGCGCGCAGGATTTTTGGCAAAATTACCGGGATACTTTCGACCAGGTGCAGTCCCGTTTTCGCAATACAATTGTGATGGACGGTAAAGTGGCGCTTGAATGGACGACTGAGGGCACCGTGAAAGATGGAGCGCCAATTCAATACGATGGCGTGAGTATTCTGGAAACACAAGCAGGCAAAATCATCCGTTTCTGCGCTTATTTCGATCCCAATCATCTGGGGCATCAAATGGTACAGTCTAAATCTTAAAAATTATGGCAGCGGAATTTAAAACCGGCGATCGGGTAGAGTGGAATACGCCGCAGGGTAAAACGACCGGTAGGATTAAGAAAAAGTTGACGAAGCCGCTGGATATTAAAGGGCATCATGTAGCTGCTTCAGAAGATAATCCGCAGTACCTGGTAGAAAGTGATAAAAGTGGAGAAGAAGCTGCCCACAAACCCGAAGCCCTCCGAAAAATTTGAACCAAATGCATAAATCTGCCCAAAAACCATGAACGTAAAAGACAAAATAGCTTTCATCACTGGCGCGAGTTCAGGTATTGGTAAAGCAGCGGCGTTGCTGTTGGCTAGAGAAGGCGCTAAAGTTTGCGGACTAAGTCGCAATGAAAATGAACTTCGCAAGACCGTCCAGGAAATTGAACAACTGGGCGGTACCGCCATTTATGTGGTGGGGGATATTTCCAAACCGGAAGAAATCCAGCGTGCAATTGCTAAAACGGTCGATGCTTTTGGGCGACTCGATATTGTTTTTGCCAACGCAGGTATCAATGGTGTGTGGGCACCCATTGAAGAACTTGAACCGGACGAATGGGATAAAACGCTGAATATCAATTTGAAAGGTACATTTTTGACCGCGAAGTACGCCATTCCGCATTTGAAAAAGCAAGGCGGTTCAATCATCGTTACCGCTTCTGTGAATGGAACGCGTATTTTTAGCAATGCCGGGGCTACCGCTTATTCCTGCTCAAAAGCAGCACAAGTAGCGTTTACTAAAATGGCGGCGCTGGAGCTATCGCGTTATCGTATTCGGGTGAATGTAGTTTGTCCTGGTTGGATTGAAACAGAAATTGAAGAAAGTACCGAAAAGCGGCACACTGAAAAAATTCAACCCCCTGTGGAATATCCTCAGGGTACAGTTCCTTTAACGAAAGGGGAGCCTGGTTCAGCGGAGCAAGTCGCGCAACTCGTGTTATTCCTGGCTTCTGACGAGGCGTCGCATATTAGTGGTACAGAGGTTTGGATTGACGGGGCGGAGTCGTTGTTACAGGGTTAAACTAAAATTTAATAATTGTAAGAGGATTATTATTATTTTATGTAATTTCAACTAACTAAATCAGAAGCCCTATGTTTCATCATCTTTCCTTTTTGCAGAAAATGATTGCAGTGACATTGCTGTTGTGCTGCACGTTTTCCTGTGCCGTAAATCCAGTGACCGGCAAAAAACAACTCATCTTACTTTCTGAAGATCAGGAAAAAGCGATGGGTTTGCAATCTGACCCGGAAGTCATTGCCAGTTTTGGTGCCTATAATGACGAAAAATTACAAAATTTCATCAACGAAAAAGGCAAGCAAATGGCAGCCATTTCGCACCGTCCGAACCTGGGCTATCAGTTTAGAGTCCTCGATTCGCCCGTGGTGAATGCCTTTGCCGTGCCAGGTGGCTTTGTTTATTTTACGCGGGGTATCATGGCGCATTTCAACAATGAAGCTGAATTTGCCGGTGTGTTAGGACACGAAATCGGACATATTACCGCCCGTCATTCTGCACAACAGTATAGCAATCAAATGCTTGCGCAATTGGGCTTGATTGCGGGTATGGTCATCTCGCCGGAGTTTGCACAGTTTGGCGAACTGGCTTCACAAGGTTTAGGCTTGTTGTTTTTAAAATTCAGCCGCGACCACGAAAGTCAATCCGATGAATTGGGCGTAGAATATTCTAGTAAAGTAGGCTACGATGCGCACCAGATGGCAGATTTTTTTAATACCATTGATCGTCTCAGTGGTGGCAATAATGGTGGCATTCCTGATTTCTTGTCCACACACCCTAATCCTGCCAACCGCTACAAGCGTGTGCATGAACTGGCGAAGCAGTGGCAGCAAACTAGCAACGTGTCGGCTACTAATTTAAAAGTGAATCGCGATGGCTACCTGCGTATGATTGATGGCATTGTCTATGGTGAAGACCCGCGTCAGGGCTACGTAGAAAACAACCTTTTTTACCACCCGGAGTTGAAATTTCAATTTCCGGTGCCACAAGGCTGGCAGTTTCAAAACATGGCTTCGCAGGTGCAAATGGCATCTAAAGATGGTAAAGCGATGATTGTAATGATGCTGGCGAATGAAAAATCGCTCAACGAAGCCGCCAGTGCCTCCATTCAGCAAAATCAACTGCAATTGCGCGATAGCCGCAATATTACAGTCAACGGGCTACCTGCCATAGCAATGTTGGCGGAGCAACAAAATCAACAGGATGGCAGTGTTCTTCGTGCTTTGATCTACTTGATCCAGTATAACAACCTCATTTATAAATTTTATGGCTTGAGTGGTGCCAACGATTTTACTGCTGCGAGTCCCCTCTTTGAAAATACCATGGCGAACTTCCGCGCTTTGACCGATCAATCTAAAATCAATGTAAAGCCGGAACGCATTAAAATTCAGACGGTAAAGAGCGATGGCTCACTGGAGCAGGCCTTGCGGTCTTTCAATATGAATCAAAATCGATTGGAAGAATTGTCCGTTTTAAATGGAATGAAATTAACCGACCCGGTGACGAAAGGTATGTTAATCAAGACGGTTACGAAATAAAATAATATGTGCTTTACCTTTTTACGTTTACGAAACTTCAAAAGTTTCGTAAACGTAAATTTTAGTTAGTTTTGAATTTAGAGTTTCCCTGTTTTTCAAAGCAACTCCCCAAGCCAGGCTACCTGAGCTGCGCGTTCCAGATTTTCTTTAGCGAGTTCTTTTTGTGCTAAGCGATGTAATTCGGCTAGGGCATTTTCGCCACGCAAGATGTTCTGAATTTGTGGATCATTCTTTAAATGAAGTATAGTGTCCTGATCGGGTATTTGAGTCATACCGGCAAACTGACCTAAGTCGTTACCTGTCAGTACTTTACTGTTTTTAATACTTGCCGGAAGCTGATCATATCCAATACCGATGATATTCTGTGGCTGCACAATGGAGTAAACGGCTTCGCCGCTCGCCCGCACGTAATAAGCACGCCCCATGCGTCCCATGAGGTCAATTTTATGCGGATCAATGCGTCCATTTTCATCGAGCACGCCTTTATCTACGTGCATACGTATCACTTCGCAAATAATAAGGTGACCTGCGCCCCCTTTGTCACCGAGTGGAATAATCTCCTTTACCTTGCATTCCATATGTACCGGCGATTCCTTAACCCGGAAGGGCTTGACCAGATCTGCTGGGATTGGCGTCAGTCCGGTTTTTTCAAATTCGCTCACTTCACTCGGAAATTCAATCCCTGCAACCGCTGCTTGCCTCACAATGTTATAAGTGACAACGTTGATGACCACTTCGCCTGTTTCCATGACATTGTGTAAAGTATCTTTGGTGGTATTGCCTTGTACCTTGCGGTTGGAAGAAAACACCAGAATAGGCGGGTTGGAACTGAAGCAGTTGAAAAAACTGTATGGTGCAAGATTGGGAATACCATTTTTGTCCAGCGTACTTGCAAACGCAATCGGGCGAGGGGCTACCGCACCCAGTAAGTACTGATGAAAATCGGCAGTTGGTATTTTTCCGGGATCAATGGTCAACATCATATTTTTATTCGGTGGCTAAAGTTGAACAGAATTTTTGAATTTTTAACACAGCAGCCTGGATTTTTGCAATAGTAACGTAGCTTTGTACCAAACGTTACAGATTGACGTTGAATTATCCGGTTCTTTTTGAAAGACCCAATGTTTTTAGATTTCCTGACAAAATGGCGGTTTTTCGCCAATGGCAGTAAAATTGCAGGCAAGAGGTATGTGGAATAAAAAACGAAGAACAATGAGCAACCATAAACCGGAAGAAATGGAAAACCAGGAACATAAAGAGTTGATCAGCGAGCAAGAAGAAGCGACCACCCCAGATGATTTTCAGCCGAATGATCGCCTCAGCGATGAGCATCAAAATCTTTTAGCGAATATTCAGGCAGAACTGGCAACCATGCAAAAGGATCACGAGGAGCTAAAAGATAAGTATGTGCGGCTTTTTGCAGAATTTGACAACCATAAAAGACGGACGGTAAAGGAAAAACTCGACCTGATGAAAACGGCTTCTCAGGACATTATGACAGCGCTTTTGCCGGTTTTGGACGATTTTGACAGAGCCAAGCAGAACGGTGAATTAAGTGAAGGAATTGCGCTGATTTATAATAAGCTATATAATACCTTGCAAAATAAAGGATTAGAAGTGATGGAGAGTAATGCACAACCCTTTAATCCGGAACTCCATGAAGCCTTGACAGAAATTCCGGCACCGACGGATGATCTGAAAGGTAAAGTAGTAGATACTATTGAAAAAGGCTATTTGCTCGGTGAAAAAATCATTCGCCACGCGAAAGTGGTAGTTGGAAAATAAACAGTATTTTAGAAATACGATTTTCGATTTACGAATTCCAAATAGTCGTAACTCCAAAATTGTAAATCGTAAATCTCAGATATGGCAAAACGGGATTATTACGAGGTACTCGGCGTACAAAGGGGTGCCGATGCCGACACGATAAAAAAAGCTTATCGCAAGCTGGCAATTCAGTATCACCCAGATAAAAACCCGGGAGATAAAGCAGCTGAAGAAAAGTTTAAAGAGGCAGCGGAAGCCTATGAGGTATTGAGTGACGCCGACAAACGGGCACGTTATGACCGCTATGGCCATGCTGGAGTTGACCCTAATATGGGCGGCTACGGGGGTACTGGTGGTATGACGATGGAAGACATCTTCAGCCAATTCAGTGATATTTTTGGGGATTCCGGTAGCCCGTTTGGGCAGTTTTTTGATATGGGCGATGCTCGCGGACGCAGTGGAGGCGGTCGTCCACGCGGACAAAAGGGTACCAATCTGCGCATCAAAGTGACGCTCACATTAGAAGAAATTGCTACGGGTGTTACTAAAAAAATTAAGGTAAAAAAGCAAGTTTCCTGCGATGTTTGTAACGGCAGCGGCGCTAAAGACAGCAACTCGGTAACGACTTGCCCGACTTGTCGCGGTGCCGGTTATGTACGTCAGGTGAAAAATACGTTCCTGGGGCAGATGCAAACGACCATCAACTGTCCAACCTGTGGAGGTTCGGGTACAACCGTGACAGCCAACTGTCCGAAGTGTAAAGGCGATGGTGTGATGTACGGCGAGGAAATGATTGACATCGAAATACCTGCCGGCGTGGAAGAGGGGATGCAACTCTCCCTACGTGGCAAAGGCAATGCCGGTTTGAAAGGCGGACCTCCAGGCGACCTGCTCATTACCATCGAGGAAAAACCGCATGATTTTCTGCAACGCGACGGGATGAATTTAGTACACGATTTGTACATCAATTTCGCAGATGCAGCATTGGGAACGAGCGTAGAAGTGCCCACGATTGATGGCAAGGTGAAGATCAAAATTCCCCCCGGAACGCAATCGGGCAAAATTTTCCGATTGAAAGACAAAGGTTTGCCTTCGGTACAAAGTTATGGACGTGGCGACCAGCTCATTCATGTGAATGTGTGGACGCCCAAGAAATTCAACGAGGACGAGCGACAACTGCTGGAAAAACTGCGCAATATGCCTAATTTTCAGCCGCAGCCAATGAAAGGCGAAAAAGGCTTCTTCGAAAAAATGAGAGATTATTTTAAATAATTTAATGATAAATAGGACGTTAGCAAACTTGATTAACGTCCTATTTTATTTTTATAAAAATGAATTTAACTCGCCTGCTTTTTTTATTTAGTACACTATTTATTTTATTTAGCTGCGGTCCGAAATATGCGCTTAAGCAAAGCTATACCATTAATAATAATGCCTGGGCCTATGCTGATTCGCTCCGCTTTGAATTCAATATTGCAGACACTACTACGCTTTATGATTTATTACTAGATATAAAGCACACAACTGCCTTTAGTTCGCAAAATCTTTACACGCGCATTAGTACCCAGTTTCCGAGTGGAACCCGTCTGAGCAAGCCACTTTCGCTCGAACTCGCCAATGCCGCCGGCGAATGGCAGGGCAATTGCAATGCCAAATCCTGCACCCTGGAAATTCCCATTCAGCAAGGTGCTTATTTTAATCAAACTGGTTCATACGCCATTACCATCGAGCAGTTCATGCGCGATAGCGTAGTAAATGGTGTGCAAAGTATTACATTAAAAGTAATAGAAACCGGTGAAAAACGGTTGTAATTACTATAAAAACAGGCGACTTATTTAGTAAATAAGCCACCTGTTTTTAATTTTAACCCCAAAACTATAGAATAGATTCTATTTTTTTAATCCATTCCTTGGCTTTTTCCCGGTGAATACTCAGCTGCGTTGGATCATCGGTGTCCGCGTCAAAAAAAACGATATTTTGAATGGGTACAAACTGCAATTCTACTTTATTCGCTTTTTCGCCCAACTTAACTGCTTGTACTTTTTTCAAATCTACCATTTGTGCCATTTCCTTTTGTTTTAGAAAAATGACTCCTTTATTCGTGACATCTATTCCTAAAGCTTTATTGTTAAAAAACTCATAGTCAGCTACTTGCAGCTGATGCGTGCGTCCGGCATCTTGCAATTGTTGTAGAAATTTCTTTTTTCGGTTGCGTTCCGCCTGAATGATGAGCCAAAAAGGAATCATACAAATGGCAATAAGCACAATAACGATAAGCACTACTGAAAAATCCATGTTATTTTAATTTTTTAATATCAATGTTAAGAATGATATGTTAGCCCTGGCAATCAAATGCCGTATTTTAAATAGACAAAATACCTGCACTTGGCAATGAAAAAGTGATTTCTCATGCAAGTGGTTGTTAGTCAATATCTAATGAATTACAGCAGCTTTACCAGAAGTAATGGAAGGGATAAATGATTTTGGAAATGTAAATTGCCCAATGTGTGGGATGATAAAAGATGAACTGGTTATGATAATAATTGGCAGTAATTATAATTTTCCGGTTATTATAATTACATAATTTAATAAATGACTTCGTTACGACATCGGGTAAATTAGTCGCAGCAGGTTTATTGGGTAAAGAGAGTGAAGTATCATCGTGAGCAAAAAGCGTAGGCGTGTCAGTAGTGCTTTTTACCTTGATTATCAATGAAATATCAATGACCTGCTTAGCACTGTAAGCTGCTATTAAAACAATCCATCCGTAAATGAGCAGGCTGCGAATGAGCGACATAATTGCAAATGTAATGCATATTTTGCAACGCCCAAATAATTTTTGCAGCGATAAGTAAATATAAAGATCGTAAGCAATTTGTTATTAATGAGTTGAACATCACCCCACCTCTCTCGTTACAATACTATTGAGCGCCTCGATAAATACATTTCCATTCTGATTTATCTAACCTAACCGATTTTCAATATGAAAAAGATCACGGATATTAGAGGACTGCTGGAGCATGAATTGCAAGATTTGTATTCGGCAGAAACCCAAATCATTGAGGCATTGCCGCAAATGGAGCAGGCTGCAAGTGATGCGCAATTAAAAAAAGCATTCAAAACGCACCTCGAACAAACCAAAAAACAGCGCGATCGCCTGGAAAAAGTTGCGAAACAGATGGGCGCAGAAACTGGCGGACATACCTGCAAAGCCATGCAGGGTTTGGTGAAAGAAGGGCAGGAAGTCATTAAAATGGCAGCTTCGGATGAAGCCCGCGATGCTGCATTAATTGCTGCTGCTCAACGGGTTGAACATTATGAAATCGCTGGATATGGTACCGCGCGTCATTATGCCAATATGCTGGGTGAAAGCGAAATTGCCGATTTGCTGGCGCAAACCCTCGACGAGGAAAAAGACACTGATGAATTGCTGAATGATCTGGCAATTCAGAAAATTAACAAAGAAGCCCAACAAGGCGCTTCCCGGCAAAAGTCACGGTAATTTTTAATTACAAATGTAATAACACACGGTCATTTGCTGTTGCGGCGAGTGACCGTGTTGGTTTTTATGTAATAAAATCGTGAATTATGATATATTTTAAAACGCTTTATTTACTTTCTACGGAATGGATTTTCTCAGATTGGGATAGTATATGGCGTACACTGTTAATTGGCGTATCGGCTTATCTCGCGCTAGTAGCACTGCTGCGCATTTCGGGTAAACGCACGCTTTCTAAATTGAATGCTTTTGATTTGGTGATTACGGTGGCATTCGGTTCTACACTGGCATCCGCACTTACGAGCCAAAGGGTATCCTTGGCGCAATGTGTAACGGCTTTTATAGTATTAATCTTATTGCAATTTATATTTACCTGGTTGGCAGTGCGTTTCGATAATTTTCAAAATATTATAAAAGCATCACCAACAATGATATTTTATAAGGGTAATTTTTTACATGATATAATGAAAAAAGAGCGGGTCACCGAAGAAGAATTACGTGCAGTGGTGCGTGAACATGGGCACGCCAGCATGCAAAATGTGGCAGCCATTGTAATGGAAACCGATGGGTCTTTTAGTGTGATTAAAAATATCAAAGAGGGTGAATATGGCTCCCTTCGCACACTGGATAAGCGCTTCAGTGTTATACAACAAGATTATCAGGCACCCCTTGATTCACATAAATAATTCTTGCTAAAAAGTAATGGTTTTTGCGCCTTTTGATAATTTTTGACGCTATAATATAATTAAAATATAATGAAGTCGGAGATTATTACTTAGCCCGACACCCACTCGAAATCTTCGGTTTTTGGCAGTGCATTCAAAATCTCCAGTACAATAGGCGGCGCGGGACTTGCAAGTTTACGCGCCTGGGTGTCAAACCAATCTCCCTCGACTGTTAAAATGGCATAAGGCCGTCCTTCAGCCGATACAAACTGATGCTGAATCGTCCAGCGAGCACCATCTGCGCGCATTTTGGCGATTTTAGTAGTGACAAAAACGGTATCATGCAGGCGGACTTCCTTTTTAAAGACGCATTCTTCACGAAATATCACGGGTCCAAAGTGTTGCTCCTGCATGATTTTAGTCGTTAATCCCAATTTTTGCAGAATGGCAAAGCGTTGCTGTGTAGCAAAATCATAATAAACGCTATGGCGCAAATGAAAATTAGGGTCTAAATCCGACCAGCGCAGCGAAAGAGGTTGATCTGAATTGAACATTATAAGTAAATTTTATACAAAAACGATTTTTATGTAGTTTTTTAAAGAAATTTATAAAAATATAAAATCATGTAACGATCCGGCTTTTCTGTAAACATTGTCTTTCAGGATTTAGATTTGTATAATAATAAAATGCTTAAATAATAATAGATAAGTAGCTTCACCAAGCGAACGATTTTTTCCTTTGCGCTGTTGACAATCAAACCGATAGCGGGCTTTTTTGTAATTTTGCAAACTCGATGTACAAATCGTACTTCGTAACTCGAAATTCGTACTTTAAAAATTATGTTTCCAACATACGATGTCATAGTGGTAGGTGCCGGGCACGCGGGCTGTGAGGCAGCGGTAGCAGCGGCAAATCTGGGTTCAAAGGTGTTGCTGGCAACGATGAATATGCAAACCATTGCGCAGATGTCGTGCAATCCGGCAATGGGCGGCGTGGCAAAAGGGCAGATTGTGCGCGAGATTGACGCATTGGGTGGCTATTCGGGCATTGTGACCGATCATACGATGGTGCAGTTTCGCATGTTGAATTTATCGAAAGGTCCGGCAATGTGGAGTCCGCGCGCGCAAAGCGATCGGATGTTGTTTGCCCACAAATGGCGCATGATGCTGGAAGCCCATCCGAATATTGATTTTTGGCAGGAAATGGTGACGGGTTTGGTGGTGAAAGGTGGTCGTGTGGCAGGCGTGCGCACGGGTATGGGCTTGGAAATTCCAGCAAAATCAGTGGTTCTGACGAATGGGACTTTTTTAAATGGCATTATTCATATCGGTGAAAAGCAATTTGGCGGCGGTCGTGCCGGGGAGAAAGCAGCGACGGGTATCACTGAGCAGTTAATTCAATTGGGTTTTGAAGCAGGTCGAATGAAAACAGGAACCCCGCCGCGCGTGGACGGGCGCTCGCTCGACTACTCGCGTATGGAAGTGCAGCCGGGCGATGAAAATCCAGGAAAATTCTCTTACACCGATACGCCAAAGCTGGAAAAACAATTGCCTTGTCATATTACCTACACCAACGACGAGGTACATGATCTGCTGAAAGAAGGCTTTGATCGCTCGCCGATGTTCAATGGGCGTATTCAGGGCTTGGGTCCGCGTTATTGCCCTTCGATAGAAGATAAAATCAACCGCTTTGCCGACAAGGAACGGCATCAATTATTCGTAGAACCGGAAGGTTGGGATACGATTGAGATTTATGTGAATGGTTTTTCAACTTCCTTGCCTGAAGACGTGCAGTATAAGGCTTTGCAGAAAGTGCCGGGTTTTGAAAATGTAAAAATGTTCCGACCGGGTTACGCGATTGAATATGATTTCTTCCCGCCGACGCAGTTGCAACTGACGCTGGAAACGCATTTGGTGAAAAATCTCTTTTTTGCCGGTCAAATCAATGGCACCACGGGCTATGAAGAAGCGGCAAGTCAAGGTTTGATTGCGGGTATCAATGCGCATCAAGCCATCAATGAACTAGAACCCTTTATTTTAAAGCGTTCGGAAGCATACATCGGCGTTTTAATTGATGATTTGGTGAATAAAGGCACGAAGGAGCCGTACCGCATGTTTACCTCGCGGGCGGAGTACCGTATTTTGTTGCGACAAGACAATGCCGACGTGCGTTTGACACCATTGGCGCATCAACTGGGCATTCGTGGTGCGGAGGAACGTATGGAGCGAGTGGACACGAAAGTTGCAGCTGCAAAAGCAATTGAAAAATACTTTGCTGAAACCAGCATTGCACCGGATGAGATCAATGCTTATCTCGAAAGCAAAGGCAGCTCGCCCATTCGTCAGAAGGTAAAATTGGACGGCATTCTGCTGCGCCCGAATATTGATCTGGTCGAATTGCGGCAGGTAATACCGAGTTTGAATACGTTTTTGACTCAATATGATGCCGAATTTGCCCAATTGGCAGAGATTAATTTAAAATACGAAGGTTATATCCGTCGGGAACAAGAATTGGTGGACAAAATGAACCGCCTGGAAGAAGTGCGCCTGCTGGAAAATTTTGACTATACCAAATTAAATTCCCTTTCGGCGGAAGCGCGCGAAAAACTCAATAAAATCAAGCCGCGCACCATTGGGCAAGCTAGCCGCATCAGTGGGGTCACACCAGCGGATGTGAGTGTGTTGCTGGTGCACATGGGGCGGTAAATGGTTTAAATTTGAAGATTTTTAATTGCAGGTTTGAAGTTGGGCAGCTTTGAACTTCTTCCTTCACTCTTGACATCGAGGTCACGCTGTCTCCATTCGTCCGTCTAATATTTAGGCAACTCTTAACGCAATTTTTAGAATTTTTTTAACATTTGCGTGCAACCCTCTTATTGCTTTATTGTCTATCCTAAATGAGAAAAATGACCAACTTGGACTACGCTAGCACTCATCGGGACATTGTTGAGAAGTGCAAACAAGGAAATCGCCAGGCTCAGTTTGAATTGTACAAATTGTACTCCAAAGCGATGTACAACGTCTGCCTTCGGATGGTAAAAAATGATTTGGACGCAGAAGATATTTTGCAAACTTCGTTCATTGATGTTTTTACTAAGCTGGATACTTTTCAGTTCCAGTCGTCCATTGGAGCATGGATTAAAAGAATTGTGCTCAATAATTGTATCAACTTCCTCAAGCGCAATCGCGTTCAACTGGAAGAGTTGGATGATAAATTTCATACGCTGAAGGAAGAAGAAAAGCCAGATGAAGAGTACATCGGCTTGACGGTAGAACGGATTAACCGTGCTTTGTTTGAATTGCCAGATGGCTACCGGGTGGTATTTTCCCTGTATATGCTGGAAGGCTATGATCACAAAGAAATTGCCGAAATTTTGAATATAACGGAGGCTACCTCCAAATCCCAGTTTAGCCGTGCTAAGAGTAAGCTGCGGGAAATATTAGAAACATAGCAATGACATTCTGTATAACATCAGGATTATTTGCAAGCTATAATCAGCAGCTGATGCGTGCTGATACAAAACCTAGAGGTGATGAACAAAGATAATTTGGAACGATTTATCCTCGAAAACCGGGAACAATTTGACTCGGTGACGCCCCATGAGCGCTCCTGGTCTGCTATTGCGCAGGCACTGGATGCTGCAAAACCACAAACGCTGGAACAATTTTTTGCTACCAACCGCGACGCTTTTGATCTTGCAGAACCAGATAACAACCTATGGTCAAAAATTGACCGTCAACTTGGCAAAGAAAACGATTGTGAATCACTAGAAGGCTTTATTTCTGTAAGACGCGAAGCGTTCAATACTGCCGAACCGAATGACCATATCTGGATGGGCATTGAAAAAGCCCTGAACCAACGTCAACAAGGCATCACACTAGATAACTTTATTGAAAGTAATCGTGACGCTTTTGACCTGGCTACGCCAAGTTTTAGGGTGTGGACAGAGATTGATAAAGTATTGCATCCGCAGCAAAAACAACGTGCTTTATCTGTCATCAATATTCGCCGCGTGTTGAGCGTGGCAGCTTCGGTACTGCTATTGCTGGCAGTAGGTGCTACGGCAGG
>JBKBWT010000052.1:16220-21529 GCA_046314415.1 Saprospiraceae bacterium
TATTACATGAAAAATCAGGTGCAGGAGGCGGCTACGGTGGCTTCATTGGAAGAAATTTCTCCGGAGTACGCCGAGATGGTACGTTATTACGATAGTCAAATCAAAGAAAAAGCCCGGCAAGTTTCGCTGCAAACCAACGACAAAACGGTATTGGAAGACCTAAAAGCAGTGGACAAAGCCATGGCAGAATTGGAAAAAGAACTGGCACGTGCCCCTAAGGGTGCTGAAGAACAGATTGTAGCCAATCTTATAAAAAGTTATCAAATTAAATTAAATCTTTTAGAGCGAGTACTCGAACGCATTCAATCAGCAAAAAAGGATTCAACAAAACAAAATCAAGAGGATGATGAAGTTAGCATATAAATGGAGCCTTGCTTTGCTCCTGCTGATTGCGGTCAGCAGTGTCGTCAGGGCAGGCGACGATGAGAAACGGGAGTTTACCAAAGTTATCAAAAAAGAATTTGACATTACTAAAAACGGTACGACTGCCCTCTACAACAAGTATGGTAAGATAGACGTGAAAACCTGGGATAAGAACCGCGTGAAAGTGGACGTGACGATCCTTGTAAATGCCTCAAGCGAAAGTGCTGCACAAAAAGTATTCGATCGAATTGACATCAAATTTGTCAATAGCGAAGGATATGTCAAAGCAGAAACAATCATTGAGACCACGAAAAGCAGTTGGTGGGAGGGTTGGAATACCGGTAATAATCGGAGCGATTACTCCATTAATTACGAAGTATATATGCCCGCAACCAACAACCTTGAACTGGGCAATCGATATGGCGATACCTACGTAGCTGCCATTGAAGGAGTAGCTAATATAGATGTGAAATATGGCAATATCAAAATGCAGGGCGTAGGCAATAATGCCAAATTGGTGCTAGCTTATGGCAATGGATCTTTAGTAAAAGCCAACAACGTTACCGCTGATTTGAGCTACTCCAGTATGAGTTTTGGAGAAGTGCGCGATGCGGACATCACCAGCAAGTATTCGCCCAAAGTGAAATTCGACAAAGTCGCCAACATTCGTTGCAATACCAAGTACGATACTTACGAAATCGTTTCCGTACGTGAATTGCGCAATGACGGCAAATACGACAACTTCCGGATTGGCTCGGCTGAAAATGTAGTGGCTGTTTCCAAATATACGCAGGTGAACGTTGATAACCTCAAAAATCAACTGGATGTAACGATGGAATACGGCGGCTGCTCAGTAGGCTTATTGGATAAAGACTTTACGAATGTCAATCTGATCGGCAAGTATTCTGACTTCAAAATCACGGTTCAAGACGGCGCTAATTTCAAAATGGATGCCTCTTCCAATTACGCCGGCATTACCTATCCGGCAGCGCTGAATGTGTCACACGAAATTGAGAAAGGCACCAGTCATGAGGTAAAGGGACACGTAGGCAAGCAGGATGCTCGCAGTACCATCGTTGCCCGAGTAAATTACGGCGGTTTGAAAGTGCGCCAGGAATAAGTTGATGGTTCAAAAGTTTAAGGTTCAAAACTTAATATTCATGCTTGTTCTGGACCCTAAACTTTAACCTGGTTTACCAAAACCTCCGCCACCCGGCGTTTCCAAAATTAAAATATCACCCGACTGTACTTTTTCGCTGGCAATGCCCGGCAATACCTGCTGAACCCCGTCTTTTTTTATTAAAATCTGTTTTCCGGTCATTCCCTTCTTCCCATTTTCCAATCCATAAGGCGCTTCCGTGCGATGTTGACTTAAAATGGTGATATCCAAAGGTTCTAAAAATTCGATTGCTCGAATAATGCCGTCGCCACCACGCCATCTGCCGTCGCCACCAGAATTTTTACGAATTGTAAACTGTTGTAAACGAACCGGATAGCGTAATTCCAGTTCTTCCGGATCGGTAATTTTGGTATTGGTCATGTGCTGATGCACTGCCGAGCGCCCATGAAAGCCTTCGCCCGCACCCGTGCCACCGCCGATGGTTTCGTAATACCCAAATTTTTCATTGCCAAATAAAAAATTATTCATTGTACCTTGGCTACAAGCCGCTAAACCAAAGGCTTTGAGCAAGGTGTCCACTAGACGTTGACTCACTTCGGTGTTGCCGCCTACCACTGCTGGATTTTGCCAATCATCATCCGAAAAATCAGGATGTAAAAAGCTGATAGGCAAATGAATATGAACCTTTTGCATCAAGCCCTCATTTAAAGGAATCTCCTTTTCGCAAAGCAAACGCAATACATAAATCACTGCACTATAAACAATTGAAATATTGGCATTTAAATTGCCGGGATGAACGCCGGAAGTGCCGTCAAAATCAATATCAATTTTTCCATTTGCAATTTTGATTTGAACACGAATCCAATGTCCATCATCCAAATATTCTTCTGCGGTAAAGAGTTGATTATCAATGCCTTTCAATGCAGTTTGCAAAGAGTCCGCTGCCGTTTGCTTCAACATGCTCATGTAATGGTGTACCTTTTCCAAGCCATGCTCCTGCACCAATTTTTGCAAAGCCGCTTCGCCCGTGCGCAAGGATGCCAGCGCAGCATTCATGTCAGCCAGGTTTTCTGCCAATGCCCGTGTCGGATAGGGGGCATGTTGGAGCAAATTTTCTATGGTTTGCCATTGGACTTCGCCCTTTTTCACCAGATACGTCGGAGGAATCACCACGCCTTCTTCTACTAAATTTTTTGCATCAGGTGGCATCGAGCCAGGTCGCTTTCCGCCAATTTCGGCATGGTGTGCCCGATTAATTACATATCCAATTAATTGATTATCATTAGAATAAACGGCACTAAGTAATGTTACATCCGGTAAATGCGAACCCCCATACTTCGGGTGATTAGTAATCACAACGTCGCCTTTTTCAAGCAAAATTTTATTTCGTACCAATCGGGCACAAATACCTAAACTGCCTAAATGTACCGGAATATGTGGCGCGTTCACCAATAATTCGGCATTGGTATCCAAAATCGCACAAGAAAAATCAAGCCGTTCTTTCACATTCACGGAGAAAGCCGTGCGTTGCAACTGTGCGCCCATTTCCTCGGCAATGGCCATAAAACGATTCGTAAATAGCTCTAATTCAATGGCTTGTTTCGTTTCAACAGGTGTCTTAAAGCGCTGAGTTGTAGGCTGTTTTTCAAGCGTGATATTTTTATCCTGCCGTACCTCGGCTACCCAACCAGGCTCAATAAATGCCGTTGAAGTGGAATTTAACAAAATTGCCGGTCCTTCCAGGAGTGCACCTGCTTGTAGCGTATCCCATTGAAATACAGGGGTTTCTGAGCTTGTTTTTAAAGGCGTTGGAATATATTGCTCACTGTTTTTTGGTTTGGATAAAATTGGCGGCACCTTCGTCCCTACGATTATTTTCAAACTTTCCACTTCGATGGCTCGCCCTACAGGATAATGTCCAAATAAGCTTTTATATTGATTTTCAAAAGATTGCAATAAATTTTCATCATAAGGAACTTCCAAAGTACTATCCTGACCTTTGAATCGCAAATATACCAGTTGCCGCACGATTTCGATTTCCGATGCGGTATAACCTTCTTGCTGTAGTTTTTCAGTAGCCCGGATTGATAAATCCTCAATCCACTTTGGTAAATGATGTTCACAATTTGCGTATAATTCTAATACTTGTTGCTCCGCCAAACGCTCCACGCGTGCATGACCAATGCCATAAGCGCTTAACAAACCGCCATCGTAAGGCAAGATAATGTGCTGAATATCAAGTAATTCGGCAATGCTGCAAGCGTGTAAACCGCCAGCGCCACCAAATGCCAACAAAGCATACGCTTTGGGATCGAAACCTTTTGCCACCGAAATTTTGCGAATGGCGTCGGCCATTTTTTCATTTGCAATCGTTTCAAATCCTCTTAATAATTCATTATCAGTATATTTTATACCTGTTTTCTCTTTAATGTCATTTTGTAATACTTGTAAAGCTTTCCAGGCAGGTTCGGTGTGAACGGGAATACCCATCGCCGTTGGATTGAGTTTGCCTAACAGTAAATTCACATCGGTAATGGTAAGCGGACCGCCCGCACCGTAGCACGCCGGACCAGGCGAAGCACCTGCACTTTCCGGGCCCACCGTTAATTTGTGCCCGTCAAAGCCACAAATGGAGCCGCCACCCGCTGCCACCGTTTCAATTGCCAATGTTGGGCTCAACATTTCTACCTTGCCCACTTTGGTTACAAACCGATAGTCATAGCCACCATCAAATCGAGCCGCATCGGTACTCGTACCACCCATGTCAAACGTCAAAACTCTTTCAAAACCAAGTTGTTGTGCAATTCTTGCCGATCCAACCACCCCTCCCGCAGGACCACTCAGCAAGCTATCTTTGGGGTGGAAAAATTCGGCTGCTACTAAGCCGCCGGCACTGGTCATTACTAATAAAGTACAATTTTGGCTCAACTTTGACTGAATGTTTTTCAGATAGTTATGTACGACAGGCGATAAGTAAGCATTTACCAGGGCAGTTTGCGCGCGCGGTAAAATTTTAATACCAGGCGTCAATTCCTGAGATAAGGAAACAAAATTAAATCCTGCTTGTCTAAGGGCTTCCCCTAGTTTTTGCTCGTGGATCGGATTGCGATAAGAATGCAGCAATGCTACTGCCAGGACAGGGGCAATGCCTTCAGAGGTTTCTAAAGCTTCAGAAGCCTTTAACACCTGGATAATTCTATTAACTTCTTCATTTTTTAATGCTTTCAGTATCGCCCCACTTGCATCCAGGCGCTCGTCCACTTCAATCACATTTGCATACAACAGATCTGGTTCGGGAATATTCAATTGAAATAAATGCGGGCGCTGCTGCGTACCAATGTAAACGAGGTCTTTGAAGCCTTTTGTTACCAAAAAAGTGACATTTGCGCCCTTTTTTTCCAATAAAGCATTGGTGCCTTTAGTGGAGCCGAGTCGCATCGTGAGCGGCGGAAATGCTTGATTCAGAGGTGTTTGCGTGACTAGCCGCACCGCCAAAATCGGCGCTTCTTCGTGTGCTGTAATTTCAAAATCGATTTCCTGCTGCAAAAACAAATCCTCATCTAACTCGATTGTATTATTTTCGAAATCAATATTTTGTACTTTATAACACTTTCTATTATTGCCAGTTACGTAAAAATCATATCCCCGAAAAATATTGGACTGAACCCGCCAATTTTGACTGAATCGAAAGGTCTTTGGCACGATCCTTTCTAATAATTTTCCGCGCAAACGACTGCTACTCAATACTTTACTTCGAATCATCTCTCCGGCTGGGGTGATTGCAATGCAATCCGTAAATGTACCACCGGTATCAATCCAGACTTGC
>JBKBWT010000053.1:0-21368 GCA_046314415.1 Saprospiraceae bacterium
AAGAAGAAATTGATCGAAGAATTCTAAAATAATTGCTGACAGCACCCAAAATGCTGTCAGCAATGCTCATTTGCTTAATTTCCCAGCGCTCCCATGAACGCTTCCGGATAGCGGGTACCTGCCACCAGTTCGCTAAGCATGTTTAGGCGTTCTACTTCGGTGGGCGTCAGATGTATGTTCACAGCTTGAATGTTTTCCAGCAAATACGATACACGTTTGGTGCCGGGAATGGGCACAAAGTCATTGCCTTTTTGTAGTACCCAGGCGAGGGCGATTTGACTCGGCTTCACATTTTTTTCCTTAGCCATGGTTTCTACGGCTTCTACAATTTTCAGGTTGTTTTCAAAATTTTCGCCCTGAAAACGCGGTCCATGCCGACGCCAGTCATTTTCAGCCAATTCGCCAATGTTTTTAATTTTTCCGGTCAGAAAACCTCGACCCAGCGGGCTGTAAGGAACAAATGTCGCGCCAATTTCACGAATAGCAGGAATCACCTCCGCTTCCATATCCGTCGTCCAAAGGGAATACTCACTCTGCACCGCCGAAATCGGGTGAATCCGGTGTGCCTTGCGAATAGTATCAGCGGATACTTCTGAGAGCGCCAGATAACGCACTTTACCTTCTTTCACCAAATCTGACATCGTGCCCACACTGTCTTCCACCGGCACATTTGGATCACGCCGGTGCATGTAATACAAATCAATTACGTCAATTTTCAGGCGGCGCAGGCTGTCTTCACAGGCTTTGCGGATGTATTCCGGGCGATTGTTGACACCCAGAAAAGCACCTTGTTCATTGCGTTCATTGGCAAATTTGGTAGCGATAATCACCTGATCGCGCTTGCCTGCGAAGGCTTTGCCGAGTAGCTCTTCATTGTGAAACGGACCGTACATATCCGCTGTGTCAAAAAAGTTAATACCTTCCGCAATGGCGCGGTGAATGGTTTCGATCGATTGCTCATCATTACGCGGACCGTAAAATTCGGACATACCCATCGTGCCCAGCCCGATTCGCGATACCTGCAAATCGCTGTTGCCAAGATTTACTTGCTGCATAAGTATTGGAATTTTTATTGTCAGAATCAGAATTTTCAGGATCAAAGGATAAACAAGAATTTTAAAACTATCCTGGAAAGCCTTAAATCTTGAAAATCTTGATTTCGACAGTGATTTGAATACCACAAAATTACAGGCAAGCGGAAGCAAATGCCTTATACAAAATCAGGATGCTTGTACACTTTTTCCAGATAATAGTCAGAATCAGCATTTTCTGGATTTTAGTATTCACGGGATTTATCAAGTAATCCTGAAAATCCTACTATCCGGTGAATCCTGATACACCTTTCCCAGACTTTTGAAAATCGGTAGGAGAGTAATTGGTCTTATTTTTAAAAAAGCGCGAGAAATACTGCGGATATTCAAAACCCAGGTCGTACGCTACTTCCGACACCGTTCGATTTTGCGACAGCAACAATTTTGCCTCTTCAATCAGCCGGTCGTGGATGTGCGTGAGCGTGGTTTTGCCAGTGTAGGTTTTTATTAAATCACTTAAATAACTCGGTGATAAATTTAATGCCTGTGCAAAATATTCCACTTTGGGCTGCCCCAACTCCTGATACTGTCGTTTGGCAAAAAAATCATTCATCAGGTGCTCAAAACGTTGCAGCGTATGATTCGATACCACCTCCCGGGTTTCAAACTGGCGCTGGTAATACCGGTCGGCGTACCGCAACATTAACTCGATGTATGAAATTAAAATATCGGCACTAAATATTGCTTCCCGATTATGATATTCGTCATAAAATTTTTCAAATAAATCAATCAAGGTTTGCTTTTCCCTTTCAGAAACGTGTAATGCCTCGTGCACTGCGTAGCCAAAAAACGGATACTGGCGGATGCGCTGTGCCAGCGGATGACTTTCGAAGAACTGCGGATGCACCAAAATCGCATAGCCCGTCCAATTCATCACGCCACTGAGCGCCATCAACTGATTCGGTGCGAAAAATAACCAGATGCCATCATTATAATCATATTCAGTGCGACCATATAATATCGTGCCCTCGCCGCCCCACTTCAGCGACAGGCGATAAAATCCGGTAGTATGCGGATCGGTCGAGCGCTTCACAGTTTGATTGGTATCCTCATATTTATAGGTGTCCACCAGCGGGTGCTTGGGCTGGGGAAGATGAAACTGACGATGGTAGTCGGCAATGTGTTCGAAGTGTTGCATGTACTTTTAATACTTTGATGCTATAAAAAGTTTTCATCTTACATTCGTAAAGGAACTTTATTTTTTGCAATACAGTTTTTTGAGAAAAAATTTATGCAAAAGGAAACCTTTACAAGAAGAGAACTACAATTTAATATAACAGATATTGTTAATTCTTCGCTAATTCATGTCAAAAATGTGATTGAGCAAATACAATATTTGTACAATTGTTCAATAGCTTTTATTCCTTCAGATCCTTATAGAATTTTACCAACCGATAATTTCCCTTTTATCATACATTCTTCAGATAAGAAAAATAGGAATTCTGATGATTTAAAAAATGATAGTATTCAATGGATTATCAAGAAGGGAGTTGAAGAACTTATATTAGGGATCAATTTATCTTTATCTGAATCGTATAAATATCTAAAATATTTTGGAATTGTAACAGAAGCTAATAAATTATGGAACGAAGAAAAAATTAGTCATGAATTGGAAAAAGTTCATAAAAATGTAAGAAGAATGCATATTCCAGAGTTACTTGATAGCATTGAAAAAATGCTAGGTCAGAATTTAGAAATGAAGGAAGAAATCTTATCAATAAACAAATATAGGTCGTGCTTAGTACATCGCAATGGAGTGGTTTCAGAGTTTGACATTAATTCGCCCAATTCTTTGCTAGAATTGAATTGGTATGATTATAGCTTTTTTGTTAAGTTATCTGATGGAAGTGTAGTAAAGATGGATTATGAATTGAGAAAAAATGGGATTGAGATAGAAATAGACAAGATTATTTTGGAAAAATATTATAAGGCATTCGGATTGGGAGATCAACTGAATATTGACATAAATGAATTTAATGGTTTAGGAATTACTTCAATAAATTTCATAAGAGCAATGTATCAAATGGTCTATGATAAAATCATTTTTTATAACTATGCTGAACAAGGTATAGATTTAAAAATCAAGTCAATTTGAATTATACATATCTTGCCACCGGCGCCACTTCTTGCCCCACAAATTCTCCTTTTAAAAATTTATAATACCCTGTAATTCCAATCATTGCGGCATTATCCGTACAATATTCAAATTTTGGGATATAGGTATTCCAGCCTTCTTTTTCGCCGAGTGCTGCGAGTCCCTGCCGCAAGCCGGAATTGGCGGACACGCCGCCCGCGATGGCAATGTCTTGGATGCCGGTCTGTCGCGCCGCTTTGCGGAGTTTTTGTAACAGGATGCTTACAATTCTATGCTGCACCGACGCGCAAATATCCGCCAGATTTTCAGGGATGAAATTTGGATTGGATTCAAGTTCTTTTTTCAAAAAATAAAGAATGGATGTTTTCAAACCGCTGAAACTGAAGTTTAAATCGGGAATTTGCGGCTCCGGAAATTCAAAGCGTGGGGTGCCTTGCTGCGCGAGTTTGTCAATCAAAGGTCCCGCCGGATAATCCAAGCCTAATAGTTTGCCGGTTTTATCAAAAGCTTCGCCCGCCGCATCATCAATAGTTTGTCCAAGCACTTCCATATCAAGATAGTCGCGTACGAGCACGATTTGTGTATGCCCGCCGGAGACTGTCAGGCATAAAAATGGAAATTTCGGCTTGGGATCTTCCGCAAAATGCGCCAGCACATGCGCCTGCATGTGGTTGATTTCGATCAAAGGTAAGTTCAAACTCAAGGCAAGAGCTTTGGCAAATGAAACGCCCACCAGCAAAGAGCCGATCAGCCCCGGTCCACGCGTGAAGGCAATCGCATCCAATCCATCTTTGTTTACACCAGCCTGTTGCAGCGCCACCTCTACCACCGGTACAATATGCACCTGGTGCGCCCGCGAAGCTACCTCCGGTACCACGCCGCCGTAGCGTTTATGCACGTCCTGATTGGCGACCACATTGCTCAATACCGTACCATTGCGGATAATTGCCGCCGAAGTGTCGTCACACGACGATTCTATTGCTAAAATAGTAACATTCCTATTGCGTAAGTCCATAAAATAATGGTATTTTTACCGCGCTATCTCGCCAATAACAATTTCTTTTAATTTGAAAGTTCAGAGGGAAAGGATAAATTCCCAATTTTAATGCTTTATTTTTGATTCATCCTGTAACAAAGCGGGATAGCCACTACATTTGTAAACACAAAACACATTTGAATATGTCAATGTTGGATACGAAAGCAAAGCCAAAAACCGAGGCTCCAGTTGCCAAAAATGGCACACCAACTTCCAGCACCGCCAACTGTGTGGTAGCAAAGGGTACAAAAATAGAAGGAAATTTTCGTTCGCCAGAAAATATTCGCATGGATGGCACCATCGTAGGTGAAGTACGTTGTGATAAGAAATTGGTGATGGGTGAGGATAGCCTGGTGGATGGTAAAGTGTTTGCCCAGGACGCAGTAGTCATGGGCACCCTGCGAGGTGATATTAATGTCACCGAAACACTTCATTTACAAGGCACTGCTAAAATTCAGGGCAATATCAATACAAAATATTTGATTGTAGATGAGGGCGCAATTTTTAATGGCGACTGCAAAGTTACAGGATAAAGAAAAAAATATTTTTCCATTTATCCACCAAATGCAGTGTTTTTTGCATCTTTACGACTAGCCGAATGCGCCTTTGCCAAATGGGCAAGCTTTAAAATTGCATTTGGATTATTCGGAAGTTTTTAAATAAAAACCTTATAATTGCGCCAAAACAAAACAGAAAAATGAAACTCGTTATCAACCTTGTTTTAGCTGTCGTTATAGTCGGATTGCTCTATGTGCTCATACAAAGCATTCGCGAGCCTATTGCTTTCAAAGCAGAACGTTCCAGACGTGAGTTGGCAGTGATCGAAAAATTAATGGAAATTCGTAAAGCTCAGGAAGCTTACCGGGATATTACCGGCGAATTTGCGCCTAATTTTGATACCCTCAAAGATGTGCTGACTAATGGTAGATTTATGATTGTACAGGTATTTGGTGACCCGGATGATCCTAATTTCACCGGTACCATTGAATATGATACGATGTACACACCAGCGATTGACTCCATTCAGGCAATGGGTATTAATCTCGATTCTTTAAGATATGTACCTTATGGCGGCGGTGCCAGCTTTGATATCGCAGCAGATACCGTCACTTACCAGAGTACCGTAGTAAACGTGGTAGAGGTTGGCGTGAAGCGTAAAGTTTTCATGGGAAAATTTGCTGACCCGCGTTATGCTAAGTATGATCGTTCCTACGATCCGAACAGTGTATTGAAATTTGGTAACATGACCGCACCAAACCTCTCTGGGGCTTGGGAAAGAAGATAAATTTTGAAATAGTCGAAGATCAATTTGTTCGGCAGATTTCGCCGCAAAATGAACTGTCCATCCTCCTGGGGGTGGACAGTTTGTCGTATATGATTAGCAGTCCGCAACGCCAGGCACTGCTACTTCGGGATTTTCAGTTGACAGACGGTCAAAGTGCTTTTCTGGATTTGATTGCTCAGGATGAGTACCTCCATGCTGCTTATCGGGCGGTACGTATTGCGGCGGTTTCGCCCTTTTTTACCTTAGTACCCGAGCGCCTTTATAATCCAGACGAAAAAAGCGTTTATCTGCAAGACATGGCGAACATATCCTATGCCAAGGATATACGCGCTGATGAACTACGTACAGCACAGGCTCGTCTTGTTTATGCCTTACCACAGGAAATTACCAATCTGGTGCAAAAGCAATTGACTGGCGGACAATTATTTCATGCCGTCACTGCTTTTCTCAGCGGTTTATTGCATCTTGGCAATGCGCCGGCTACGCCTACCCTTTATTTGCATATTAATTCAAACTGGCTGCTCGCGGCTTTAATAGAGCATAAAAAATTGCTGTTTGTTAATACATTCCATTATCAAAATGCAAAAGATTTTTTATATTATGTATTACTCGTACTCGATCAGTATAACTTGACTCCTGAAGTAACCCCTACTTTTATTACCGGGCAATTAATTGAGCAATCCGAAATTTATCCTTTGTTGCGGCGCTACTTGCGGACACTTCAGTTTCTACCTTCACCGGATTTCCTGCAATTTGGAACAAAGTGGCAACAGCAGCCAACGTATTTCTATTTTAATTTGTTTGGTTTAACACAATTGTAATTCAGCCTTCAAGCTGAGTCACACGCCAACTTTCACTTGATTGAAAGCACTTTATTCTTATTAAGCATGAGAATTATTTCCGGAAAATTCAAAGGTCGCAAGTTCCACCCGCCCGCGGATAGCTGGCCCACGCGCCCTACCACTGATTTTGCCAAGGAGGGGCTCTTTAATATTTTGAATAATCTCCTTGATTTTGAGGCAGTTAAAGTGCTTGATTTATTTGGCGGGACGGGCAATCATAGTTACGAATTCATCTCGCGCGGTTGTGAGGACGTGACTTACGTGGATAAATTTGCGCCGGCGGTGAGTTTTGTAACCAAAATGGCAAAAGAACTAAATGTCGAATCGAATTTAAAAATTATCCGCGCCGATGTGTTTCAGTTTTTAAAAAATTGTACCCAGCAATTTGATTACATTTTCGCGGGTCCGCCTTATGCCTTGCCAACAATTGATACTTTACCTGATTTAATTTTTGAATATGATTTATTGAAACCTGAAGGTTTGTTTGTGCTGGAGCATGACCCTACGCATTCTTACCTTACGCATCCCAATTTTACACAAGAACGTAATTATGGCAAAACCCATTTTAGTTTTTTTGAAAATTTACCTGAAATATGATGTTTGTGCTGTAATGATTATAATATTAAGAAAATAACTAATCGACTGGATTGCAGTGCGTACGAGCATAAAAATCGAAAAAAATCGGGCTTAATACAACACCTAGGCTAAAAACCAGTTTTTAAAGAAAAAAATGGACAATGAGAATACTACTACTTTGCGTGTTTTGCAGTAGCATGCTGACCCTCGGCTTGGCGCAAAAGAGCGGAAGTCCCACGGTTAATGGCTTCTGGAGAGGCAAGATCACGCAAGATAAAGGGGGCATCCGCCCGGAATACGGCATGGAAATGTATCTGACCCAAAAAGGCACCAAAGTGACCGGACGCTCTTTTGTGTATTTTGATAAAGTATATGCCGAAATGGCGCTCGAAGGGGAGTTTAAAGATGGCAAAACGCTGGTATTCAAAGAAACCAAAATTACCGCGTACAAACGCCTGGATGGAATGGAATGGTGCCTCAAAGGTGCGGTGCTCAGTCTGGTAAAGTCAGGAAATGCCTGGCGCCTGGAAGGACCCTGGACCGGGAATACCTCGTTTGGTCCTTGCATACCGGGTAAAATATTATTAAAAAAATCTATACCTAGAGTGTAAATGCATGATCCGTAAGTGGAAATATGAAATTTTTGCACATCTCATCTTTCACATCTGACATTTAGGTTAACTTTGTGCCCGAATCATCGCTTTTCGGATTCATTGGTACGTTTGTAAATTAGAAAATTACTATAATATAATATGGTTTCCAAAGTAATACATATTACGAATATCATCCAGGAGAATGTAATACACGCAATACATACGCTCTATGGGCAGTCGGTTGCGCCCGCGCAGGTGCAACTTGCACCCACGCGTAAGGAATTTGAAGGGGATTATACGCTGGTTACATTTCCATTTACCAAACTGGCGGGTAAAAAACCGGAAGAAGTAGGGGAGGAACTGGGTAATTTTTTAGTGGAGCAAGTGGCTGAAATTCAGTCTTTTAACGTAATTAAAGGTTTTTTAAACCTCTCGGTGAGTGATCATTTTTGGATCAACTTTCTGGAAGATATTTACTCGGAATATAATTTCGGACAGCATCCGGCTAATGGCAAAAAAGTGCTGGTAGAATTTTCTTCTCCCAACACCAACAAGCCTTTACACTTAGGGCATATTCGTAATATTTTATTAGGCTGGTCTTGTTATAAAATTTTACAAGCTGCGGGTTATGATGTAAATAGAGTACAAATTGTAAATGATCGAGGTATTGCCATCTGTAAAAGTATGCTGGCTTGGCAAAAATATGGCAACGGCGCTACGCCGGAATCAACCGGTGTAAAAAGTGATCATTTTGTGGGGGATTATTATGTAATGTTTGAACAAAAATTTCAGGAAGAATATAAAGCCTGGCAGCAAAGCGAGGCAGCAAAATCCATTTTTGAAAATAAAAAGAAAGCAGATCAGGACGAATCAATCTTTTTTAAAGAGTATAAAAACACCTATTTCAATGAATTAAGCCAGCTTGGTCGTGAAGCGAGGGAAATGCTCTTGCGCTGGGAAGCGGGTGATCCAGAGACAGTAGCGCTTTGGAAGCAAATGAACGGCTGGGTATATCATGGTTTTGATGAAACATATCATAAATTAGGAGTCGAATTTGATAAATTATATTACGAATCCGACACTTATTTACTTGGAAAAGATATTATTGAGGATGGTTTGGCGCGCGGCATTTTTTATAAAAAGCCCGATGGCTCCGTGTGGATTGATCTGACCGCCGCAAAACTCGATCATAAATTGGTATTGCGCAGCGATGGTACTTCGGTTTATATTACACAAGACCTTGGTACAGCTCGACTTAGATATGATGATTTTGGTATGGATAAAGCGGTGTATGTCGTAGCGGATGAGCAAAATTATCATTTTCAGGTGCTGTTTGAAATATTAAAACGCCTGGGTGAGCCTTACGCCGAAGGTTTGCACCATTTGTCTTATGGCATGGTGGATTTGCCGACCGGCAAGATGAAATCGCGCGAAGGCACGGTGGTTGATGCCGATGATCTGGTGGCGGAAGTAATTGCCGAGGCACGCGAAAACTCCAAAGAACGCGATACATTAGCAGATTTATCTATATCAGAGCAGGAAGATATTTTACGTAAAATCGGCTTGGCGGCATTAAAATTCTTTATCATAAAAGTAACGCCGCAAAAACGCATGACGTTTGACCCGAAAGAATCCGTTGATTTACAGGGACAAACGGGACCTTATGTACAAAATGCGTACGTGCGCATTCAGTCGGTGCTGCGTAAAGCGGAAATGGAAGGCTGGGATAATGATCGCCTGTCGGTGAGCGCTGCCTATCAAAAACTGGAAACGGATGAAAAAGATTTAATTGCGCAATTATATGTTTTTCCTGATTTGATAAAAGAAGCGGCAGCCGCGTATGATCCGTCCACGATTGCAAATTATTGTTATAATTTAGCTAAATCGTATCATAAATTTTATCATGATTATTCCATATTGCGCGCCGAAACCGAGGAAGCGGTGGCGTTTCGTTTAAAATTATGTCAGGCGATTGCCAATGTTTTACGTTTTGGTATGGATTTGCTGGGGATTGAAATGCTGGAAAAAATGTAATTTTAGTTAATGTTGAGTGCTTAATGCTAAATGTTGAACGGTAAATGATAAATATAGATAATGTTCCTTCGCCGGCTTACGTGCTGGACCTGAAATTATTAAAAAGAAATCTGGCGTTAATAAAAAGTGTGCAGGATCGGGCGGGCGTTTCGATTATCCTGGCGCTCAAAGGTTTTGCCATGTGGCGGGTATTTCCGCTGGTGGCGCAGTATTTAAAAGGGGCAACGGCGAGTTCATTGTGGGAAGCGCGGCTGATTTTTGAAGAAATGAATGTAAAAGCGCATACATATTCACCGGCTTATTTACCAAAAGATTTTGCCGATATTATGCGCTATAGCAGTCATATTACATTCAATTCGATTCATGAATATTATCGTTATAAAGATCAGGTAAATGCTTACCCCGAACCGGTTTCTATGGGCATCCGCGTGAATCCTGAATATTCGGAAGTAGAAACGGATTTGTATAATCCTGCTGCACCAGGTTCGCGTTTGGGGGAAGTAAGCGAAAATTTTAATGGGCAACTGCCGGCAGGTGTGGAAGGATTACATTTTCATACCCTCTGCGAATCAAGTTCTTACGAATTAGAAAAAGTTTTAGAATCATTTGAAACTAAATTTGCAGCATTTTTCCCGCAGTTAAAATGGGTTAATTTTGGCGGCGGACATTTAATGACCCGACAAGGATATAATATAGAACATTTAATTCAAGTGTTGCAAGGTTTTCGGCAACGTTATCCGCATCTGGAAGTGATTCTGGAACCTGGCAGCGCCATCGCCTGGGAGACGGGAGTGCTGGTTTCCACTGTTTTAGATATTATAGAGAATCGTGGTATAAAGACGGCAATTTTGGATGTATCATTTACCGCGCATATGCCTGATACGCTGGAAATGCCTTATCGCCCGCGTATTACCGGTGCTGACCGCGAGCCTGTACCCGGCAAACCTGCTTATCGCATGGGCGGCGTAAGTTGTTTAGCCGGTGATTACATGACGGAATATTCTTTCAACCAGGAACTAAAAGTAGGGGACAAAATCATATTAGAGGATATGATACATTATACGATGGTGAAAACCACAACGTTTAATGGTGTTCGTCACCCCGATATTGCCATCTGGCATGAAGATGATACGTTGGAAATCGTCCGCGCATTTGATTATCAGGATTATAAAAATCGGCTTTCTTAATTGTAATAGTGTTATGGTGTTTTTGTGTTATGGTACAAAAACGCCATCGCATCATAACTCAATAACACACTATAATACTGCAAAGCCTTGCAAATCAACGAAGTATATCAAAATTTTATAGGATCATTAAGCGCATTATATGATCCGGGAGAGGCGCGGAGTATTGCACGTATTGTGTTTGAAGACGCATTGCGCGTGCATGATGTGCAAAGTAAAGCACCATTATTTAATATTCAGGAGGAAGAATTATATAAAATTCAAACGCGATTATTACAACACGAACCGATACAATATATTCTTGGTCAGGCGGATTTCTACGGATTAAAATTTAAAGTAAATCAAAACGTGCTGATCCCCAGGCAGGAAACCGAAGAATTGGTCTATTGGATTTTAGAAACCATTCAAAAAGAAATTAAAAACTCCAATTTAAAATTGCTGGATATTGGCACCGGCAGTGGCTGTATTCCTATCACATTAAAGAAAAAAATACCACAATTAAATGTCGCTGCGCTCGATGTCAGTCAGGAGGCACTGGATATAGCAAAACTCAATGCAGATTTTAATAAAACTGCGGTTCAATTCCAGCAATATGATATTTTAAAGCGTGAAAACTGGAAATTATTATCGCAATATGATATTATTGTAAGCAATCCGCCGTACATTCCGCAACACGAACGTGCCCTGATGCCTGCGCATGTCACGAGATTTGAACCCGAATTGGCGCTGTTTGTAGCGGATGATAATCCTTTACTTTTTTATGATACCATCGCTGAATTCGCCTTATTACATTTAACCCCGGACGCTTATTTGTTTTTTGAATGTAATGAATTTAATGCAGCTGAAGTTGCACAATTGGTTGAAAATAAGGGGTTTAAACAAGTGGTTTTACAAAAAGACATGAACGGAAAAGACCGTATGATACGTGCCAAAAAAGTTTAATGCATTTAATTTTATTCCAATTGATTTATGATTTGTAATAAACCATTCACTACTTTATTACTTGCTAGATTTTCTTCACTAAAGGAAAGCAATCCCATTATTTTCTCGCGTTGCAGATTAGTCCACTGTCGCTGCAAATTGATTACTTGTTCATGTAGGTCTTCGTCCTTGCCATCGGTATGATGTAATAATTGTTCAATAGCTTGCTTGATTCTATTATTGCCAATCATTTTTCGTAAAGTGTCTGTCGTTTCTTTATTGATTAAAGTTATATCTTTATGAATAGAAGCTATCTGCTGTACTGATTTAATTATCAGTCCATTACAATTAAGTTGATATAATAAAGTAAATGTAAATGCTGCTGCTTGTGCGGCTGCTAAGGGATGCCCGTCGTCCGTTTTATGATCTAATAAATCAGAAATCCCCCTAATATTCATCATGCGTGCCTTTATATGATGTGCAAAAGCGGCTTTAGCAAAGCCAATGGCTTCCATTTCCAGTGCCGTTGTGTCGTTAAAACTACGCTTTAGTAATTGATATTCAGGCGATTTGGTAGAAGCAATGACCTTGTCACTGGATGCAATCGGACCAAAAATAACTTTATTCGACGGTTGCCAGTTTATAATATTTTGTTCCCAGTTATCCTGATTTGTAATATATCGGGCTTGTTCTATTAAATTGATATCATAAGGAATGGAATCTGGTCGCGCCGCTACATAATCGTCCATTGCTTTTCCCGATTCGAACCCATAGGCTTTGGTACCTACCACCACATCTCCAATCTTTACATCCTTTACACCCCCGGCAATGCCAACCAAAAATATGATATCCGGATTAAAATCATTTAGTATTTTCTCGGTAGCCAGTGCAATATCCGCATTCTTAGATCCGGTTTGGCGCATAATAATGCGAAAGATATGATGATCTCCATTATAATAACCGACTTCATACACCAAACCATTTACATCCTGACGTTGAATATTATTTAAATAACGTCTAACCGCTTTATATTCTACCTCAAGGGGCGTTAAAATAGCAATATTAATATCCATGTAAAGAATTGTTACGTTTATTTCAAACTTTATGTGATCTGGAGCTAACCCGCAGCGGGCTTCGTTGGCTGGTGGGGGGTATATTTTTGCGCAGTGCATTCCAGATACTGCGCGGTGAGAGGTTGAAGCGATCGGCAAGGGTATTTACCACCTCCGTTTTGGGTTGTGCGCTACTGGCATATAATTCATTGAAGGTTTCATTAATGGCGTAATGTTTAATGGTACTGGGCGGTATGATATCCTGATCAATTAAATAGGTAATAAAATTTTCGAGGGTATCCTGCTGGCGATGTTCCCGACAAAAAATAGCGAATTTCCCTCTTAATTTTTCACTAAAAATGTCAAATACATATTTGCGGCTATATTGCTCCATTTGATGATGTTTATTGTTTTGAATATCAGTTATAAAGCTGTGATAAGGGTTATACAGGGACAACGTTGATCAGGCATTTCTTCTATGAAAAATTATCACTGAAATGCAGTGATAATGTACAAATTTCCCCTTTACAAAGCAGGTGTGCAAATACAAAATAAGTAACTTTCCTTTTATAATGATACCTTTAAAGCGTCGGTGCAAATAGTGCAACTTGGTTTAATGGTTTGATTATTAAAGCCTTATTGCTTAGGTAATCTCAAGGTTTTTAATTTTATTTTTCCTTTTTTATATTAACAGCTACTTAGTTTCCTCTTGAAAATGCTATCTTTGAAGGTGCTAAATGAATTACAAAATATTGCATTAAAGCCTCTATTATGAAAAACACAAAGCTCATTCAAGTATTAAAAACGCTGGACAAGCAGGAGTTAAAAGCTTTTGATAAATATTTAACCAAGTTATATAATGAGCATGAACTGGTTGTGTCACTTTTTCAGTATTTAAAGCGTTTTCATCCTTTTCCAGAAGAGTCGGAGTCTAAAATTGATTTAGAGTATATTACATATAAAGTTTTTAAATTAGAAAAAACGAAGCGTATTTCTAATGAAGCCAGTAAATTGCTAAACTGGCTGGAAGAATTTTTGCTTTTGGAAAAAATTAAACGCGACGCGGGACAATATGAAGTACAGCGGTTGCTAATTGATGTTTATAAAGAGCGGAAACTGACGCAATTTTACTTCCGCGAGATTGACAAATTAAAATCGGTTATACAAGAAGAGCGGAAAGATATCTGGCGTTCACTTCACTTGATGGAATTAAATCATGCGCATTATTATCATCCTTTTACCGAGATGCTCAACCCGGATGAAACCGCACTCAATGAAGCGATGCTAAACGCCGAAGCTTTTTATAAAATGATGACATTGAAATATCAATGCGAATTACAGAATCGGCTAACTGTGTTACAGGTTCCAGAGATCAGTAATTTGCTGGATTATAATATAATAGAAAAACCAAAAACATCTGATGAGCAATATGAAATAATTCATAGTCTGTATGTGTCTGCTTATCAAATGTTTGTGACTAAATCAGAAGAATATTACAATCAATTAAAGGAAGCGTTATATCAATCTGCACCCCTGCTGGATAAAGAGGATCAGTTGGTATTACTCGTTGCTTTAATTAATTACAATGCGAAGCTAATCCGACAAGGAAATCGCAAAGCACTGGTAGATACATTTGGATTTTTTAAGTATGGTGCTGATAATCAAATACTTGAGACGGGAGGATATATTACGGAGGGACGATTTCAGAGTGCAGTTAATATTGCCTGCGAGTTAGATGAGTTTAGCTGGGCGGATAATTTTGTCGAAAGGTATCGGCATTTATTAACCGATAAATCGGAATCGGCTATTGCTTTAGCTAAAGCACGAATTTTATTTAGTAAAAAAGATTTTCAGGAAGCGCTCTTTCTGCTTAGAAATCTGCATTTAGAAGATAAAGCATTTAATTACAATACGAAACTAATTGAATTACAATGTTATTATGAATTGAAAAATACTTTTTCAGATACTTTAGAAAGTAGCATTAAAGCTTTTGAACAACAATTAAGACGCAATAGAATTTTAGAAAAGAATATCATAGATAGTGCACAAAATTTCTTAAAGATTTTAAAATCTGTTGTTTATCATAATGATTCTAAGGAAAAACTGCTGGAAAGATTACACACGCAACCACTTATTGTTGGCAAATACTGGCTGGAAGAAAAGATCAAGGAGCTGCCTGATGAGACTCAAAGGCAGCTCCGTATTTAGTTTATATCATAATAAACTAAATTAAGGTTTGTCGCAAGGGAAAATAATGCTATCGATGATACCTTGCAGCTCATTGTTGATGCTCATAGCATGTCTGTTTAAAAGTGAATAAATAATGTACCAGCCGTATGTGGGGCATCACACGGAGTATCTGCAGCTACTCACTGTGACAAGACATACCGAATTAAAAAGGCTAATAAGTAACTATCTAATTTTCAGTCAATTGAAGTTAGTGGATTCGCCTTTTGCCTTTATTTTGTGTGTGAAAATGTTTTGTTAGAATTTTCGGAGTTTAGTCAATTTTTAATTCGTTTTGTAATAATTTCGTTTGTTGATACAAAAATAGGGGAGATTGTGATATGCTCCTAATTAATGCGGCTATTCATGAATCTTTATATTAATTTATGTAAAATTTACGGAAATTTATGTGAAAAGTGCTAAAAAATAGGGAGGTAAACGTGTAATAACTTTGGAGATAAGTAAACTATGGCGGTTTAAAGCAAGAATAGGATAGAGGACTTTATTTTATAGCTGATTGCAAATCATCCGCTTTTTATGATGTATTATAGGAATAAAGTTTATGTGATAATTTAGACAAGTTGTTTGGTGCCTTGAATTAAGGCTTGTAAAGATTGCCAATAGCGGTCATAAAGACTCGAACTCGTCGCTTTGGAAAATTCCATCACCGGACATTGCGCTCTTTCAATACCATATATATAATGAGAAACCAACATTTGACCAGTGTCGGTATCCCCGTCAATGATGACAAAATGATTATAAGGAATGTGCTGATAAGCAAAAACTTCAAATTGTCCGGGATATTGATTTTTTTCAAAAACAGCTTTTACTTTTAATAATCGTTCTACCGCGCGCTCGGTTTCTTCCAGCGCATGGCGTTCATCCGGCTGGGCTTTGGCTCGATCCTGAAAATAAATTTTGGACTCAGGCGAAGCCGGATCAAGTAAATAAACCTGCATGTTGATCCCTTTTTGTAATAATTGCTCAATATGAATTTGAAACTCGTGTTTGTTACGCGATTTAAAATATTCGGAAAATGTATTAAGCCGTACCCCGACTTCTATGATATTTTTTTGAGCTTTATTAATAAATTTTACTTTTTCCTGAATGGGCAGGCGCCCTTCCAGGTGGAAAATAGGCGGTAATTCCTTTGCCTTTTCTTTAGGCATTACCGGCGATGGCGGGCGCTGCTCAGCAGGTAGCGGAATAAATATTTTTTGCTTATCATCATAATAATATCCCAATTCATTTTCTATAATAGTCTGAATACCAGTAGATAAATTCAATAGCGCTTGTTGTCCCACATGCTGATTATTCATCACATTACTTAAGGAAGGAGCCGAAACAGGCAGCGATAACTGCTTTATTTTATGAATAATAGTGGATTGTGGATAAGCCCGCTCATCCTGAATCAACTGAACGCCGAGTTTAATAATGTGAATGAATTCCTGGGTTTTATTCATGGTGGGTGGTATTTATTTATAATAACACGGTAATAAATTGCTAATTATATTAATTTAAAAAGCGTGCTTGAATTTATTCAGTGTATTAGTATATTCTTACATGAATCCTAGCAAATATAATTATTTTTACTTTTATTAAAAAATTATTTGCAATCGATTGATAGCCAGAATTATTTAATTCTTTTTTACGCTTGCCGCTAAAATTCAGTGGCTTTCCAAACAGATTTTTCTATATTTGGCGCATTGCAAGACTTTGATAATCGGACTATCTATGTATTTATTAGGCTTTGATATTGGCAGTTCTTCGATTAAGGGTGCCTTGGTGGAGGCGGCGAGCGGGCGCACTGTGGGCTTGACGCACTACCCTGAAACGGAAATGGAGATTCAGGCGCCTCAACCTGACTGGGCAGAGCAAGACCCGGAGATTTGGTGGCAAAATGTATGTATTGTCACGAAAAAATTATTACAACAAACCGGCGTATCGGCTCAAGATATTCAGGCGATCGGTATTTCGTATCAAATGCACGGCTTAGTGATGATTGATAAAAATCAAAAAGTATTACGTCCTTCGATTATATGGTGCGATAGTCGGGCGGTAGAGATTGGTAATCAGGCATTTACGCATATTGGCGAAGAAAAGGCATTATCCCATTTACTCAATTCTCCGGGAAATTTTACAGCTTCTAAATTAAAATGGGTAAAAGATCATGAACCGGCGCTTTATGATGCTGCGGTAAAAATGATGTTGCCCGGTGATTTTATAGCGATGAAGCTCACGGGTGAGGTAACTACCACTGTTTCCGGGCTTTCTGAGGGGATTTTATGGGATTTTCAGGAGCATAAAACTGCGGATTTAGTGCTCGATTATTATAAGCTGCGTAAAGATTTGATTCCTGATATTACAGCCACTTTTGCATTACAAGGTCACGTGACCGAAGCAGCGGCACAGGAAACCGGCTTGCGCGCGGGCATACCGGTGACGTACCGCGCGGGGGATCAGCCGAATAATGCCTTGTCGCTCAATGTATTAAGCCCGGGCGAGATAGCTGCAACTGGCGGTACTTCGGGTGTGGTGTATGGGGTGGTGGATCAACCATTATATGATATGCAGTCGCGCGTAAATGGTTTTGCGCACGTAAATCATACCACCGAGTCGCCGCGGATTGGTATTTTATTATGTATTAATGGTGCGGGTATTCAATATAATTGGGTGCGGCAGAATATTGCTAAAGACGGCATCGCCTATAATGATATGGAAAAGATTGCCAAAAATATTCCGGTGGGTTCTGAAGGCTTGCGCATGCTGCCTTTTGGCAATGGAGCAGAACGGATGTTATGTAATCATAATATTGGCGCACAAATTAAAAATTTGCATTTCAACCGGCATACCCGTGCGCATCTGTATCGCGCAGCGCTTGAAGGCATTGCCTTTTCGTTTGTTTACGGCATTCATATATTAAAAAAGATGGGTATGTCGGCTGAAGTAATGCGGGTAGGCAATGATAATTTGTTTCAATCGGATATCTTCAGTAGTACCATTGCAACTTTAATCAATTTTGAAATCGATGTCATAAAAACAACCGGGGCGGTTGGAGCCGCAAAAGCTGCCGGTGTAGCGATCGGAGTATATGATTCGATTGAAACAGCGATCGGTAATGGAGATGTGGTAAAAACATATAAACCGCTTCCTGAATATGATGCGTATGCAAAAGCCTATGAAGCCTGGGAAGCCGATTTACAACATGCACTGGCTGTATAATTTGAATATAATATTTAAAAATTTTAAAAACAACATTTAATAATCCGATATTATGAACGCAATTTCATCTGAAAACCAAACACTTACGGTACTTACCGGCAATCAGGAATATTTCAAGGGTATTGAAAAAATTCAATATGAAGGGCGCGAGTCAAAGAATCCGCTGGCATTCAAATGGTATGACGAAAATCGCATGGTAGGCGGCAAAACCATGAAGGAGCATTTCCGTTTTGCGGTGGCATACTGGCATACGTTTACCGGTACGGGCGGCGACCCCTTTGGTCCGGGCACTAAAGTTTTTCCTTGGTTGAGTGCGAGCGATCCCATTCAGCAGGCGAAAGATAAAATGGATGCGGCGTTTGAATTTATTACAAAAATCGGCATTCCTTTTTATTGTTTTCATGATTTTGATTTGATTCAGGAAGGCGATACATTAGCAGAATCTGCTAAGCGATTGGAAATTATTACTGACTATGCGCAGGAAAAACAACAAGCATCGGGTGTACAATTGCTCTGGGGCACCGCTAATTTGTTCTCGCATCCGCGTTATATGAATGGAGCTGCGACAAATCCTGATTTTCAGGTAGTTGCATATGCGGCGGCACAGGTGAAAAATGCCCTGGATGCCACGATCAAATTGAATGGCGCGAATTATGTATTTTGGGGTGGTCGGGAAGGTTACATGTCCTTGCTCAATACCAATATGAAGCGTGAGGTAGAACATTTAGCCCGTTTTTTACATCTAGCAAAAGATTATGCCCGCAGCCAGGGTTTCAAAGGCACGTTTTTTATTGAGCCGAAGCCGATGGAGCCTTCCAAGCATCAATATGATTTTGACGCGGCAACCGTGATCGGATTTTTACGCGAATATGATTTATTAAATGATTTTAAACTAAATATCGAAGTAAATCATGCTACACTGGCATTACATACGTTCCAACATGAATTGCAGGTAGCAGCAAATGCAGGCGCGCTGGGCAGTATGGATGCGAATCGCGGTGATTATCAAAATGGCTGGGACACCGATCAGTTTCCGAATAATTTATATGAATTGACCGAGGCAATGCTGATTATTCTGGAAGCCGGCGGATTTCAAGGTGGCGGTATTAATTTTGATGCCAAAACGCGCAGGAATTCAACCGATCTGGCAGATATTTTCTACGCGCACATTGGCGGTATGGATGCGTTTGCACGGGCTTTATTAATTGCACAAAATATTCTGGAGCAGTCGGATTACAAAAAAATGCGGCAAGCGCGTTATGAATCATTTGATTCGGCTGAGGGTCAAGCTTTTGAACAGGGGAAATTATCGTTAAGTGATCTGGCGCAACTGGCGGCAAAATACGGTGAACCCCAGCAACGGAGCGGTCAGCAGGAATTGTATGAGAATTTAATTAATCAGTTTATTTAAATAGAAAAATGGAATATTGGAAGGAGGGAGTTTTGCCAACGCGTGGCACGGTATTCCAATATTCCATTACTCCCATATTCCACAAAATATGCAACGCTTTTGTTTGACCTTGGATTTAAAAAATGATCCGAATTTAATAGCGGAATACGAGCGCTATCATGAAAAAATACCCGAAGCCATTGAGCAAAGCATTCGGGATGCGGGAATTACAAATTTACAAATATACCGATATGATACGCGTATGTTCATGATTATAGAAGCGGAGGATGATTTTACATTCGCTAAAAAAGCCGAAATGGACGCCGCAAATGCCGCCGTGCAGGAATGGGAAACGCTGATGTGGCAATTTCAGTCACCGCTCCCACAGGCAAAACCCGGTGAGAAATGGTTGCTGATGCAGCAAATTTTTCAGCTTTAAATGTATTTGTATAAATATTAATATTATATACTAATGATTTGATAATCCGCATAATACAATAATATAAATACATTGTTATTACATAAGATATTAAACCAATTTTGAAAACTAAAATTCGTCGTTGCCATGAAATTAACAAACTGTTGCCTTTGGCTTTCCCTGGTGTTGCTTACATTTGCCTGCAAAAATGCACCAAAGCAGGACGAGCAACAAGCGCCTGCCGCTGAAACACAATCTACGTTTATGATCGAAAAAACGCCTTTTGGCAAAATTGGAGATGCGGACATTACTTTATACAAATTGACAAATCCCAATGGATTTTCTGCCCAAATTATGAATTACGGTGCAACTGTTGTTTCAATGCAGGCACCTGACAAACAAGGTAATATGGGTGATGTTATTTTAGGATATGATTCGCTCGCCGGTTATTTACAAGAAGGAAATCCGTATTTTGGTTGTATCGTGGGGCGTTACGCCAATCGCATTGCGAAAGCGCAGTTTACGCTGGATGGAAAGCGCTATCAGCTCAATGCTAATAACAATGGGAATACTTTACATGGTGGTTTGAAGGGTTTTGATAAGGTGGTTTGGGATGCGGTGGAAGGCAAAAGCGACACGGGCGCAACGCTGACTTTGACCTACCTGAGTAAAGACGGTGAGGAAGGCTATCCGGGTAATTTGTCGGTAAAAGTTATTTACACTGTTACAAATGATAATGCGTTAAAAATTGATTACGAAGCTACTACTGATAAAACGACGCCGGTAAATATTACCAATCATGCTTATTTTAATTTAAGTGGCGGACAGGCTCCCACGATTTTAGAACATGAATTGATGTTAAATGCCGACCGTTACACGCCGGTAAATGCCCAGTTGATTCCGACTGGAAAAATTGAATCGGTGAAAGGCGGACCGATGGATTTTACAAGCGCCAAGCCCGTAGGCAGAGATCTGGCGCAGGTGGAAGGTGGTTATGATCATAATTTTATTTTGAATAAATCGGCGAATGAATTGAGTGTGGCGGCGACGCTGTACGAGCCGAATTCCGGCAGGTTTATGGAAATGCTGACCACTGAGCCTGGCGTGCAGTTTTATTCCGGCAATTTTTTAAATGGTACGTTGACCAATAAAAATGGCAATTCCATTCCCAAACATGGTGGAATGTGCCTGGAAGCCCAGCATTTTCCGGATTCGCCGAATCAGAAAAATTTCCCGAATGTATTTTTAAAACCGGGAGAAACTTATACCCAAACGACAATTTATCGTTTTTCGACAAAATAAGCACTGACCAAGTTAAAACCGTAAAAAGTTGATCTGATCGTAACCCAACACATCTTTAATGCTGTTGTAATACTTTATTTGATCAAGTTTTAACATTTTTT
>JBKBWT010000054.1:0-1513 GCA_046314415.1 Saprospiraceae bacterium
CTTTTCAACCAATCGCGACGCATTTGACATTTTATCAATCATCCTTTCTGTCAACATTTTGACAGTAGCTGGTTTTGGATGAACCTCATTTAAAATACGTAATACATTGAATTGCTGAGGGGAAACCCCAAAGCGTTTCAACGATTGGGTGGCGTGTAAGTTGAGCCAGGAGGCGGTGTGCAAAATATTATTATGTGCCTTGTGATAATCGTTTTTTAAATTTTTCTTCGACATTTCCTGATGATCCTTGTAACTTTTATGGGTATTTTGGACGTATTAACCATAAAAATTCAAAGATGTTTAAACGAACACTTCCGAATTTCAAGTTTAGTAAGGTATTGGCAAAAAAAAATTATATAAAAAAGTTAACAGGAGCTTAAATGCTTGAATAGTAGCAATAACTTTGTTTTTTGAAACGTCAAATCTACAATTATGAATATACTTATTATTGGTGGCGGCAACATGGGCTCCACGTACGCCCAGAGCTTTTTGCGCTCGCATATTGCCAAGAAGGAAGCCATGATGATTTTGGAAAAGTCGCCGGAAAAAGCGGCAGAACTGGCAAAGAGCGACATTGGACAAGTATATGGTACACCGGAGGAATGTATTGGCAAGGCAGATTTAATTATTCTGGCGGTAAAACCACAAGATGCCTCGGTGTTGTTTGACAATATAAAATCACTGGTGCATCCGCAGCAGGTTTTTCTGTCGATCATGGCGGGCGTCAAGATTCAATTTATTGCGGAATCACTGGGCGTACGCAAAATCATTCGTGCCATGCCAAATTTACCCGCACAAATTGGTAGGGGCATGACCGCCTTTACTTCATCCGATGAAGTGACGCGTATTGAGTTGGTCACGGTACAAAATTTGCTGAATACCACCGGTAAAACCGTGTATGTAGATCGGGAATCGGCTATTGATGCAGCAACTGCAATTTCAGGTAGTGGACCGGCGTATGTATGGTTTTTTATGAATGCCATGATGGAAGCCGCCAAAGACATGGGTTTCAGCGAATCGGAAGCAGAATTGCTGGTAAGCCAGACCTTTGCGGGCGCTATTGAATTATATCAGGCAACGAGTTTATCTTGCAATGAGTGGATCGGGCGTGTCTCTTCCAAAGGCGGCACGACCGAAGCAGCACTGAAAAGCTATCGCGAAAATGAAGTGCACCGGGATATTGTAGCGGGAGCGGTGGCGGCTTTGCAACGCGCGGTGGAACTTGGCAATCAGTAATATTTGTTGTTGATCAATATAATATTTGTGTAGTGAACTGAAAATCAAATCATTACTTAAAATAAATTTTATATTTTTAAATAAAAATTCAGCATTTTTGTAAATAATTTTTAAAGCCTATTAAAATTTTAATAAACGGCTTGATGTCAGTAAATACCTTAAACCAAGATTAATGGATAAGCTACAAGTCATAGGCAGTATAAAAAAACTGGTGGGCGAAGGTGAAACGGAACGGGCACTGGAGCAACTGGTAGCGGCGTTGTCGGCGGAAGAACAG
>JBKBWT010000054.1:1523-2843 GCA_046314415.1 Saprospiraceae bacterium
ACCAAGAAAGATGAAGGTCTTGGCATTATCAGTTTTGATAATGCGAAATTAAATTATAATCAGGTTATTAACCAGGTTTTAACCATCGTCGATCATCTCGAAGAGGGTAAAACCTCCCTCAACCCTGTTGCCCCTACCCTAGCTAAAAACCGTACCTGGTTATACGTGGCTGCAGGCGTTCTAGCGATTGTCGTTGTTGGCTTTATTGCGCTGCGCAGCATCAACGAAAGCAAGCCTGATGTGGTGCAAAATTTGGAAAACTGCCCTACTTTTAAAAACGAATCTCCATTTAATGTATTGTTATTCAGGTATTTAACGGTAGGTGGCACCCCAAATTCACTGCAAACGCATAAGCTTATCCAATCTCGCTTGGGGGAATTGCGCGACCAACACCAGCTCAATATGGATATTGGTGTTTTCAACGATATGGGTAACAATGAGTTACTACCCGTAGATGTGCAAACTGCTTCGAACTTTGCAGAAAACTGCCGCGCGAAACTGGTTATTTTTGGTACTGAAGAACCTAAACCCGACAGAGCGATTATTACTACCCGTTATAAATTCCTGAATATCGGCGAGCAGTTTCAATTTGTGAAATTGCGTATCAATGAACGTACTCAGGTGGACACCGTGACCTCGATCTCCAGCATTGGCACAAGCGGTGAAGTAACCGGTGATATCGAGCAACAATTATTACAATTATTACTTGGCGTGGTGGCTTATGAAGCCAATCAAATTGATCGTGCCATCGGGTTACTGCAAACTGCTGAGCCGGTGGATTCCGGTACTTTCATGCTGCGCAATATGGTATTGGCTGATGCCTATATCAAAAGTGGGCAAACACAGGCGGCGCTTAGTACTTACGATCAGGTGCTGACAGAGCACCCACAATATAATTTTGCCTTGGAAAATCGGGCAGCATTATTGTATGAACGTGGTGATTATCTGGCGGCTATTCAGGATTATAACACGCGTTTGGAAAATTCGCCAGGCGACATTGGCACTCTGACGCAACGTGGTGTCGCACATCTAAAAGCGGAAAACCTGGAAGAAGCACGCCAGGATTTAGAGAAGGTGCAAAAAGAAAACCCAGAGGATAGCGTCGTGCGGCAACAGTTGAAAATTGTACGCCAAAGACTGGAGGAAAAACAGGAAATGAAAGAAGATGCCAACCAGAAACTGCGGGAAAATCCGCGGGATACCAAGGCATTGATTCGCAAAGCCGATGCCGCTAAAAGCCTGGGGGACTACGAAGAATCCATTAAAACGGCGGAGCAACTCATCCGGCAAGACCCGAAAAATGTACAGGCTTACACCACT
>JBKBWT010000054.1:2853-3503 GCA_046314415.1 Saprospiraceae bacterium
CTTTGATCAATATTTATACGAATTTGAATTTGCCGGAAAAAGCGGAAGAGGTTAGAAAGCGATTGCTGCGCAACGCTTCAAAAAGCCGGATTATTAAAGAAGCGCCGCAAATTCGTGAATTCATTCGCCGCGATAGCATCGTTCAGCAATAATATATAATATTTTTATTTTTAATAATATTATTAAAATCACATTATAATCAATTAAAATAAATATCTCTCTAGAAATCAAGTAGTAAAATCAAAATCTCCAACGTACCTGTGCGCTGGCTTGGGTGCGCTGGCGTCCATTGATTTCCTCTGCGCCGCTGCCAATGGTTGGCTGATTTGCCCAATACGTCTGGGCGATGCGTCCTTCCAGGGTAATATTGCGATTCAACTGATAGCGTAAATTGATGTAAAATCGGGTACCGCGATTGTAATAAGCCGGGATAGAGAAATTATATAATACATCATTCTCATATGAATAAAAACGAGTGCCAAACCCCGGCGTATCGAAAATGGAAAACCGAGCCGTGAAAGCCAGCGGAAAATCCAGTGGTCGATAGAGTACATCCTGATACACGGCAAATCCAGCACTGCGACCGCCACTGCCCATTTGTGAAAAACCCCAATCGAGTCGGCTTCGCAATTCTAAAAACTTAGTAAGCT
>JBKBWT010000054.1:3513-20856 GCA_046314415.1 Saprospiraceae bacterium
CTGATTTTCAACGTGTAAGCGTGCCTGAAAAATCCGATTTTCAACTAAAATATTCACCTTATGCTCGGCATCCGGTGCGTTTCGTTCTTTCACTTCTTCGCGCACTTCCACATACGCCCGCAGCCGCCGCCGCATTTCGTAGCTCAATCGGGCGCGGTATTCCCAGCCGCGCGAGGGCGCATCCACCTGAAAACGCAACCACGGATGTTGCCAGGCATCAAAATAAGCGCTTAAAATCCAGTTTTTGACCGGACGCATTTCCAAACCCAAATAAAGCCCATTTTCATTGGCGGCACCGGTGGTTTCAGCAAATGGATTCGCATTCAACGCCTGATAATGCCGGGGAAAATGCCGATGTACAATGGCAAAATCCACCGTGCGATCCAGACTCATCAGCACACTGTTCAAGGTGGCAATGGCACCGTTGTCACTCATCGCTGTTTCACCAAAAAAATTAAAATTACGCCATAAAAATGAATAATCCACGCTGATATTTAGTAAACGATCATCATTAAAAGCAAATTGATTATATGGTTGTAACCTGCGTTGTAATATTTTATCAAATCGATCATATAAACCATTGATTGCCAGATGACTAAAATTATTTTTCCATTTTATACTAGCCCCCAAGGTAGTTTGATTTAAAACTTTCTCGTCAGCAATCTCGCCCGGCGTACGATGTAAACCATCCAGATCAAATGCCGTAAACACGCGAATATCACTGTCGGAAATGACCGTATCGGCTGCCGAGCCAAGATTCGCATCGCGCTTTCTGAAAGATGTAAAGGTTGTGATTTCCAGGCTTTTACTCAACGAAATTGTCGCCGCAGCACCGCGAAAGAAGTTCACTTCATTGGCGGAGGTGTAAGGATTTAAAACGCGACCGGTACGCTTGAGCACCAATGGACTGCCCGATTTGCCAATGCCAAAGCCGGTATATACCATTAATCCTTGTCCGATGCTCACGGAATAATCCCCTAACGCAATGGCTTTCAGCGTTTTATTCAAATCCCGAATAAACAAGTGCCCCGAATAAAAATCAAATCCCTGCCGGTTGCTGCCTTTAAAAAATTCCTCGCCGCGGTCTTTTTCAGCGGTAATACCGTAGCTCAGCCGCGTGCCGTACGCATGGCGATAGCGCATGTATAATTGATTCGGGTCGCCGAGATAAGGACTACTGGCACTGCTCGAAAAGCCTTTTTGTGGCTCCAGAATGCGCGACCAACGCATAAAAACTTCATCGCGCCCGTTTTGCAACATTTCCGACAGTGGAATTTGATAATCATCCAAACTGCCTCTCACCGTTACAAAAGGTAAAATCCGGCGAATCGTGGGCAGGTCAAAACTCGGAATCGCCTGCAATTCATAAATGGAAATCAAATCGCCCGCCAGTTGGCGATACGCCAGCAAGTCCAGAATTTGTGCATCCGAGAGCAAGCCAAGGTCGCGTAGAATGGCTTCGTTGGCTTTATTCAGATTAATTGGGTCATTGCGAAAATCTTCGAGCCGTTCAAAAATGGTATTAAAATCGAAAGCGCCCTCGCTGTCGGTATTCTGCAAAAAATCCTCAATCAGTTGTTGTAATTCATCTGGTGGATCAACCGCCAGAGAATCAGGATTTTGTGCTTGCAAACTAACCGTAATAATTAAAAAGAAGATCAACAGACGCAGCATGGAACGTACTTTTAAATTGCTCAAAAACTTTGAATTTTTGTGCCATCTGTTGGGTTAAGAAAGGTGAAATGCCTTGGTTTTACAAAGCCGAAAGATAGAATAAATTTAGTTATGTAGTATTAAAAAATTAATTATCCGCTTGATTCCTTTTTGAATATTAAAAACTCAAAATATTATAATTGCAGTCTAACAAATTTGAATACAACTATCTACTAAACAATGAATAGAAAATTTTAAATTATTAAAATATAAATAGTCGATATCCAATATTAATATTAATTTATTCCCGCATGCTTTGTTTTTGTAGCATGGCTTCAGTGGCTTTTACTTTGATTACTTTGACGGATTGATTTTGGATATGACTCTCCACCCAGGAGGGAATGTCCAGATAGAGCAAGGCTTTGCGTTCATACGCACTATCCGCATATTTGTTGATTTCTTTGGCAAAATCTGCAAAAGCCGTTTTGGTTTCTGACGGTGAAACCGCGATGAGTTTTTTGATAAAATTCAGCGTCATTTTTTGCACCTTGCTCACGTCTTTGGCTTGGGCAAATGCCCGCTGTACCGCCGGAATCAGGTAAGAAAGCAGATCGAGATTGCCCAATTCATAATGACAGATCAAATGTAATAAGCGGGCATTATGATGTAAATCTTCGCGCAGGTAGCCATGCTTGAGCAAAATAACTTGATTGAGAAAATCAAGCGCTTTACTAAACTGACCTACACCAAAATACAAATATGCGAATTTGTAATAAAATAAAAGTACCCGATGGCTATCGGTATATTTTTCATATTGCGGAATAGCTTCGAGGATTTCTTTAATCAAAGCAATACCGCCCTCATAATCGCCGGTGAGTAAATAATGATTGAGTTTGGACAAATAAAGATACACAAACGCAATCATGCTTGAGTTGGTATTCAATTGCTCCTGAATAGAAACTTCAAACTGCTCAAATTCCCGTAAATAATGCACGTAATGGTCGTGGTCGCGCGTGAAGTACAAGAAAACCAAAGTGTAATACAGTGCCCGCATGTACAAATCGGGATCTTTTTCTTTCATCTGGGGGTACTCGGCAAACAGGTTGACCCACTGCAAGGCATATTCGCGGCAAGCCGGAAAATCCAGCAAAATATAAGCATACCACATTTGTGCCTGAAAAAGATTCACGCGCTCAAAAAACGTGGTGTTTTCGCGTTCGGGCAATTTAGGATAATGTGCCTGGTAAAAATGCTTGGCAGCTTCGGCATCCTTTTCATTGCGGGCATGCCCGTGTTCGATGTAATAACCGTGTACTTCAATATTAAAATTAAATAATAAACTCGATGATAGCGTTACCGAACTGCGATGGGCTGATTCTTCCAGCAGGTTCTCCATTTTTCCCTTGACGCGGCGGCTGCGCGTGATGTGGCGGGCTTCGATGTATTTTTGAAATTCCAGAATTTCGAGGTGCAAAATATCCTGATGATGTTCAATCGCCGTTTGTTTAATGCGTTCCAGCAACTTTAAGGCTTGCATGTACATGCCTTTGCTATATAAAATACGGGCAAAATCAATTTGCTCGCGAATTTCAATGTCAATATTTTTTTGAATATAAATTAGGCGAAGGCTGATCAGAATTTGTTTGTACAAATGGCGCTTCAAATTAGGTAAATTCGTTTTGTCAACCCCATTTAAACGCTTGATAACCAGATCATCATCATACTCAATGAGTTTGTCCATCGCATCAAAAAGCTGAATAAACTTGGTATCGCCGCTGCCCTCAAAGCGATTGGCATAGAGCTTAAAATTTCGTTTTTCAGCTTTCGTCAAGGATTTTATCAAACTAAATAACTGATCCTTTGGTACGTTGGACATAACAAAATTTCTCCAATTAAGTAATTGATTGTCAATATTTTATCTAAAAAATTCTCTGCTTTAGGTTTGACACCCCTCTGTAAATGTCGTCTTGTTTCTACCTTTCCTTCCAGCTACTTTTGTTAAAAGTTATTTGATGCAGGACAAAAGAACGCAAAAGCATCAATCGAATATTGAGAAAGCCCTTTAAAAGGGGCAGAAGCTAAGCGTAAAAAATACCAAATTATCAAGATAGCACTTGCCTAACCGTATTCCAAATTTTATTAATACTATTTATCTCAATTCGTAATGTTTTGAATTACAAAGGTTTTTTACTTAAAAATATATAAAATTCTTAATAAAAGAAAAATAAGCCCCTGAAAGTGCGGCAACACTCCAGGGGCAATTCTAAGAAAACGGTAAACCGAATTCTCAGTTGGAAACACAAATATACAACGGAGCGATCATTTTGTCAAAACTTTTTGAAAGCACCGGAAATAAGGTTTACCGATTTAATGAGTCGTCGGCTGGGTAAAACCAGATTTTCAAATCTATTTTCCTGACTTTCAAACAAAAAATTGGCATTATGAAAAGAACTCTGTTACACCTAACAGCAGTAATCGCTTTGTTTTTATCAACCGCATTCCTGGCAAAGGCACAGGAAACAGCTGCTGCGACGACTGAGGCGCCCGCGGCGGCAGAAGCAGAAGAGGAAGCTCCTTTTACCATTAGTGGTGCAGTAGATGCTTATTACCTGTACGGTTTTAATGAAAAACCATTTACCACCAGCTTTACGCCTTCGCACAATTCTTTTGCGCTGGGCATGGCAAATGTGGTATTTTCTAAGACCGGCAAGTTTGGCTTCACGGCTGATCTGGCATTTGGTCCACGAGCAGAGGGCGCCAATGGCTACGTGGATGCAGATGGACGCATCTCAACGTTGACGCTCATCAAGCAGTTGTTCGTGACGTACACGCCCACTGATTGGATGACCTTGACCTTGGGCAATTTTGGAACGTTCGTCGGTTATGAAGTAATTGACGCTCCATTAAATATGAATTATAGCACTTCCTATATGTTTACCAACGGACCATTTTATCACACAGGTCTGAAGGCAAACTTCAAGCTGTCGGAAAAGTTCGGCGCGATGGTAGGGGTGTTCAATGATACGGATACTAAAATTGATGTAGTACCAGGTAAACATGTAGGTGCACAGTTGTCGTACAACGATGGTACCCTCGCAGTTTATCTCAACTTTTTGAATGGCAAACATGCGGAAGCCACTGACGCTACGCCGGATGTTTTCAACCATCAGATTGATTTGACGGCTACTTTGGCGCTTGGCAAACTGGGGTTAGGTTTGAACGTAACCGACCGCATGTTTAATCCGGCAGAAGGCGAAACCAATAGCTGGTTTGGTTCAGCTATTTATGCCAATTATCCGGTAACGGAGACTGCCAAAATCGCACTACGCACCGAATATATCAATGATTCCGATGGAATTATCACCGGTGTAGCGGATAATAGTATCCTGGCTTTGACTTTATCGGGTAATATCACGGTAGGACCACTGATTTTTATACCTGAATTCCGCATTGACAACACTTCTAAGGAAGGTTATTTTCAGGATGCGGACGGTAAGGATAAAAAAAGCAACGCCGGACTGCTCTTCGCAGCAATCTACAAGTTTTAGCAAATGCTGAGGAAGAGATTCTAGGGTTGTTTGGAAAGCGCTCAATCGCTGGCTCCTACAGAAAAGAATCTTGAAATCAATTTGCTTAATCTTATAATAATTAACTTTTTAAATCATGAATAAAGCTAAATTAGAGTACATTTGGTTGGATGGCTACAAGCCAATGCAAAGCCTACGCAGTAAGACGAAAATTGTAAAAGACTTCAGTGGCAAATTGGAAGATGTGCCAATGTGGTCATTCGACGGTAGCTCTACGGAGCAAGCTCCTGGTAATTCTTCTGATTGTTTGTTGAAGCCGGTAGCATTATTCCCCGATCCAGGTCGTAAAAATGGCTGGTTGGTGATGACCGAAGTATTAAATGCTGACGGTACACCGCACGAATCCAACGGTCGCGCCACTATTGAGGATGACGACAACGACTTCTGGTTTGGCTTTGAGCAGGAGTATTTCCTTTGGAATGTAGAAAATAACAAACCTCTGGGCTTTCCGGAAAATGGTTATCCAGCACCACAGGGTCCATACTATTGCTCAGTAGGATATGGCAAAGCCTTTGGTCGCGATATTGTAGAAGAACACCTCGATTTGTGTTTGGAAGCTGGCTTGAACGTTGAGGGTATCAACGCGGAAGTAGCGACGGGTCAGTGGGAATTCCAGATTTTTGCCAAAGGCGCAAAAGCTGCCGGTGATCAGATTTGGGTAGCCCGTTACCTGCTCGAACGCGTGGGCGAAAGCTACGGGGTATCAATCAACTGGCATTGCAAGCCGCTGCAAGGCGACTGGAATGGCTCGGGTATGCACGCCAACTTCTCCAACTCGCTGTTGCGCGAAGCCGGTAGCAAAGACATTTACATTGACATTCTCGAAGCATTCCGTCCGGTTATTGCGGAGCACATCGCAGTATATGGTCCTGATAATCACCTGCGTCTGACGGGTAAACACGAAACACAATCCATTGACAAATTTAGCTATGGTGTTTCTGACCGCGGCGCTTCTATTCGGATTCCGATTGCAACGGTAGAGCGTGGCTGGAAAGGATACCTGGAAGATCGTCGTCCTAACTCGGCGGCTGATCCTTACAAAGTAGCAGCTCGCATTGTGAAGACCGTGAAGTCGGCACTCGTACCAGCTTAATTAGGCAGACATTTGATTTTTGATATTCAGAATTAGGGATTTTTTTATCAAGGTAAAGACGAAAGAGGGTTGTAGCCATTGCGCTACAACTCTTTTTATTATTAAGTAAATTATTGTAAAATAACAATTTTTAAGTAAAAGCAAGCTATAATATTATATGGCATATAATTATTTAACTGGGGTTTATACTATCATTTAGGTTGCAATTCACCGACCAACTGAATCGAAACGGAATTGATACAAAAACGCAAGCCCGTCGGGCGCGGTCCATCCGGGAAAACATGCCCCAGGTGTCCATCGCACACGTTACACTGCACCTCAACACGTCGCATACCATAGCTATTATCCTGAATATATTTTATTACATTCTCTTCCACCGGCTCGGTAAAGCTGGGCCAACCGGTCCCCGATTCAAATTTCACCGTTGAATCAAATAAGGGCGTGCCGCAACATTTACACGCATATAATCCCGGATCATGCGCTTCACAATATTCCCCGCTGAACGGGCGCTCGGTGCCATGCTGCCGCGTCACCCGATATTCTTCCGGCGATAATTGCGCCTGCCATTCTGCTGGGGTTTTCTCTACCCGACGTGGCGGTGCAGGATTGCCATTACTCGCAAATTTTAAAACATCAGACCAATTCATAATAATTCCTTTTTAATGTAATGAGTACAAGAAAGTCGTATAAAAGTTGATAAAATCGTTTGCTTTCTTTTTAAAACGAAGCGGTGACGACAGTTTTATGCGATTTCCAATCGATGATAGCGCATTGATTATTATTTAATTTGTATCATTATTCTTATTTGTAAAATACTGAAACCCATCTTTTTGAAAAGATTTACAATGCTATTGTTTTATAAATATTCTTACTTAATATAATATCACCACCAAACCGAATGGTGATAAATGTATTCCTCCTCAAAAAAATTTCCTACTTTCGGTAACCTTGCGAAATCGCTGGAGTTTTGACTTTTAGAAATGCAAATTAAATCGCGAAAAATTGAACGCGCTATCGGATAATCACCTGATGCTCAGGGTAAAAGAAGGCGAACTAGACCAGCTTGGACTGTTGTTTGAACGGTATCACCGTTCGCTTTACAGCTTTTTTTACACCTTGAGTCGCAGCGCCGAGGAAAGCGAGGATTTGGTACAAACGGTTTTTTATCGAATTTTAAAATATCGAACCCAGTTTCGGGGTGACGGTGAATTCAAAGCATGGATGTTTCATATAGCTAAAAATGTAAGCTACGACCGCTTCAAAAAGAAGCGCCCGCAAGCCCTCGAAGCCATTGACAACTGGCAGGAGCGGCTGGAGGACGACGCGCCCACGCAGGTGCAGCAACTGATGGAGCAAGATGACCTTGATCTGCTGAAACGCGCTTTACAGTTACTGGATGCCGAAAAACGTGAAGTGCTGGTAATGAGCAAGTTACAAGGGATGAAGTACAAAGAAATTGGAGCGATTTTAGGTTGCGAAGAAAATGCCGTCAAAGTAAAAGTTTTTCGTGCCTTAAAGGCGCTAAAGGAAGCTTATTTTAAATTAAAAACATGATGGCACACTGATTCTTATGATATAAATTATGATTTAATCTTAAAAAGCTCATAATAATCTTAAAAATCAGTGTACCATCCAATTATAAAATCATGAACGAAAGTATTAAACAATTGATTCTCAAGTTCAACCGCGGAGAAGCGACGCCCGAAGAAGAGGCACAACTGGAATATTACATCGAGCAGGGTTTGGTTGAAATCGAACAATTGGAAGAATTGAATCGCCTGGGTAATCACTTGGAAGCGCTGGGTTATTTACAAAATAAAAATGCCTTACATCATAATTTTCAGCAGCTTTTAAAAGCAGAAAAAAACCGGCTGGACCATACGCCCACCGCAGTTTTACGAAAGTTTTTCCAGACTAAGTGGACATTTTCACCCGCTTTACAAGCTGCTCTGATGGTTATTATATTGGGCTTGGGTTTTATGATAGGTTATTACATGCGTCCGAATCAATCCACTGAAAATCAGGAGTTAGCACAAATTTCCAATGAACTAAATACGATGAAAGAAATGATGATGCTGACTTTGCTGGAAAACGAATCTACCCCCGACCGACTGAAAGCGGTAAAAATGAGTGAAGAACTCGGTGACGCCAGTGAAGAAGTCAATGACGCATTATTACAAACTTTAAATAATGATAAAAGTGTAAATGTGCGGCTGGCTGCGCTCGAATCATTGTATCAGTATGCTGACCGCGAGCATGTGCGCGCCGGGCTGATTCGCTCCATTCGCTTGCAAAATTCACCGCTGGTGCAAATGGCGCTCGCCGATGTAATGGCAGCTTTGCAGGAAAAACGCTCGGTAAAAGAGTTTGAAAAAATATTAAAAAGTAATCGTTCACCGGAAGAAGTAAAAGAAAAAATTAAAGATAGTATTCAGCCGTTGTTGTAGTATTTGGTGCTGGGTATTTGGTATTTAGTATTTGGTATTTAGTATTTGGTGCTTGGTATTCAGTATTAGGTATTTGGTATGGGAATCTTTATATCATAATAAAAATTAACAATTCCATCTTTAGATAACTTGAGCAAATCATTTAGTAAATCCTATTTATAACGGTTAAAACATTATATTTATGAAAAATGGGCTATACCTATTATTAATAGCCGTGGCATCGGCTTGTCAGTTACTGGCGCAATCTTCCGGTACGGAAAAAAGCGAGGTGATAAAAAAAGAAATTACATTGGATAATGTAAATGAAGGTAAATTGTACATTCGCAACATTTTCGGGAGCCTGGATATACAGGGTTACGATGGTAATAAAATTATACTGGAAGTAAAGAAATCATTAAAAGTAAAGTCGGCAAGTAAACTGGAAGCGACCTGGGCAGAAACAGACCTGGGCGTGGTACAAAAAGGCAATGCGGTGTTATTCTATCCTAAATCGCCGTGCACGAATCCCGCCATCAGTGAAGTAAGCCCGGAGGATTGGGATAAACATAACCAATTGTATCTCAATAACTGTCAATGGAAATATGACGGCGAAGTCAAATATGATTATGTTGTAAAAGTGCCAAAATCCTTGATGTTGTCGGTAGCGACCATTAATAATGGCAATATCATAATTAAAGATGTAAATGCTAAGATGTGGGTAAATAATATTAACGGCGGTATTAAGTTGGAAAATATCGGCGGCGCAACCGAAGCCCGCACGATTAATGGCGATGTGGATTTGAAATATGTAAGCAATCCCAACGAAGATTCTTATTATTATACATTGAACGGCAATATTAATGCCAATTTTAAAAAAGGATTGGCTTCCAATTTATATTTTAAAAGTTATAATGGTGATTTTTACACCGAACTGGAAGATAATATTTTACAAACCCTGCCGGTGGATATTGAAAAAGCGAGTGAAAATAAAGGTGTAAAATATAAAGTAGGCGGCAGAGCGGGCGTTAAAGTGCGGCAGGGCGGTCCACGATTAGACTTTGAAACCTTCAACGGCAATGTGTATGTGACGGAACAGTAAGCGATTTTAGATTTTAGATTTTAGATTTTAGATTTTAGATTTTAGATTTTAGATTTTATAATCAAAAAGGGTAAAATTTTACATAATTTATTAAAATTTCAACAATGAAACACCAGATATTATTAATATCATTGTCTATTTTAATGCAAATGGCGTACGCACAAGACAGTGATTTTACGATACCGCTTTCGGAAGCCGGCAAACGCGGCACTTTGATCGTGGATATTAAAAAGGGTCCGATTACGATTAAAGGCACCAGCCGCCAGGATGTGTACATCAAATATAAAAGTACGGAAGAAGATAATAAGAATAAAGCAGATGTAAAATCGGGTATGAAGCGCATCAGCGCCGGTATGCCTGGGCTGGAGGCAGAAGAGCAGAATAATAAGGTCTATATAGAATCGGAAAACTGGAATCGCGGCTTGTCGCTTTACATCGAAATACCGCGCGGTTTTGATCTGGAAATCAATTCCTTTAACGATGGTGATATTGATATTGATAATGTAGCCGGTAAAGTAGCCATTGAGACGTTTAACGGCGGCATTTCAGCAAAAAATATCGAGGGTTCGGTAGTAGCCAATACTTATAATGGTCCGATTGTGGTGACCTTTAGTAAAATTACTGCGGGCACGCCGATGAATTTTATTACTTATAATGGAAATGTAGATATAACCTTGCCGGCGGATACCAAAGCCAGCTTTAAATTAAAATCGGAGCAGGGCGATATTTACACTGATTTTGATATGCAAATGTCGAAATCAACTGCACCAGAGAAAAAAGAATCAGGTAGTAAAAAACAATTATTTGTAAGTGGCTTAATTACAGGCAATATCAACGGCGGCGGTCCTGAATTCGCCATGCAAAATTACAATGGCGATATTTACATCCGGAAGAAATAAATAAAGTATATCACAAAAATTAAGTCTTTGAAACCCATGTGGCATGTTTTATACAATGTGCCACATTTTAATTTATCCACCTCGTGAAGCTTGACAAGCCTTTGGTTTTCGCTTCGCCTCCAACCCTCCTACTCTATTGAATTTCAAATAGTTGCATCAATGTTTGAACAAGTATTTGATAAAAATCACACCCTTCATTGACGCAAGTCACTGGCTTCGTGTATTTTAATCCTTAACTCTGTGGTGTTTTAAATTGGTAAAAATCGAATTATTCCAGTAAAACACTGCAATTATGACAAAGCAAATAGAAGTAACTAAAAAGTACGTGTACAGCTTCGGCGGTGGGGAAGCCGATGGAAATGAAGCGATGAAAAATTTATTGGGTGGTAAGGGTGCCAACCTGGCGGAAATGGCAGGTCACCCTGATTTAAAATTACCAGTACCACCGGGCTTTACCATTACTACTGAGGTTTGTACACATTATTATGAAAATGAACATGATTATCCCAAAACGCTGCGCGATGAAGTGCGCAAAGCCTTGGCTCAGGTAGAAAAAATCATGCATAAAAAATTTGGTGATGTAGAAAATCCGCTGCTGTTATCCGTGCGCTCCGGGGCGCGTCGTTCGATGCCCGGCATGATGGATACCGTATTAAATATTGGGCTAAATGATGAGACCATTAAAGGTTTGATCAAGCAAACGAATAACGAAAGATTTGCATATGATTCCTATCGGCGTTTAATTATGATGTACGCGGATGTGGTGATGGAAAAAGCAGCAGGCGTAGAACCCAAGGATGGCAAGGGCATTCGCAAAGTTTTGGATGAAAAACTCGAAGTTATCAAACATCAGAAAGGATATAAAAGTGATACCGAACTTACGGTTGAAGATTTGAAATATTTAGTGACCGAATTCAAACATACCGTTGAAAAAACGCTGGGTAAAGCCTTCCCGGAAGATCCCATGGAGCAGCTCTGGGGCGGTATTGGCGCGGTATTCATGAGTTGGAATGGTAAGCGGGCAGTGGAATATCGCCGTATTGAAAAAATACCCGATGATTGGGGTACTGCCGTGAATGTACAGGCGATGGTATTTGGTAATATGGGCGAAGACAGCGCTACGGGCGTGGCGTTCACGCGCAATCCGGGCAATGGTGAAAATCATTTTTACGGTGAATTTTTAGTTAATGCACAGGGTGAAGACGTCGTAGCGGGCATTCGTACACCGGCACCGGTGAATGAATATTCTAAAAATGCGCAAAGCCAACATTTACCTTCTTTGGAAACTTTGATGCCGACATTATACCAGGAATTATATGGGTATCAAAAGCGCCTCGAACAACATTATAAAGACATGCAGGATATTGAGTTTACCATTGAAAAAGGTAAATTATATATGCTGCAATGTCGGGTGGGCAAACGCAATGGTATCGCGGCGGTGCGCATGGCTGCTGAAATGTATAAAGAAGGCTTAATCGATGCCAAAACAGCCGTGATGCGGGTAGCCCCGAATCAATTGGTAGAATTATTGTTGCCAATGCTTGATCCGAAAGCGGAACAGTTGGTAAAACCCATCGCCAAAGGCTTGCCAGCCGGTCCGGGCGGTGCCAAAGGTCGTGTGGTATTTAGCTCGCAGGATGCAGTAGAATGGGCAAACCGGGGTGAACGGGTCATTCTGGTGCGCGAAGAAACCTCGCCTGAAGATGTAGATGGCATGTACAAAGCGCAGGCAATTTTGACGATCAAAGGTGGTATGACTTCACACGCTGCATTAGTAGCGCGGGGCTGGGGTAAGTGTTGTATCGTGGGATGTAGTGATATTGAACTTAATACAGATCACAAATCTTTTGTATGTAAAGACGGAACCGTGATCAAAGAAGGCGACTGGGTGAGTCTGAATGGCACCAAAGGCGCTGTATATAAAGGCAGTCTCGCGCTGGTGGATGTTGATTTGGACGACAATCGCCCGTATCAGGAACTGATGAATCTTGTCGATCAAATCAAAGTATTGAAAGTACGCACGAATGCCGATACGCCGAAAGACGCCGCACAAGCCCTGCGCTTTGGTGCCGAAGGCATTGGCTTATTCCGCACCGAGCACATGTTTTATGGTGAAAACAGCGACGAACCTTTATTCTTGCTACGCAAAATGATTGTAAGTAAAAATGAAGCCGAACGTCGGGCTGCACTAAATGATTTATTCGTTTATGTAAAGAAAGACATCAAAGAAACACTTTCGGTAATGGATGGTCACCCGGTTACGATTCGTTTGCTCGATCCGCCATTACATGAATTTGTACCGCATGATAAAAATAAGCTGCAATTATTAAGTAAAGAATTGGGCGTTAGTTTAAATATTTTGAAAAAACGGGTACTGGCATTACACGAAAATAACCCAATGTTGGGTCACCGCGGCGTGCGTCTGGGCGTGAGCTACCCGGAAATTACCGAAATGCAAATTCGCGCCATTCTGGAAGCCTCGTGTGAATTGACTTCCGCCGGTAAAAAAGTCTTCCCGGAAATTATGATACCCGTTACATGTAGTGTAAATGAATTAAAACATCAGAAGGCTATCGTAGAACGGGTGCATCGCGAGGTATGTAATAAAGTATGCCATAATGATGTAAAATTCGCTTACGGCACGATGATTGAAATTCCTCGTGCGGCACTTAAAGCCGGACAACTTGCTGAAGAAGCCGAATTTTTCAGCTTTGGTACGAATGACCTGACGCAGATGACCTTTGGTTTTAGCCGCGATGACATTGGTGGATTCTTGCCGAACTATCTGGATCTCAAGATATTAAAAGATGATCCATTCCAAACCCTCGATCAAGTAGGGGTCGGCGAATTAATCAAAATCGGTATCGAACGTGGTCGTCAAACTCGTCCTAATCTGAAAGTCGGCATTTGCGGCGAACACGGCGGCGATCCTGATAGCGTAAAATTCTGCCATCAACTAAATATGGACTACGTAAGCTGCTCACCATTCCGGGTACCGATTGCCCGATTGGCAGCAGCCCAGGCAGCCGTAGAATTTGCACAAAAATAATTAATTTCAGGATATTCATACGAGAAGCAGGGAGGAGTAATATACTTCTCCCTTTTTATTTATAAAGCACTAAAAATCAGAACAAAACAAACTTATTTCCAAATTTTCTTCTTCATAATATTATAACATTCCAGTATCATAATACCTCCCGGCTTCAAATCCTTACACGAAGTTTACATTACAAATTCGTTGTATCGAATCTTGCCCCTTAATTTTGCAGGGAATCAATTCCTTAAAATCATGTATCCACACTTATTGGCGACCCATTCCTGGTTACGCTGGTTGCTATTAATCAGTTTGTTACTGGCACTTATTACAGCCTGGCAAGGCTGGCGCTCCGGCAGAAGTTATCATAAAACCGATAATTTAGCGCGTTTATTTACCACCATTTTTGCACACACTCAATTATTAGTGGGTTTTATATTATATTTTGTAAGTCCAGTTGTAAAAATATTTTTAAGCGACACCAAGCAGGCAATCAATGATTTACAATTAACTTTTTTCGGCATATTACATTTAGCATTAATGCTCATCGCCGTTATTATAATCACGGTCGGTTCTTCTTTGTCGAAAAAAGCGACCACCGATCAGCAGCGCTTTCGCACCATTTTTATTTACTTCCTCGCTGCGCTGATTATCATTTTTATCGCCGTACCCTGGCCTTTTTCGCCGTTGGCGGCAAGACCGTGGATTAGAACATTTTAGGAATGAATGAATGAATGAATGAATAAATAAATTAATAATGAAATAATTATGATAGTAAATAGTTTAAAAAACCAATTAGGAAGATTAAAATTAGTGGCTATATTAGAAGGCTGGTCATTTATCATATTGTTATTTATCGCAATGCCTTTAAAATACATGCTGGGCATGCCCGAAGCAGTCAAAATAGTTGGAATGGCGCACGGCTTGCTCTTTGTATTATATAATATCATGGTGCTGCAAGTAAAAATCGAACTGGGTTGGTCATTGCGTAAAATGTTGTTGGCATTCGTAGCATCGATTGTGCCGTTTGGTACTTTTTATGCCAACCAGAAGTTATTTAATGCGGAAAGATAATTAGTTTTGCGCCAAACTTAATTCTATGAAAAAGCTCGCCATTATTGGCGCGACCGGCATGCTAGGACAGCCGGTCACCATTGCATTGTTGCAAGCTGGGTACGAACTGACGGTGTTGGCGCGCAACCCCGAAAAAGCCCGTCAGCTTTGGGGTGACAAGGTAAATATTTTGCAAGGAGATGTAAAGAATATAACAGATTTACAAGAATTATTACATAATCAGGAAGGGCTTTATATCAATCTTTCCGTGTTGCCCACCTCTTCCGAGAAAGATTTTCAACCGGAAAGAGAAGGCATGGAAAATATTATAACCGCGGCTAAACAAGCGGGTATCCGGCGCATTGCTTATTTATCTTCGATTGTGCAGCGTTATCAAGGACTAAATGGATTTCACTGGTGGGTATTTGATATTAAAAATAAAGCAGTGGAAATGATAAAAAAGTCGGGTATTCCTTACACGATTTTTTATGCATCTAATTTTATGGATAATTTTGAACGGGGCAATTACCGCCAGGGTAAGCGTATTTTATTAGCTGGAACCTCCAAATATCCGATGTATTTTATTGCTGCCAGCGACTACGCAAAACAAGTTGCCGAAGCATTTAAAAATGATGGTCACACCTCTTTTAATTATGATGTACAAGGTCCCGAAGCATTTACCGCCGATGAAGCAGCCGCAGCTTTTGTGAAAGGATATGTAAAAGGTAAACTCAATATTTCTAAGGCGCCAGTGGGACTTATTAAGTTTCTTGGTAATTTTAGTCAAAAAATGAATTATGGTGCGCATATTTTACAAGCGCTAAATAACTACCCGGAGTCATTTACTTCCCAAGTAACCTGGCAGCACTTAGGTGAACCGGCAATAACACTAGCCGCATTTGCCCGACAAGCAGAGTGAACAGGAGGCTGAGAAATGCAGAGACCAAGTGAATTAGAGACCTTGAGCCCTAATTCAATGCTGAAATTAAATACATAATTTCTTAATTTCTCAATCTCACTTTCCGCCGCTTTTCTTTTTCTCCGAATCTGCTGCCAGGCGCTTCAGGTTTTCTTCAGCTTCTTTAATTTGCTTTTGCAATTGTTGTAATTTGGCGGTTTCCGCCGCGATTTGTTTCTGGATTTCTTCTTTTTTCTTCAGTTCTTCAGCAATTTTTGTAGCTGTATCCTCTTTTACTTTGGTGACTTGCTCGGCGGCTTGCTGCTTCGCCTGATAAATGACATCGGACGCTTCTTTTTTTGCTGCAGTCACTTCATCTACCAGGGTTTTTCGCTGACTTTCAGCTTCTTGTGTATATTGTATTTTTTTATCGTTTGCATCTTTACGCGCTTTTTCCACTTCACTTTGTGCGGCAGTACGGGCATCTTGCACTTGTTTACCCAGTTCCGCTTTCTGCGCTTCATTTTCCTGTTGAATTTTAGCTACTTCATCGGCTGATTTCTGACGAGCAGCATTGATTTCTTTAGCGGCATTCTCCCGGGCAGCCATCACTTCCTGAGCATACTGTTGTTTTACGGCATCGGTTTCCTGGCGAGCCGTTTCCGTTTCGAGCGCCAACTGTTGTTTTACCTTGGCAATTTCCTCAGCTGCACGTTTCTTGGTATTAGCTACTTCAATGGCAGCTGTTTCTTTCTCTTTTGCCAAATTTTCGCGCAAAGCAGCCACTTCCGTCGCGTTACTTTCCTGAATACTAGCTTTTTCTTCGGTTGATTTGCGGCGAGCCTCGGCTACTTCCAACGCTAATTTTTCTTTTTCCAGTACGGCATTTTCTCTGGCTTTGGCAATTTCATCCGCCAGTTGTTCGCGGGTTTTCAGGATTTCTTCCGCAGCTGATTTTTTGGTCGTCACTACGTCTTCCGTAGTTTTATGTTGTTCGGATTCTGCTTTTTCCCGTGCCAGTTGAATTTGCTTAGCGGTTTCCTCCCGAATACGCGTCAGTTCGGCAGATGAGGTTTCACGTGCCGAGGCGATTTCATCCGCATATTCTTGTTTAGCAAGCTCAAATTTTTCGCGAATTTCTTTCAACTCTTTAGCCGCCCGCTCCCGTGCGCTAGCTACCTCCTGTGCTGATTCTAACTGAGCTTTTTGAATTTCTTCCGCCGCACGCTGCTTGGTTTGCATGACCTCCAGATTGATCTGCTCAATTTGCGTAGAAGCCTTGGTTTGCGCGGTTTTCACCAGATCAGAGACCGCCTGTTTTGATTTTTCGATTTCCTCCTGTGATTTTTGGCGCGCTGCCAATACCTCATCGGCATATTTTTGCTTTTGTTCTGCCGCCTGCTGCTGCGCAATGGCTACTTCCTGAGTCAACTGTTGTTTTTGCTTTTCCGACTTCGCTTTCTCTGCATCGATTTCTGCTTTCAGGCGTTCTTTCGTTGCAGCTAATTCCTTACGTAGCGCCACTAACTCTTCATCATTCAGCAGACTTACATCGGCTACTTTAACCGTTTTAGCATCTTTAGGCGCGGTGGTTTTATCAG
>JBKBWT010000055.1:0-20837 GCA_046314415.1 Saprospiraceae bacterium
ATAATATTCGTGTACTATCCGCGGCAATGGTCGAAAAAGCCAAATCGGGTCACCCCGGCGGTCCGATGGGTGGGGCTGATTTTGTTCACATTTTATTTAGTGAATTTTTACAATATGATCCGAATGACATGCGCTGGACGCTGCGCGACCGCTTCTTTCTGGATGCGGGGCACATGTCAGCCATGTTGTATGCTGTGCAAACCCTATTGGGTAATTATGAACTGGAAGATATTATCAACTTCCGCCAATGGGGCAGCAAAACACCTGGTCACCCGGAAATTGCCGTGGAATATGGCATTGAAAATACCTCCGGTCCCTTGGGCTTAGGACATGCTTTTGGCATTGGGTCAGCGATTGCCGAGCGTTTCTTTGCGGCACGCTTCGGCGAAGCGGTTGCACATAAAACCTATATCTATATTTCCGACGGCGGCGTGCAGGAAGAAATTTCGCAAGGTGCAGGGCGTATTGCCGGGCATTTGGGATTAGGAAATATCATCATGTTTTATGATGCGAATGATATTCAGCTTTCGACCGAAGTAAATGATGTAACCGGTGAAGACACCGCCAAAAAATACGAAGCCTGGGGCTGGCATGTTTTAACGATTGATGGCAATGACCATGAAGCCATTCGCGGCGCATTAAAATTGGCAATTGCCGAAGATACGCGTCCGAGTTTGATTATCGGTAAAACCGTAATGGGGAAAGGCGTGGTGCTGGAAGATGGCAATGCTTATGAAGGTCAGGTCGAGTTGCACGGCAAGCCACTGGGTGAATCCAAGGCATCTTTTGCAAAAACCTTGGAAAAATTGGGCGCTGACCCAGCGAATCCTTTTGTCGTTTTCCCGGAAGTGGCAGAATATTATGCAAACGTGGTAGCTGGCAAAGCCAAAGCGGCGGCTGAACGCAAAGCTGCCTTCCAGGAATGGGAAAAAGCAAACCCGGATTTAGCGAAAAAATTCAAACAATTCCATGATAAAACTTTGCCAGAACTGGATTGGGCAAGCATCAAGCAAGCTGCGAATGGCGCTACCCGCAATGCTTCTGCGGCAGTGTTATCTTATTTAGCGGATCATGTGGAGAATTTGATTGTTGCTTCGGCGGATTTGTCCAATAGTGATAAAACCGATGCGTTTTTAAAGAAAAAGAAGCAGTTTAAAAAAGGCGATTTCTCCGGTGCATTTTTGCAGGCGGGGGTGTCCGAGCTAACCATGGCGGCACTTTCCACGGGAATAGCTTTGCACGGTGGGGTGTTCCCGGCGTGTGCGACCTTCTTTGCATTTTCGGATTATATGAAACCGGCGATTCGCGTATGCGCGCTCATGGAGCAGCAGGTCATTTTTATCTGGACGCACGATGCTTTCCGGGTAGGGGAGGACGGACCGACCCATCAGCCGATTGAGCAAGAGGCACAGATTCGCTTGCTCGAACATTTACAAAATCATTCCGGTCACAACAGTATGCTCGTGCTGCGCCCGGCGGATGGACTGGAAACAACCATCGCCTGGAAGCTGGCATTGGAAAATCATCATACGCCCACGGGATTAATTTTCTCGCGTCAGAATGTTAATGATATTCCGGGTAATAATTATGAAAAAGCATTACAAGTGGGCAAAGGTGCTTACATCATTCAGGATGTAGAAGGCATGCCGGATGTAATTTTGGTGGGTAATGGCTCGGAAGTGGGCACACTGGTAGCCGGTGCAGAAAAATTGAGTGCGGAAAAAGGCTTGAAAATCAGAATCGTATCTGCGCCAAGTGAAGGTTTATTTAGAAAGCAATCGGCTGATTATCAACAAGATGTATTGCCGCCGAATGTGCCGACTTTTGGCTTGACCGCCGGTTTGCCGGTAGCGCTGAAAGGCTTGGTAGGTCCGCACGGAAAAGTTTGGGGATTGAATCATTTCGGATTCTCAGCGCCTTACACCGTACTGGATGAAAAATTCGGGTTTACCGCAGAAAATGTTTATAAACAAGTACTTGAATATTTAGGAAAGTAAAATATTATATCTCCCGCAGATCATAAAGCTTATAACCATAGGGCGTGATCTGCGGGAATTTTTATTCCCATTTGCCAAATTTTCCCTGCTGATAATCCTGATACGCTTCATAAATTTCTTCCTCGGTATTCATTACAAAAGGACCTCGCGCTACGACCGGCTCATTAAATGGCTCCGCGTGTCCAAATAATAAAATGCTGTCTTTTCCGGCTTGGATATTTAGTTCCTCGCCATCATTATTAAATTCTACTAAATGCAAAGCGGCTACACTTTGATTATTAATATGGAGTTGACCGCGTATAATATAACAAAAAATATTATGTTCGCTTGGAATATTGAATTGTAAATGACTGCCCGATTTAAAATCAATTGTACTTAAAAATATATCCGTCAACGTTTCAAATGCGCCCTGCTGCCCCGCATATTCACCGGATATTAAATGTAATGTAATATTTCCGTTGTCTAATGTAATATTTGGAATGTTTTCTGCTTGTAAGCCAATGTATTTAGGCGTGGTCATTTTTAATCGTGCCGGTAAATTGAGCCATAATTGTAATATTTCCAGCTTGCCGCCATTTTTCTTGAATTGCTCGGAAGACACTTCGGCATGAATCAAACCTTTACCTGCGGTCATCCATTGCACGCCGCCGCTGTTAATCACACTCGTATGCCCACCCGAATCATGATGTGCAATATCACCGTCCAGAATAAATGTAACGGTTTCCATACCCCGGTGCGGGTGCGGACCAAACGGTAAGCCATTATTATTGGGCGGATACACTTGCGGACCATGATGATTCAAGAATAAAAACGGATCGACCTGATCCAACGTCCGACTCGGCAGCGGCGAATAAGTAATCAAATCGGCAATCGGACGGAATTCAGCCTGGTGTATTTTTTTGATCGTTCGCATACGGTTTGTAACAATTTTGTATGCGAGAAGTTGTTGTAAAAATGAAAGGTAAAATTTTAATAAAGGGTATAATATAATATGCTTTTAAAATATTATAAAAACATAAGGGGAGTATTACAAAATTGCAATACTCCCGCTTAATATAATTGGATTGTATAAATAAATGATAACTGTATGATAAATGTGGCACATTTTATGAACGCGCCACATTAAATGCAAATCAATTTACTTTTTCAAAGCGCACATTATCAAATAAAACATTTACTTTAGAGGAACCGTTATTAAACGCCACGCCGAAATCTTCATTGATAGTGGATAAATCGCTTAAAGAATTTCCGCCCGCTTTAAATTCGGTCAAAGGAATGGTCACCGTAATCCAACCATCGGTTTTGTAGGTGCCGCTGTCTGCCCAGGGTTTCCAATAATACCAGAAATCGCCGGAAGAACCCTTCAAACGCCAGGCAAATTCGCCGCCGGTAATCGGATCCAGAATATTTACATCAAATTTTAAAACATAATTACCCACATTCGTGCCGATGCGATCTGCCGGAAACTCATTTTTACCGTTGCGCCAGAAGAAGCCGCTCCAACCGTTCAGGGAAGCATTCACGTGGAAATAACTCGTGCCATCGACCGAGAAATTGGGATCATTTTCAGTAGCTCCGGTATCACCCCACCAGCGTCCCAGATTGTCAAAATTGAAAAATACCAAGGTCGGATCTTTTACCGCATCAATACCTTGAATATTAATCATGGGCGATTCGGTCATTTCATTTTCGCTGGTAATAAATTTAATTGTGCCAAAACCCCTTTTTACATTGGCAGGTACAAAAACCTGTAGCATCGTAGCACTCTTGATACCAAACATCGTCGCTTTCACGTCTCCCGGGAAGATGACGTCCACAAACAAATCGAGTTTTTCGCCCTCAATGGTCAAAATTTGACCCGGCTTGATGGTGCTTGGCATATTAGTAATATTCGGAATATTGGAAGGCAATAAAGTCAACGGTTGCGCAGAAACAATCACGTCGCCATTCTTCGCCACCAGCGAGAGCGTGCCCGAAAGCGTGCCCGCAGGAACCTTCACAGTAATTTGCGATTCCGTGGCATTGCTGATGGTCACCTCTTTATTTCCACCAAAAACAATTTTCGTCACCAGATCCAAATCCGTACCGCTGATAACAATATCTTGGTTCGCCTTGACAGTCAACGGATTGATCGAAGCAATAACGGGTTTCACCAAATTCAAAACCGAAGTTGTAGCGACTGTTTTTCCGGCGGCAGTGTTCAAGCTCACCAGATCAACCGTGGCATCATTAGGGATTTTTACGGTCATTTCATTGCTGGATTTTTCCAGAATTTGACCCTGCTTGCCACCACCAAAAACGACCGTTGTTGTCAAATCCAGGTCTGTGCCTTTAATGGTGATATTCTGTCCATTTTTCGCCGGATTCGGTGAAATCTGAGTAATACTGGGCACTGCCATGGTCAATGCAGCGGAAGATTCTACCTCCACCAGTGAAGCCGCTACTAATTTAATTTTGCCATCTTTGGCATCCGCCGGAACAGCCACGATGAGCTTACCGGCTTCTTTACTAATAAAAGTAGTGGCTTTGCTGCCTCCAGCAAACGTTACTTCTTTGGTTAAATCCAGGTCTGCCCCTTCGATGGTCAACTCCGTGCCGGCTTTCACCGGATTAGGTGCTAAACGAACGATGGACGGAAGCGTTACTTCCAGTGCCGTTTCCGATTCGACTAAAATTGGTTCGGCTTCTCCGTTGGAAAGCACAATAATGCCCGTTTGTGCATCATCGGGTACTTTCACTTCCAGTTTTGTTTGTGTTTGACTTTGAAAAGTCGTCACCGATTTTTTATTGGCGAAAACGACCTCTTTCACCAGATTCATATACGTCCCTTCAATGCTGACCATACCGCCCGGGCGTACTTTTGCCGGATTCAGCGCGGTAATTTTGATGGGCTCGGAAATTTCTAGCATTGTTTTGGTCTCCAGGTTGCCTTGCGGCGTTTTGAGGGTCACTTTACCATCTACAGTGGCTTCCGGCACCGTAATGACAATCAATTCCGGCGATTTGGTTTTGAAAGTCGTCACTTCAACATTATTCGCTAAAATAATGGACGTAACTTTATCCAAACCTTTGCCAATAAACTTTAACTCGCCGCCGCGCAACACCGGCGAAGGTCCGAAGCTGAGCAATTGAACCGCCGGACCAGCGTCCTCCTCGTCTTTATCGCAGGAAAGCACCACGAATCCCGCCAAAAGCAGACAAAGGAGCCAAGAGGTTTTATGTTTATTTATAAATTGTAACATGATACTTTCTTTAAATGATTTCACTGAAAAGTGAAAAATGATAATAATAAAAGCACATATTCTTATATGCTGGCTTAATAAAAAGCCTTGATGTTATTTAGGAACGATGCGGATATTATCAAATGCAATGTAAACCGGATTCGTACCGGCTGCCGGACCAAACAACATCATGGTTACATTGGAAAGATTTGCCAGATTTTCAATCTTTTTACTACCATTCACTTCATTTTCCGGGTCATCTTTGCCAAATTTAAATTCCGTCAAAGGAATGGAAACGGTCACCCAACCATCCGTTTTATAAGCGCCATTCTCTTTCCAGGGTTGCCAGCGCGCCATTGCCGTAGTCGGCGCATCGCGCCCGTGATCTTCGGCATAAGGTGCCAGGAAAATTTCCATGCGTACATCTTTCCATTCCATTACATTGGCTTCAAATTTGAAAACCAAATCATTGATATTGCCCGTGGCTACCGGAATTTTGCCTCGGCCACGTGGCGCCCAATATTGCATCGTCAATTCATTGGTCCACATCCAGGCGCCATCAGCGGCGTGTTTGAAGAAAGCATAACCCCCATCAACCGGCGTAGGACTAGGATTATCGCTGGGTTTGGCAATAGGTGCCGTCCAGGTTTCGTGTAACTTGGTATCATAATCCAATATAATATTACGATTATCACGAAAATAAAAACCGGATTTGGCTTTGCCGAAGTTGGTTTGAATTGTAATCGGACCGGAAGTAGCGCCTGCCGGCACCGTTACGGCTATTTGCGTTTTTTCTACCGAAACAAGTTCACCTTGTACATCGCCCGGGAAAATCACTTTGATGGGTTCAAAGAAAAAGTCGCCCTGTAATAGCGCAGTCCCGCCGGTCGGCACATATTCACATTTAATAGAAGTGATGCTTGGTGCCGGTACATTCACCGAAAAATCATATAATAACTCATGTCCATCGCCAAATACCAGCCGCATTTTATTCGTCACTTGCGCAGGTACCGTATTCGGAACGTTTACTAAAATGGTTTTTTTAGTAATATAAGTCGGATTGAGCGTCGCTTTCTGATCGTTGAACCATAACTCCTTGGTATCCTGTAAATTATCGCCGACGATGGCGATTAAACTTCCCATAAACGCTCCCACGATCAACGAATCGGATTTAGCCGGATCGGTCGAGCGGATGTAATGAATCGCTGCGTTTTGGCTATCTACCGCGGTCTCCTCTTCTTTTTCGCACGAGGTACTCAGCACGCCAAGCATCATTACCGGAAGTAAAAGGAAAATTATATATTTTAATAATGGTTTCATAATATGCGAATTATTACTTTTTAATAATGTTACTGGGTGATTATTTATATCATAATTACCAATAACTTACTAATTCATTTACTTGAACTGATATTCTACAGCCGGTTCGTTGGGTGCCAACAAAGGATTGGTGAGCACTTCAGATGCCGGTATGGGTAAAAACATCTTGGAAGCGTCCACGGTAATGGTACCTGGCGGCGGCATCAATTCATAGCCATCGATCGTATTTTCATCGGGAATATTATTACCGGTTTTACGCTGGTAAGTGTATTCGCGTTCCTGCGCGTTTAGATAAGCCAGGGCAGCAGTGGCATCGCGGTAATAGAAGCGTTTGATATCAAACCAGGAAATGCTTTCCAGTCCAAATTCCACCCGGCGTTCTTTCAAAATATCCGTAAAAGTCAAGCTGGTCTTAGCTGGTAAACCGGCGCGCTGCCGAATGGCATTGAAATATTGTAAAGCCGTGGCATCTGTTGTTGAATTGGCAGCACCCAAAGCCGCTTCGGCGTAAATCAAATACACATCCGCCAAACGCAGCACATACTGATTGACTGCCGTTGCCTGACCAGTGGTCACTTTACCGGCGTTATCCTCGGCACTTCCCACTACGTACTTTTTCAAACTATTTAAAACCGGGGTAGCCCCTTCAATGGTAATATTCGGATCGGCTGGATCGCGCGTCACGATGTTATAGCGATAGCCACCGGCTTTCTTGTTAATTTCAGGGTAAAAGTCGCCCGGTTTCATGTAAATAGCTGACTGGCGCTTGTCATTCTTTTCCACATCCTGCAAAAAGTCGTACGTTACACATTTCCCACCGCCCCAGGCTTCGCTGTTGCCGGTGATAAGGCTGCTGCGCGCCCAGTTTGCCTGACGGCTATTGCCCAAAGCGTAGGAACCTTCCATCCATTGAATAGCAAAGAGGCTTTCGGAGTTGTTGTTGTTTTCAATTTTAAACAAATCACCGTAATTAGACATCAAGCCACGACCGCTATTGGCAATCACGTCAACAGCATACTTCTTCGCTTCATTAAAAAACTCGGCAGACTTTGGATTTTTCAGGTCCTGTGCCATGGTGAGGTACAATTTTGCCAGCATGCCTTTGGCAGACCACTGCGTAACGCGACCCGGCGCATCCGCAAGAGGTAAGTTTTGAGCAGCAAATGTCAAATCCCGACGAATGAATTCATATACACTGGCACGCGTGTTTTTAGGCAAAAACAGGTCGTTGCTCGTCACTAATGCAGTAGAATTTTCCACGATGGGTACGTCGCCCCAGAATTCTGACAGCATGAAATACGCGGTGCCCCGCATGAAGCGTGCTTCGCCCAATGCGCGATCGATGACCGCTTGCGAGACTTTGCCTGAAGCTGCCAGCGGCATATCATTAATGACTGAGTTGGCGTAAGAAATTACCCGGAACAAGCCGCGCCAGCCCGAGGAAATATGCGCGTTACCGGCATTGAAAGAAAAGTAGAAATATTGACCTTCTTGATCCCAGGTATGGTATAGATTGCCCGCCATTTCGTCGCCGGCACACCAGAAAAACTTATCATTGAAATCAAACCAGGGAAAACCGTACAGGGCTGCGGTCGCCGCCTTGATCTCCGTCTCATTCCGGTAGAAATTGTCGGTTGTGAGGCGGTCTTGTGGTTCTATTTCCAGGAAGTCTTCGCTACAAGCTGCCAGGGCAAGCATCAGCACTGGTAGCAGCATATATTTAAATAGACCTTTCATAATTTAAAATTTCAGGTTAGAAATGATTAAAAATCCACATCCACACCAAAAGTGAACACGCGCGGCGTAGGATAGCGTCCCATATCCACGTTTTGCAACAAAGGATCCTGATTGAAAGCGCCGATTTCCGCATCGTAGCCGGAGTACTTGGTAAAGGTGTACAGATTTTGTACCGTGGCATACAGGCGGAAGCGTTCTACGCGGAAACGCTGCGTGAGGCGGCTCGGTAAAGTATAAGCCAGCCGGACATTCTGAATACGCAGGTAAGAACCGTCTTCGATGAAGCGATCGGACATGCGGTTGTTCCGGTTGTTATCTGTGGTGGTTGGGCGCGGCATGGTCGTCTCAGGATTTGCCAGATAGACATTTGCCGGATCGAGGTCTGAACCATTCGCATTTTTCAAACCGTAGCGGGCACGGTCGTAAACCGTTGCCGCCTGATTGCTGAAAATACTGGTTTGCCCTTCAATCTGCACCCGCGAGTAATTCAAAATATCCACGCTGTAAGAGCCCGTAAGGTAAATCGTGAGATCAAGTGGTCCGTAGGAGAAGGCATTGTTCAAACCAAAAGTAAAATCCGGGTTAGGATTGCCGATAATGGTCTGGTCTTCCGTGTTAATCACGCCGTCACCATTCAAATCTTTAAACTTCACATCGCCAATCCACACGCCCTGGCGTTTATCCACCAGATTTTTACCATTCGGGTCTTCGCTCGTAATGGAATTATTATCCAACACTTGTACCGCATGATTTAAAATATCCTGCTGATCCTTGAAAAGCCCTTCTACCACGTAGCCATAAAATTGACCAAGCGGGTAACCCACCGCAGTGCGCGTAGCCGTCTGGAATTCACTGTACCAATACAAATTGCGCCAGTAAATTTTGGCATCATTATCCAGTGCCACAATTTCATTGCGGTTGAGAGAGAAAGTCAGATCGGTATCCCAGTTGAATTTTTCGCCGACAATGTTGCGCGAATTAATAGAAAGGTCCACGCCGCGGTTTTCCATTTTACCCACATTGGCGAAAGGCGCACGAATATCATTGTAACCCGCACCACCCAAATAACTTGGAATGGAAAGTTGCAACAACATATCTTCCGTTTCTTTCAAATAGAAATCGACCGTCAAATCCAGGCGGTTTTTAAACAGCGACACATCTAAGCCGAGGTTGTACTGCGTGGTGGCTTCCCATTTGAGGTTGGGATTGGCAATTTTTTCCTGCCGATAAGCGGTGCCAAAAGGCGTGGTAACCGTGAGCAAAGAAGAACCGTACAAGAAGTTGCCAATTGCCTGATTGCCAACTTGTCCGTAACCGACGCGCAATTTCAAATCACTCAATGCCTCAATGCCTTCCAGGAAACGCTCATTACCGAGTCGCCACGCAAAAGAACCGGAGGGGAAGTAACCCCAGCGATTAGCCGGACCAAACTTGGAAGAACCATCGGCACGCAGGGTTAAGGTGACCAGAAAACGGTCGTCAAAGCCATAATTAAAACGTCCGAAGTAGGAAGCAATGGATGCCGCATCCTTCCAGCCACTGGTGCGGGAAGTAACGTCTTCGCCTTCGCTGAGCACCGGAATATCATTGGATGCAAAGTTCTTCTTGGTTACCTGCGAACCTTCCCAATCTGAGCGCTGCGCTTCCGCACCCAACAGCGCTGTCAGGCTATGTTTCGCACCAATTTTAGTATTGTAGGTAAGGTAATTTTTCCAAATCCAGAAGAAACTGCTTTCCTCGCGTTGGCGTAGTTGGTTTTCGTTATTGACCAATGCGCCCCATTTAAAAGTAGGGTGGAAAGCGCGGTTCAGCGAGTGATTGTCATCAAAACCGATTTCCGAGCGGAAAGTTAAGCCCTTGATTAAAGTAGCATCGCCATATACATTTGCCATCAAGCGTTGACGGGTCAGAAAGTTATTGCGCTGCAAAGCCGCACCAACCGGGTTATAACTCACCCCGCCCAATGCCACGTCAGGACCGGCGTAGTTGCCGTTGATGTCGCGCACCGGCACGTCAGGCTGCATCAGCAATGCCTGCATAATGACGCCGTCGCCGCCATCGTTGAGTGTGATTTGCTCTTCCGTATTGGCATACGACAAACTACCGCCTACTTTGATCCAATCTTTTACTTCATTGTCCAAATTGATACGCGCTGTAAAGCGGTCAAAATCAGAGCCGATGATGATACCATCTTGTTGAAAATAACCGCCGGATATGGCATACGAAGTTTTATCCGTGCCACCGATCACCGAAAGTTGATGACTTTGCATGCCGGCGTTGCGGAATACTTCATCCTGCCAATCGGTGCCCGTACCCAACAGGGTGGGGTCGAGGTAACGCTGATTCGGAACCAAGCCAAGGTCTTGGCTGATTTGCAACTGATAATCCGCAAACTGTTGCAGATTCATCATTTCTAACTTATTAGGAATAGACTGATTGGCGTAATAGCCATTGTACGAAATCTTCGATTCACCTTTCTGACCACGCTTGGTTGTAATCAAAATAACGCCGTTGGCAGCACGCGCCCCATAAATTGCCGTCGCCGAAGCATCTTTCAGTACCTCAATGCGCACAATATCATTGGGGTTAATCGTAGAAAGCGGATTCACGCGATTTTGTCCGTTGGCACCGCCCGCCCAGTCGAAACCGGCTACCGTTGCCCCGTCACCCTGGAAAGGAATGCCGTCAATAACGTACAGTGGCTCGTTAGAGCCTGTAATAGAGTTGGCGCCCCGAATACGAATAGAAGCTGCACCGCCCGGTGCACCGGAGTTTTGGGTCACTTGCACCCCCGCAACGCGCCCTTGCAGCGCCTGGTCGAGGTTAGTAGTGATGGAATTTCTTAGTTGTTCGCCGGAGACTGAGGCAACTGAACCGGTCAGGTCGCTTTTTTTCTGAGTGCCATACCCTACTACCACCACTTCATCGAGTAAAGAAGAAGCGGTCACCATTTGAATATTCAAAGTCGTTTGATCTCCTACAACAATGGTTTGTGGTTCATAACCTGTGTAAGATATAAACAACTTTTCGCCGCTTGCCACTGCCAGCGAGAAACTGCCGTCGAAATCAGTAACAGTACCTCGGGTAGGCGCGTTGGCTACCTGAATGGTGGCTCCAATGAGGGGTTCGCCCTCTACGGATCGCACCGTACCGGTAAGGGTACGCACCTGCGCACTTACCAACGTAGCGCAAAACAGCCAAATAGAGAGGGAAAGCCAGCCCCGAATTCGGTAAGAGGTTTCAAAATTTTTCATATATCCGCTCATTTTTTTTAGAAAAAATTATGGTTAGCATTTCGCTTTCAAATATAATGGTGGGATTTCGGAGGGGGGGGGGAGGTATTTGACATTGTAAGGGGGGATTTGTAACAATGGTACAAAAGGAGTTATTTTATCAGTAATAGGGACGATTGTTCGCTGTGTATGTAATAAATACCCCCGTTTCTATGTCAAAATCAGGCGGATAATTGCATTGAAGTATTGGGTAAGACGGAAAGAAGCGTAGAAAAAAATTTCCATTGATGAATGAGATTTTACCAGTCATTGGTAATTGGTTACCAGTCATTGGTAATTAGTTACCAGCCATTGGTAATTAGTTACCAGTCGTTGGTAACTAGTTACCAGCCATTGGTAATTAGTTACCAGTCATTGGTAATTGGTTACCAGCCGTTGGTAATTAGTTACCAGCCGTTGGTAATTAGTTACCAGCCATTGGTAATTGGTTACCAACCATTGGTAATTAGTTACCAGTCATTGGTATTTGGTTACCAACGGTGAGAAGAAAATTTGCACCAATACAGCGCTGTTACAGACAAACGTGAAATTGATCCAATGTTCTTTGCCTAAAAGCTGGCGTTATTTGAAGATAAAAAAATGAAGTTGGCAAACCCTGTATTTTAGTATGGTATCATTTTTAATGCGGAATGGCGTATTGATTTTTAAATAAAGCATTCATTTACAGTTGTTTAAATTCATGTATTTATGCCTGCTTATTTCAAATTTGGTATAATAAGGCGTTAAAAGGCATTTAAAAATGGCACTTTACCCACCGGCAAAGCGCCATTCTTTTTATAAAATATTTACAGTTTCAGGATTTTTTGAGTAGCAAAAGCGGACTTGCCATCGCTCACCCGCAGCACGTATAATCCGGCAGGTGAATCCGTCAAACTGATTTGGATACGGTGTACAAATTGCCCGCTGGCTACGATCCTACCCAAGCTGTCAATAATCTGATAGCTGATCAGATTTTCAACAGGACTTTCCAGATTTATAAAATCCCGGGCAGGATTCGGAAAAACCTGGATTGGTAGCTCCGCTGCAACATCGGTCACCGGTGTAGTCGTCAAAGTCGTCACCTGCATTTGGTCAAACCAGAATTTTACATTGGTCAATGCACTGTGTTCCGACACGATTTCCAATCTGTCAATGGCTTTCCAGTCAAATTTTCCCTGCGGATTGTACCAGGTATTGTTATCCCAGGAGCCTTGCTCCACAAAATTTTTCAGTGGAATGCGCACCTGCCGCCATTGATTATCCCATTTGGCGCGGCTTTCGTCGATGGTGACGCGCATACGCCAGGGATGGTCGTTGGGGTCGCTGGTCTTGGTATCTACAAAGCGGATGTCGAATCGAGCGCCGGGCGTGTTGCCGCGCACCCAAAAATCAAGTACGAAATTATTATTTACCAAATAAGATAAATCTTTATTCGGTTTAAAATCAAAACCAATGGCATTATATTGGTTGGCACCCGTCCAGTACAGGCAACGCTCGCCAGCCGTCGGTTGCTCCGTGGAATAAAAATCCAGCGTACCATTGGTATAACTCGCTTCAACCATCTGATTTTCAATATAATCCGTGTAAATCAGGAAGCCGGTACTGTCGGGTCGAAGCGCAAAAGGCAACTGTACCGGCACATTAAAACCCAAGGCACGCAGCAGGGGCACGTTTAAATCATGTTCAAACAAATCATTCCCACCTTTATTATATATGCCGAAGCCACCATGATAATCCCAACTCGTCCACGCGATGCCTTTCTCCTCCAGATATTTACGCACCGTATCATACCAGAAAACGCGATCCTCATTATTACTATTGGGAATGTAAACGCCGAATTCGCCGCAGAAAATCTTTACATTTCTACTTTGTTTAAATTGTACGGCTATGTCAATGAGTTGTTTCACCTTGGCAACCGTGCCGTCATTTTGATAATTGTTAAATGCACTTTCTACCCAGGTGCCGCGCAAAGCCGCAGGAAATACGGGCATTTTAGTGGCATTGTAAGGAAACGGCACATTCGCCAGCGCTGCCATGGAAGGCTCGCCCCAGGTCGCACCCTGATGCGTGAAGACAAAGGGATCATAAAAATGAAACGTGTATATCAAGTTGGTATCATTATAAACCGGCATCGCCGCCAGATTATTATAACTATTCCAACCCGCAGGACCCACGATAATGGTGTGCTTGGTGTCAATGGTACGGATGGCAGTTACCACGGATTGCTGAATGCTATTCCACAACGCGTCAGCAATGCCGTGCGGTTCGTTCAGCACTTCATAATAAATGTAATTGGAGCGATCTTTGTAATGCGCCGCCATTTGCTTCCACACTTTTTCTAATATGATGCCGACATTCGGATCGGTATTTGCCGCCGGATCGAAGGTATGATTGTCTAAGATCAAATGTATTTGTAATTCTTCCGCCCAATTCACAACCTGATCTAAAAATGTATAAAAAAGCGGATCAATATTATAATTAGGCGCACCATCAGTCATAAAATGTAAATTAATCGGCAATCTTATTACATCGCAGCCCAGACTTTTGATGTTTTCAAAGTCTTTTTTCGTGTATTTGGTAAATTGAATCTGCCGTACATTACCCGCCTGAAACCAATTGGTCAGGTTCACCCCGCGCCGGAAAGGCGTATCCTGCGCTTTGGCATGATGTAATAATATCATGCTATAAAAAATAAGCGCTAATGCCAGTCGAATTTTTATCATGATTCAGGTATTTACATTTTAATAAAGGTAAATCATATCGTCTTAAATTTTAGAATATCATAATCATCACAAAAAATCAGCGTACTATTACTTTTTATATAATTGCTGCGCCGCCAGTACCAAAAACATATAATCCGTTGTACCTCCGCCCAATACATATTCGGTTTGTTGCCAGAAGTAGGGCCACACTTTAAATTCCGGTAAATCCGGTCGAATCAACGCCGTCCCTGACGCAATGCCACCGGGAATGTACGACCAGTCCGCCCGATTCACGCCATACGCCACAATCGCCGATTTCGATCCAACTCCGGAAGTAAAGGACGCCGTATTTTCTCCTGGATGCACCCCAAGTATAAATTGTAAAGCATTGAGGTAGAAGTCTTTAGAGCCATGTTCGGGCCAACCTTTATGGAAGAAATATTGCTTGACGCCAAATTCCTGAATCGTCCAGCCGGCACCCCAGATATTGGGTTTGTAAGGAACACCGTAGGGCGAATCGGTTTTGGACGCTTCTTTTAATCCTTGTAAATAAGTCGCTACCGCCGCAGAAATATCCTTTCTAAATGCCTGATCCTGAATCTTGTGTATCACATGACCCACCGCCCAACCAGAGGATGTAATGTTTTTTATAATTTGCTCCTTCATATTTACAAACGCCTGTATCAATTGCGGGTCTTCGGTTGTTAAAATCAATTCCGAAAGCGCTAAAACCTTGGATTCTGTTCTTTTCGTATGATCTTTTTCATTATTATAAATCGCTAAAGCGGTTTGTAAACATTCTTCAGAAAGTGCTGGATTTGAAGCCTTTAGCACACGCGAAGCCGCTGCCAAGCCCGCCGCTGTATATAATGCCCGATCGGGATTATCTTCAGTAAATACCCATTGATCGTCATTTACGCTGTCTTTACCATTATATATTATATTATCAGTTGTATTCGCGCCGTCGCCGAGCAGCACATATTGACGTAAGTCATTGCAAATGATGCCTCTATACAATCTTCCCAGCGAGCGATACCCACCGAGAATCGATAATAAACCATGTTCAATTTGCTGAATGGCATCCGATTTTCCATCCGGCACATGAATTTCTACAATTTTATTTACCTGATCTATCATTGTGGCATCATAATCCAAGCCAAATTCTTCAATCATGAGTGCCAGCATCCAAACCGTTGCAATTTGCGATTCAATTCTTAAATCATAATCGCCCGCATCATGCCAGCCGCCTTTGTCAATTCCCGGAACATATTCTAAAGGTTTATACTTTGTAAGGGTCGAAGGACCTTGCACATAGCCGTCAAAATGATTGGTGTCCACCGGTGCCATCCGCGCATCGTCGAGGTGGCAGGCACCGTGCCAGACACGGTATTTTTCATTCACGCGCATGTGACACATTTGCACGGGCAGAAAATATTCTAAAGTGGGTTGCCACACATGCCGATCATAAACTTCCGGGCTGATTTGAAACGGATGTGAAGTTTTGGAACGATATGCTATTACATACATGCCCGGTTGTTTAATGTTGGAGAAATCATACGTTAAATAATTATAGCGTAAAAACTTGCCCCATTTAGTTGGCTTGCCGGTATTTACTTTTTCTTTACCATTTGGCGTCAATTTGTAAATAATGACATCATTAATTTGCAAATCCCGTTGATCTTGTTCAATAATCACTTTTTTGGGTTGCTCCGGATGATACCCGATTTGCGACACCTGAATGACCGGCTCATATTGCCAACCCGTTATTACATGGGGTGTAATAATCCATTCAATCGCATTTTTAGTCGCATTCGCGGGAACAGCCGTGCGCACGATGTACCAGCCATTATTATGATTGGTGCGACCGTCCCACAATTCCAGATTTCCGGTTTTTGTTTCAATTGTAAGCCGTTGTTTATCAAGCTCTGGCGCGACAATTAATCTTTTTCCCGTCGCCAAAGGCTTTGCTAAATATTCACCAAAATAATCCTGAACCGGTCCGTTGGCTTGTTGTGTAAAATGCCCGAATTGACTGTCCATTAAATATGATTTGCCAAATAAATCACCGGGAAATAATTCAAAATTAAAGCCCACTTTACCAATCCATTCTTGGGGTAAAGGCTGGTCCAAATCAACTGTTACTTTAAAAGAATTGCCTTGTAATGCCGTAACATTCACTTGATAGGTAAAATTTAAATCTGGGTAAATAATGGGATTAAATCCCTTGCGATTTTTAGTGGAATCAGGATACCAGAGACGCTGTGTAATGGTTTGCGTCTCTTTATTTACTTTTAATTCACCGCCTTTTGGTACCGGCGACCATTGTCCCGGAGAGATTTCCAATCGCAAATCGCCATTCGCAGCTACCCGTACCCCATGCTGAATAACCGTCACACCAGTCTGATGACCATCGGGATAAATATCACTAAAAACCGTAACGTTTAGTCCCGGCATTTCAAAATAACCCAGATCGTTGATGCTTAATTTTTGCTGCGCCAAAGCAATATGATTGGTAAATAATAATAAAATAAAAGATAATTTGATGTAAGATGACGTTAGCTTTTTCATATAATTTGTATAAATTTTATTAAAATATTTAATTTTTTCAGAGAGAGATTTACTAAATCTTAAAGATTTAGCAAATCTTTAGGAACCGCTCGGAGTCCCTATATCTTTCAGTCTCTTCGTCTTTCCTTTGTGTATTCCCACACCTGCATCAGCGCCCGCCCATCATGATAAGCCCCTTTCCATTGGTGCGCTTTGCGCTGGGTTTTACTCTCTGGACTTTCGTCTAATCCGTTGCCATACAAGCCTTTATGCTCGTGATCTATCAATTCTTTTTGCATGTATTGCCACATTTTTTGGAAAGCTTCGGGGTAAATTTTTTCTTTTGGATATAAATTTGCCATCAGCGCTAGTGAATGCCAGGCTTCCATTTGCGCCCACCAGGCTTTGCTGCGGGTTACAATTTCAATATTGCCATTTTTTGTAAAGCGATACCCTCTGTCAAACAGCCCATAATACTCCTTTTCAAACCCATATTGCAAAGAATGATCCACCAATCTTTTAGCAACTTGTAATGTTTTTTTATCATATTTACCATATAATGCTTTGGAAGCATCTAATAATAAATATGCTGTCTCAATATCATGCCCAAAAGAAACATGATCAATCGGTAAATTTTTCATTATAAAAGCACGGGAAGAATCCCGATAAACAATTGGCTCCCAATTATTTGTGAAGTATAAATTTAAATGCCCGTCGCGATTCACCATTTTATCCCGCACGAGTTTTAGCATTTCTTCGAGGCGTTTTTTTACTAAAGGCTCCGGTAAAACTTGATATACTGTTGTGAATGCTTCCAGAATATGAATACTGGTATTCTGATCTTTCCAATCTGGTTTTCCCCAGCCAAGGCGACTGACAAATGCCTGAATTTCAGGGTCTTTGGAATTTTTTACATTATCAGGAATGATAATATTATAGTAGCCTAAATTTTTAGGATCATGTGCCACCGTTTCCATCCACTGAAAAACTTTATTCACCCACATCATAACTTCGGGGCTTTTATTTACTTTGGCATATTCCGCCAGGGCAAAAAGCGCAAACGTATTACCATAAATTAATTTATAGGAGGGTTCGGAGTTATTAATTGGATAATATTGGTAAAAACCGCCATTTGATATATCCCACATTTTTTTAGTTAAAAATTCAAAACCATGATCTGCCGCTTTTTTATAAACCGGATCGTCGGGGAAAGCAGAAGCCGCACGAGCCGCCGTCCACAGCCCGCGTGCCTGCGTGACGAGCATTTTGTTTTGATCTTGCGAACGCGTCCAATCATATTCAAAATTTGTCCAATATCCACCGTTTTCTGTGTCGATAATCCTTGGATACCAGGTACTTAGATGTGTTTTTAATTCCTTTTCAATGTCGGTGACGGGTACGCCGAGGTAGGTTTGAGATTGAGCATTCAATTGAATTGATATTAAATAATAAAACAATGTAATAACACTTGTTTGAATGAGATTTTTCATATTTTTGGAATTAGGTGATTTATTTCAAATCTCAAATTTCATATCTCATATTTCTATTACGGTCTGATAATTATTAAAGGCTGCGTAGCTGCCTGATTATCAGTTGTTATCTTCATCCAATACATGCCTGCCGGGAGATTCGGGGATAAATTTGCTTGTAATTGTTGTTCGCCTGCCGGTAAAGAGCCTTTATATAATGATTGTAATATTCGTCCGGTCACGTCGAGTAATGTAATTTGCACCTGCGATGTTGTTTTTAATTCAAATGTAATATGAATCGGTCCGCTTGTAATAGGATTCGGATATAAAGTAAATGGAAATGCCGTTTTTATATTGTGGACATTTACAGATTGATCTTCCATTACAAAAGCTAAATCCCATAATAAACTGGGAATCAATAGGTTCAATGAGCTGTTTTCAACAATTACCGGCGTTGTATTCACCATTGCGCCGCTTAAACAATCGAACCATTTTACTAAATAATTTCCGTTTTTTATAGCATCCATTTTTAAAACAGCACCATTCGCAGCGGCTGGAATACCATTATTTTTAACAACATCATGATTATACCGATTATTTAGTACCCAGCCCACTACTTTACTTTTATCCTCGGAAATTAAGGTGTAAGCATCCACCGCCGAACCCAAGCCACTGAAGGAATAAGCCGCAATACCAATCCAATCCGTACCGGTATTATCCACCTTGATCGTGTGGGCACCTGCGGGAATATCGATTGTAAATGATTGATTTACAGCGGCATTCTGTTCTAATTTTTTAACACCGTCCAGCCAGATGGCAATTTTGGGGCTGTTGCCGGTTTGGGATGCTGTTTTGACTGTGAATTTTCCATTTGCAGGGTAATTTACTTTAAAGATTGGCGGACGCCGAAATTGCGTATTCCATTGAGAACCATAGAGAAAGAAGCTTAATGCAGCATCGGTTGGCATGACTGCGCCGTTTTCAATGGTAAATGAGGTGTCAGCTAAAGCGCCCCAGCCCTGGGTAGTGGGGGAGAGCGAAAGATCGGAGGGTGCACCGCTAATAAGAGATGTAATAGGCTTAAATTTATGATCTTTGAATGTAATAAGTTGTGTAATTTCGGCAACCGGCGCGAAATGATAATATAAATTACGTGGATCAATATAATTGTCCCACCACCAGCTCATGGCGGAGCCTATACCCCCCGAAAATAAAGACGCCCACAAGGAATTATGAATGTGAATGCCATTGGGGTCGAGTGCGCTCAAGCCGCTGCCGGAGTCGCCCAAACCAAATTCGGCGGTTAGCGTAGGTTTTTGATAATCAGTTAAATAGCGCTTTACGCCGCTGGAAAGGGCGCGTTCCAAATTGGGAATATTAATATAATAATGCGTTTGAGTAAAATCAATATCAGGATTATGCCAGACTGCTGCATCATTATTATCATGGGCGTAGCTGGTGGTCACTAAATGTTCATAAGGATCATTATCTTTTAAAAACGCCGCCATCTCTGCATGCCAGTTGGCAACATCGGCTTTGCGCTGCTCAAACTGATCCGTCCAATCCACTTCATTAAATAACTCCCAGGACATGATATTTCGTGAATAACCCCAACGCGCCATGATATAACGGAGTCGATTCTTTACATGATTTTTAGCGCTGGTATTCGTGAAAAAATCCCAGGTATTTTGTGCCGGACCGCCATTCGCAGCATTATAAGGGCTTTCGCTCCAATTCGGATTCACGCGGGTAGAAACCTGACCATGATGTTGCAGGCATAACATGATGTAAATATCTTTCTCGGCGCAATAATCCAGCAGCCAATCCATATAAAAACCATTACTTTGTTTATAACGACGAAGCCCCTGAAAACCATTATTATTATTTTGCCACTCAATGCCCAAGCCCCAGTGCGCCTGCCAAAGCCGGAAAAAATTACCTTTATTATTACTTAATTTATCGAGCCATTTTTTATAATCGACATAAGGATTGCTCACTTGCCAGGCGATATTTTCGCCAACGGGAATATATTGTTCATTATTATCAAATTGCAAATAATTGCTCTCGCTGGTTCTAACGAAGCCTTTATTGGCTGAATTAGAGGGTGTTACACATTGAAAAGTTTGTTCAGGGAATGTGCCCGTCCCGGCGGGTGTCGTGCAGGAAATCGTGTAACGCCAGGTGCCAGGTTTATTGGGTGAGAAGCGAATTTTAAATACGCCGTTATTTAAAGATGTAATAGAACCCGTTTGTAAACTGGTAAACTGAAAATCCTGCATAAAAAAGCCATCTACTGTAAATGGCTGATTATCAGTATTTATAAAAGTAGCAAAAACACGAATATTATCATAATCGTAAGGATTGGTATAATTAGCCGTTAAATCCAATTTTACTTCAAATTTGCTATATTGCTCCACGGTATTAGCGAGCGGCGTTACTGCCTGAATAATAGGCGTTTGTGCGTTCAGATTTTGTAGATTGAGAAACATCGCAAAAAATAAGCATTTTTGTACAAAGCAGGAAAAACCAAATAAAGCGTGTTTCGGGCAAAAAGCAGGAAATACACGCAGTT